>NZ_BAAANS010000006.1:0-189242 GCF_039529925.1 Kitasatospora saccharophila | reverse complement strand
GGGCCCGCCGAGCGCGGCCTGGGCGGGCGCGGCGTGGGCGCCCTCGCCGCGGACCGGCAGCGCCTGGACGGCGCCCGGGGCCCGGACGGCGGTGGCGGCGGTGGGGGCGGGCGGCCGCCGGTGGGTGCCGGTGTCCTCGGCGCCCTGGCGGGGCGCGTCGGGGGCGCTCTCGACGGTTTCGGCGAGCAGTTCGCGCGGGATCAGCACCACGGCGGAGGTGCCGCCGTAGGGGCTGGGCCGCAGGTGCACCCGGATGCCGTGCCGGCGGGCGAGCCGGGAGACCACGAACAGGCCGAGCCGGTCGGTGTCGGCGAGGTCGAACTCCTGCTCCACGGCGAGCCGCTGGTTGATCTCGGCGAGGTGCTGCTCGCTCAGGCCGAGGCCGCGGTCGTCGATCTCCAGGCAGAAGCCGTGCGCGACCACCTCGCCCTGGACGGTGATGTGGGTCTGCGGCGGGGAGAAGACGGTGGCGTTCTCGACGAGTTCGGCGACCAGGTGGGTGACGTCGGCGACGGCGGAGCCGAGCAGGCCGGTGCCGGGGAAGGGGCGCACCTGGACCCGGGCGTAGTCCTCGACCTCGCCGACGGCGGCGCGCACCACGTCGACCATCCGGACCGGCTTGCGCCAGGCGCGGCCGGGCGAGCCGCCGGAGAGGATGATCAGGCCCTCGGCGTGCCGGCGCATGCGGGTGGTGAGGTGGTCGAGCCGGAACAGGTCCTCCAGCTCGCGCGGGTCCTCGGTGCGGCGCTCCATGGTGTCGAGCAGGGTGAGCTGGCGGTGCAGCAGGACCTGGCTGCGGCGGGCCAGGTTGACGAAGACGGCGGAGACGCCGCGGCGCAGTTCGGCCTGTTCGACGGCGGCCTCGACGGCGACCCGCTGGACCTCGTTGAAGGCCCGGCCAACCTGGCCGATCTCGCCGGTGCCGAGGTCGAGTTGGGGCACTTCGGCGACCACGTCGACGGCTTCGCCGCGGCGCAGCCGGAGCATCACCGAGGGCAGCCGGGTGGCGGACAGGTCGGCGGCGGCGTTGCGCAGGCCGACGAGTTCGCGCACCAGGCGGCGGCCGGTGCGGTAGGAGATGACGATGGAGAGCACGACGGCGGTGAGGCCGATCAGGCCGGCGGTGCCGCCGCGGACCAGCGCGCCGATCGCGTTGTCGCGGGCCTGGTCGCCGAGGTCGGCGGCCAGCTCGGAGTTGAGGTCGTCGATGGCGGTGAGGACCTTGTCGGCGGTCTCGCCCCAGGAGTCGACCGGGCCGCCGCGCACTTCCACGGCCCGGTCGGCGGCCTTGTCGAAGCCGTTCTCGGCGGCGGTGAGCCAGCTCCAGTCCTGGCCCATCCGCAGCGCGTTGTAGGCCACCCGGTCGTCGCTGCCGAGTTCGCCGATGTAGATCCGGAACAGGGCCTGCTGGGCGTTCATGGCGTCCAGGGCGACCTGCTGCTTGCGGGGGTCCTTGGCGCCGGCCTCGGTGCCGGCCCGCAGCGCGCGCATCGCGGAGGTCTCCTGGGCGAGGTACTCGCCGGCCCGGGAGAGCTCGACCAGGATGGTGCCCTGCCGGGGCAGCGAGCCGGTCTGCTTGGCGATGAAGGAGGAGCGGAACGCGAACACCGGGGTGATCAGGTCGCTGTAGTCCTTGAGCGCGCCGTCCCAGCTCTGCTTCTGCTGGCCGATCTGGCTGCGGATGGCGCCGAGTTGGTCGGCGACGTTCAGCAGTTCCTGGTAGCGGGCGCGCTGGTCGGCGTCGAGCTTGCCGGCGTCGTGGCTGGCGCCCTGGTAGCGGAGCAGCTGCAGGTCGCGGTCGGTGACCTCGCGGGCGCGGGCGTAGGCGGCTGCGTAGTCGGCGTCGCCGGGGGCGGCCAGCCGCAGGACGGCGGCGGCGCGCTCCTGCTGGAGGTCGTGGGCGTACTGGTCGGCGGGGTCGCCGAAGGCGGTGTAGGTGGAGCCGAGGTCGAGCTGTTCCCACACGTCGCCGGTGGTGACGAGGGTGGCGTAGACCCACAGGCCGCTGAGCGCCGCGATGGGCACCAGGAGCAGCGCGACGATCCTCGCGCGGATCGAGCTGCGGCGCAGGCGCATACGGGTCCTTAGTGGTCCTCGGGCGGAACGGCCCGGGACGCGGTGGGCGGGCGCAGGTGGGTGCGCGGGGGCAGGGGTGGGCACGGGCGGGGGTCGAGAGCCGCGAGCCTACTACTTCCTGACCACCCGTTCGTAGGGTGAAAGTGCATCGTGATCGGCTGTTGTCCGGATCGTCCTTTAATTTCCCGGCCGGGTTCTGTCATGGCCCCGACCTGCGGCCCTTCGGTCGGTGCGGGGTGTCGTCGGACGGTGACTCTGGGCAGCGCCGCGCCGATCCGGTAGCTTCGCCGGTACCGCTCCGACCGTGCGGGCCGGGGGCGGGAACGGCCCCCCGGACCGGGGCGGGGGCCGCGGGGATCGGGGGGACCGTGCGAGAGTTCAGCAGCCCCGCGCCGGGCACGGCGCCGACCGGCGGGCTGGCCGACTCGGTGTTCGACCGGGCGGAGCGGGATCCGCGGCTGGTGCAGCTGTCCCGGGCGGTGGACGGCGGTTGGGAGCCGGTGACCGCGGCCCGGTTCCGCGACGAGGTGCTGGCCCTGGCCAGGGGCCTGCTGACCCGCGGGGTGCGCTACGGCGACCGGGTCGCGGTGATGTCGGCGACCCGCTGGGAGTGGACGCTGTTCGACTACGCGCTCTGGTCGGTCGGGGCGATCACCGTGCCGGTGTACCCGACGGCCTCGCCGGACCAGGTGCGCTGGATCCTGGCCGAGACCGCGGCGGTGGCCTGCGTGGTGGAGGACGAGGACCAGGCGATGACGGTGGGCGCGGTGTGCGACGCGCTGCCGGAGCTGACCGGCATCTGGCAGCTGGACCGGGGCTGCGTGGCGCAGCTGGCCGCGGACGGCGCGGGCGTGCCGGACGCGCTGGTGCACCGTCAGCGGCTCGGGGTGACGCCGGACTCGCTGGCGAGCGTCATCTACACCTCGGGCGCCACCGGCCGCCCCAAGGGCTGCCTGCTGACCCACGGCAACTTCGCCTCGGCGGCGGACGCGGTGCTGCACGGCTGGGCGGAGGTGTTCGCCGACACCGGCGGCGGGCAGCCGTCCACCCTGCTGTTCCTGCCGCTGGCGCACGTGTACGGGCGGCTCACCCAGGTCGCGGCGGTGCGCGGCGGGATCCGGATCGGCCACCACGCGAAGGTGTCGGCGGACAGCCTGCTGCCGGTGCTGGCCGCGTTCGGGCCGACCTTCCTGCAGGCGGTGCCGTACGTCTTCGAGAAGATCCACCGCCGGGCCCGGGAGGCCGCCGAGGAGGCCGGGCGGCTGGAGCTGTTCGAGCAGGCGGAGCGGGTCGCGGTGGAGTGGGCGGCGGCCTGCGAGCGCCGGGCGCACCGCAAGGGCCCCGGCCCCTCCCCGGCGCTGCGGCTGCGGCACGCCGCGTACGAGCGGATGGTGTACCAGCGGATCCGGGCGGTGCTGGGCGGCCGGGTGCGGGCGGTGATGTCGGGCGGGTCGATGCTGGGGCGGGAGCTGGCGCTGTTCTTCGCGGGCGCGGGCATGACGGTGTACGAGGGCTACGGGCTGACCGAGTCCTCGGCCGCGATCACCGGGAACCCGCCGCGGCGGCCGAAGTTCGGCACGGTGGGCCGTCCGGTGCCGGGTTCGACGGTGGCGATCGCGGAGGACGGCGAGGTGTGGGTGAAGGGGGCGGGGGTGTTCGCCGGGTACCTGAACCACCCGCGCTGCTCGGACGAGGCGCTCTGCCGGGGCTGGCTGGCCACCGGGGACCTGGGCGAGCTGGACGAGGACGGCTACCTGACGCTGACCGGCCGCAAGAAGGAGGTGATCGTCACCTCCAGCGGCAAGAACCTGGCCCCGGCGGTGCTGGAGGAGCGGGTCCGGGCGCACCCGCTGATCGCCCAGTGCCTGGTGGTGGGCGACGACCGGCCGTACCTGGCGGCGCTGATCACGCTGGACGGGGCGGCGCTGGCGCACTGGCTGCGGGCCCGCGGGCGGCCGCCGCTGGACGTGTGGGAGGCGCTGACCGATCCGGAGCTGCACCAGGAGGTGCAGCGGGCGGTGGGGGCGGCGAACACCACGGTGTCCCGGGCGGAGTCGATCCGGGCGTTCCGGCTGCTGCCGCGCGAGTTCTCGCTGGAGGAGGGGCTGCTGACGCCCTCGTTGAAGATCCGCCGGGCGGCGGTGGCGGAGCGCTACGCGCAGGACATCGAGGAGCTCTACGCCGGTTGACCGATCTCGGCCACCGGTTGGGCCGTTCCGCTTGACCGCCGGGATTGGTCCAGTCCATTGTGTGCACCGGCCTGGTGCGGCAGGGCCCCCACCGACCCCCGCCCCCTCCGGGAGTCACTCCTCCGCCCGTCCCCCACCATGGAGTTGACCCGTGATCGGTTCCGCCCGCCGCCGTCTCGCGGCCCTCGCCGCCACCGCCGCGCTGGCCTCCCTCGCCACCGTGCCGACCGCGCACGCGGACGCGCCGGCCCCCGCGCCGAACCTGGCCACCAACCCCGGCTTCGAGATCCCCACCCTGCCGCTGGCCGACTGGGGCTCGATCCCCGGCTGGCACTGCGCGGCCGGCGAGGACGCGGTCACCGCCGCCGCCCGCACCGGCGGCTCCGCCCTGACCCTCACCCCCGCCTCGGACGACTCCACCGGCCAGTGCGCCCAGACCCTCGCGGTGCGCCCGAACACCACCTACGCCTACAGCGCCTGGGTGCGCGGCTCGTACGCCTTCCTGGGCGCGAGCGGCACCGGCCACGACGTCCCCCCGGCCTGGACGGCGTCCACCGGCGACGGCTGGCAGCGGCTGAGCACCTCCTTCACCACCGGCCCGGCCACCACCTCGGTGCAGCTGTACGTGCACGGCTGGTACGGCCAGGGCCCGGTCTCGGTGGACGACGTCTCGGTGACCGGCGACCGCCCGGCGCCCGCGCCGCTGACCAGCGGCGTGCCGACCTCCGACCCGGTCGTCTTCATCACCGTCGACGACGGCTGGACCCGCGACCCGGCGGCGGTGCGGCTGATCGCCGACCGGAAGGTCCCGGTCACCGCGTTCCCGCTGCCGATGCCGGAGGGCTTCGAACCGGACTACTTCTCCCGGGCCACCGCGGTGCCCGGCTCCGCGATCGAGGACCACAGCGTCTCGCACCGGGACCTGACCACGCTGTCGCCCGCCGAGCAGCAGGCCGAGGTCTGCGACGCCCGGGACGCCGTCACCGCGCACTACGGCACCGTCCCGACGCTGCTGCGCCCGCCGTACTTCGCGGCGAACGCCGACCTCCAGCAGGCCGCCGCGAACTGCGGCATGACGCACCTGGTCACCGCGAACGCCGACTTCGGCTGGGGCGCCTCCAGCACCTCGCACCCCGGCGGCGTCCTGCAGGCCGGCGACATCGTCATCCTGCACTTCACCGACACCCTGGCGAGCGACCTGCAGCGCGCCCTGGACGCGGCCGCGCAGGCCGGTCTGCAGCCCGCGGCGCTGACCGACTACCTGCACTGACCGACCGTCCGCACCGACCGGCCGTCCGCGCCGGTCCCCCGGAACACCGGCGGCCGGGCTCCTCGCACGAGCCCGCCCGCCGCCCTCCCCGTCCCCCACGGACGCCGGTGCCGCTCCCCCGGGTCAGGCCGCGGCGCTGAACAGCGGCAGGTAACCGCCGGCCTGGCCGGAGGAGTTGGGGTGGTAGCTGTCGCTGATCGGCAGCGTGGTGCTGTTGAGCCACTGGCTGGAGGAGCCGCAGATCTCGTGGCCGGAGAAGGCCGTGCGGACGTCCTTGAAGGTGAACCCGGCGTTCGCCGCCTGCTTGGCGATCACCGTGTCCAGGGTGTCGGCGGCGCTGTTGATCGCGGTCCGCTTGGTGTCCGAGATGCCGAGGATGCAGCTGCCCGGCACCTGGTAGAGGTGCGGGTAGCCGAGCACCACCACGTGCGCGTTGGGCGCCTTCGCCTTGATCTGCCCGTACAGGCCGCTGAGCTGGCCCGGCAGGGTGTTGTTGGCGTAGCTCTTGGCCGTGTTCACCGCGCTCAGGCAGGAGCTCTCGCTGTTCAGCACGCAGGTCTGCATGGTGGAGGCGAAGCCCGCGTCGTTGCCGCCGACGGTGATCGACACCAGCGTGGTCGAGGAGCTCAGCGCGCTCAGCTGGTTGGCGGCCACGTCCCCGGTCTTCGCGCCCGAACAGGCCACGAAGGAGAACGAGGTGGGCGCGTGGGCGGTCTTCCAGAGGTACGGGTACGCCTTGGTGCTGCGGCTGCAACTGCCGCTGTCGCTGGTGTAGCTGCCGGAGCCGACGCCGGCCGAGTAGGAGTCGCCGAGCGCGACGTAGTTGACGCCGGCGGCGTTCGCCTGGGTGGCGGCGACGAGGGTGGTGACGGACAGGGCCGCCGCGGTGAGCGCGACGGAGACAGCACGGAAGCGGGACATCTGATCCTCCATGAGTGACGCAGGCCACACATTGGATACCAGTCAGTAGCCTCGCGGGGAAGCGGTCATGCCAAAGAAGTTGACGAACTCTCACCGAACGGGACCCCAACGTTCGCTACGCGCGCAGACCCATCCCTGACCTGGGCTGCGACGATTCCCCGGAGTGACGGCCGCACCACCCCGGCGCCGAGGGGCGCGCGCCCGGTGCGGTCAGCGCCCGGCGCCCGGTGCGATCAGCGCCCGGCGCCCGGCGCGCTCAGCACAGCCGGCAGCCCGCGAGCGGCAGTTCCTCGATCGTCTCGTCCGCCCGCGCCGGGACGCCCCACAGCCCGGCCGCCGCCGCGACCGCCGCCCGGGCCTGCCGCAGTCCGGGCGGCCCCCAGCCGAGCAGCTCGACCGCCAGGCCGGGCGCCACCAGCAGCCGCCGGTAGTGCCGCCCGGAGGCCGGGTCCGGCACCGACGGGCCCACCCCGCGCAGCACCGCGGCCATCCGCACCCGGGCGCACTCGTGCCCGCCGTTGGCCGAGCCGACCCGGTCGTACAGGTACCCGAGGTAGACCGGGCCCCCGATCACCGCCTGCGCCTCCTCGCCGGCCTCCCGGGCCAGCGCACTGCCCGGGTCCCCCGCGTCCTCCGGCTCCAGCGAGCCGCCGGGCAGGCTGACCACCCCGTCCTTCGGGTTCACCAGCGTCAGCACCCGCCCGTCCGGCGCGAACAGCCACCCCCAGGACTGCTTGACCGTCAGCCCGGCCGGCACCTGCTCCCCCGGCCGCCACGGCCAGCCCGCGTTCGGCCGGCGGCGCACCCGCCCGAGCAGGTCGGAGATCTCCGGGCTGTACTCGATGCCCATCCCGCTCCCTTCCGCTCCGCGGACCCGCCCGCCGTACCACCTGATGATCTTCCCCGAACACCCGACCGATGAACAGCCCCGACCGCCACCCGGGTCACCGGGTCTGCTAAGGCGACGGCTCGGGGCGCTGTCCGGCACCTGTGATACTCGTACCGGAGCACCGGACGGACGAGGAGTGGCGAGGATGCGGCGGGGAGCGACGGAGTGAGGCTGCTGCACACCTCGGACTGGCACCTGGGGCGCTCGTTCCACCGGGAGAACCTGCACGGCGCCCAGCGGGCCTTCCTGGACCACCTGGTGGCGACCGTCACCGCCGAGCGGGTCGACGCGGTGCTGGTCGCGGGGGACGTCTACGACCGGGCGCTGCCCGGCCTGGAGGCGGTCGCGCTGTTCGACGAGGCACTGTGGCGGCTGGCCGAGCTGGGCGTGCCCGCCGTGTTCATCTCCGGCAACCACGACTCCGCCCGCCGGCTGGGCACCGCCGCCCGGCTGATCGACCGGGCCGGCATCCACCTGCGCACCGACCCGGACGCGCTGGCCGAGCCCGTCCTGCTGGCCGACGAGCACGGCCCGGTGGCCGTCTACGGCCTGCCCTACCTGGAGCCGGCGCTGGTCCGCGAGCGGCTCGGCCTGGAGCGGGGCGGCCACGAGCAGGTGCTCGCCGCCGCGATGGACGGCGTCCGCGCCGACCTGGCCGCCCGCCCCGCGGGCACCCGCGCGGTGGTGCTGGCGCACGCCTTCGTGACCGGCGGCGCCGCCAGCGACAGCGAGCGGGACATCGCGGTCGGCGGCGTCCAGTCGGTGCCCGCCTCGGTGTTCGACGGCGTGCACTACGCGGCGCTCGGCCACCTGCACGGCTGCCAGACCCTCGCCCCGCACCTGCGCTACTCCGGCTCCCCGCTGGCCTACTCCTTCTCCGAGACGACGCACGAGAAGTCGATGTGGCTGGTCGACCTGGACGCGGCGGGCGCCGTCGAGGCCCGCCGGGTGCACTGCCCGGTGCCGCGCCGGCTGGCCCAGCTGAAGGGGCGGCTGGACGAGCTGCTGACCGACGGGAAGTACGAGTACGCCGTCGACCGCTGGGTGCAGGCCACCCTGACCGACCCCCTCCGCCCGGCCGACGCGATGGAGCGGCTGCGCGAGCGCTTCCCGCACACCCTGCAGCTGCTCTTCGACCCGGAGGGCGGCGAGCGGGCCGACGGCGCCTCCTACGCCCAGCGGGTGCGCGGGCGCACCGACCAGGAGGTGGTCGAGGGCTTCGTCGCCCACGTCCGACCCGGCCGGGAGCTCGACGGCGACGAACGGACCTGGCTGCTGGAGGGCCTGGAGTCGGTGCGCCGCAGCGCGGCCGGCCGGGCCGAGGAGAACGCCCGGTGACCGCCCGTCACCACCACACGTGGGAGCACACCCGATGAGGCTGCACCGGCTCGCCCTCACCGCCTTCGGGCCGTTCGCGGGCACCGAGCTGATCGACTTCGACCGGCTCTCCGCCGCCGGCCTGTTCCTGCTGCGCGGGGCCACCGGCGCCGGCAAGAGCAGCGTGCTGGACGCGGTCTGCTACGCGCTCTACGGCGAACTGCCCGGCACCCGCCGCAGCAACGGGGTGCGCAGCGACCACGCCGAACCGGGCGTGCGCACCGAGGTGGTGCTGGAGCTGACCCTCGGCGGGCGGCGGCTGGAGGTCACCCGCAGCCCCGAGCAGTGGCGGCCCAAGAAGCGCGGCACCGGCCTGACCCCGGAGAAGGCGCAGACCCTGCTGCGCGAGTGGGCCGCCGACGCCGGCCAGGGCGGACCCGGCTGGGTGCCGGTCAGCAGGTCGCACCAGGAGGCCGGCGAGGAGCTGACCCGGCTGCTGGGCATGAACCGCGAACAGTTCTGCCAGGTCGTGCTGCTCCCGCAGGGCGACTTCGCCCGCTTCCTGCGGGCCGACTCCAAGCAGCGCGCCGAACTGCTCGGCCGGCTCTTCGACACCGGCCGGTTCGACCAACTGGAGCGCTGGACGGCCGAGTTGCGCAAGCAGCACGAGTCCCGGGTGCAGAGCGGACGGCAGCGGGTGCACGCCCTGCTGGCCCGCGCCGAGGAGGCCGCCGGGCCGCTCGCGGCGGGCGCCGCCGAGCACCGCCCCGACGAGGACGCCCCGGTCTCCGGGGCGCTGGCCTGGGCCGCGCTGCTGCGCGTCGACGCCGCCGAACGGGCCGACTCCGCCGCACTGCGGCTGGCCGCCGCCGAGAGCGCGCGGGCCGCCGCCCGCGCCCGGCTGGAGGAGCAGGCCGCCCTGGCCGAACGGCAGTCCCGCCACCAGCGGGCCCGGCAAGAACGGCTCCGGCTCGCCGACCTGGCCGCCCGCTCGGCCCCCGAACGGGCCCGGCTGGACGCGGCGATGGCGGCCGAGGGCCCCGCCCCGCTGCGCCGCCTGCACCGGGCCGCGCTGGCCGCGCTGGCCGCCGCCGGCAGCCGGGAGGCCGCCCGCCGCGCCGCGCTGGCCGCCCGCGCGGCCGCCGCCCGCTGGACCTCCCCGCTCGACGGCCCCGGGGAACTGCGCGCCGCCGAAGGGGTGCTGCGCGCCGAGACCGGCCGGCTGGAGGCCGCCGCCGCGGCCGAGGAGCGGCACGGCGCGCTGCTCGCCGACCGCACCCGGCTGCGGCGCAAGCGCGAGGAGGCGGAGCTCCTCGCCGAGGACTCCCGCCGCTGGCTGGAGGACTTCGACGAACGGCTGAAGCAGCTCCAGCAGGACCGCGAGAACGCCCGGGAGGCCCGCACCGAGCTGGCCCGACTGACCGACCGGCAGCTGGAGTTGCAGGGCCAGTTGGCGGCCGCCGAGCGGTACCTGCGGCTGCGGGACGACCGCACCGCCGCCCAGGACGCCGTCCGCGCGCGCACCGACGCCGCGCAGCACGCCCGGCAGCGGACCCTCGACCTCCAGGAACGCCGACTCACCGGCATGGCGGCCGAGTTGGCCGCCGCCCTGACCCCGGGCGCCCCGTGCCGGGTGTGCGGCTCGCCCGGGCACCCGGCCCCCGCCGAACCCTCCGCCGACCAGGTCACCGCCGAGGACGAACGCCGCGCCCGCGCCGCCCAGCACGCCGCCGAAGCCGAACTCGCCGACGCGACCAAGCAGTTGAGCGCCCTGGAGGCCGAAGCCGCCGCCGCCGGGGCCGCCGCCGGAGGCCGCGGCACCGCCGAACTCACCACCGCCCTGCGCGAACTGACCGCCCGCCAGAAGAGCCTCCAGCACGCGGCGGAACGCTGGCTGCCGCTGGGCCAGCAGCTCGAACGGCTGGAACGGGACGGCGGCGCGCACCGCGAACAGCTCCGCCAGGCCGCCGAGCAGAGCGCCCGGCTCTCCGGCCAGCTGAACGCCCTGGACGCCGAACTCACCGACCTGGCCCGGCGGTTGGCCGCCGCCCGGGGCGACGCCCCCTCGGTCGCCGCCCGCGCCGCCGCCGTCACCGCGCTGTCCACCGCCACCACCGCCGTCCTGGACGCCGCCCGGGCCACCGCCACCGCCCGCACCCGCCTCGACGAGAGCACGACGGCCCTGCTCCGCGCCGCCCGCGACGCGGGCTTCGCCGACCTGGCGGCACTCGACGCGGCCGCCCTGCCCCCGTACGAACTGGACGCGCTGCGGCGGAGGTTCAAGCAGCTCGACGCCGACCTCGAACTGGCCGACGCCCAGCTCGCCGACCCCGCCCTGCGGGCCGCCGCCGAACTCCCGCCCGCCGCCGCCGAACCGGCCCGCGCGGCCGCCGCCCGCGCCGACGAGCACCTCGCCGACGCCCACTCCGGGCACGACCGGGCCCGCCGCCGGGTCGCCGACCTGGCCCGGATCGGCCGCGACCTGGCCGCGCTGGCCGCCGAACTGGCCCCCGTCCTGGACGCCCACGCCCGGATCAGCCGGCTGGCCGCCCTGCTGGCCGGCGCCCCCGCCGAGAACGCCCTGCGGATGCGCCTGGAGTCGTACGTGCTGGCCGCCCGGCTGGAGCAGGTCGCCGCCGCCGCGACCCGGCGCCTGCTGAAGATGTCCGGCGGCCGCTACACCCTGGTCCACAGCGACGGCCTGGTCTCCGGCACCAAGCGCTCCGGCCTCTCCCTGCACGTGGTCGATGCCTGGACCGGCCGCGAGCGCGACACCGCCACCCTCTCCGGCGGCGAGTCCTTCTTCGCCTCCCTCGCCCTCGCCCTCGGCCTCGCCGACGTGGTCACCGACGAGGCCGGCGGCATGCCCCTGGACACCCTCTTCATCGACGAGGGCTTCGGCACCCTCGACGAGAACGCCCTCGAAGAGGTCATGGACGTCCTCGACTCGCTGCGCGAACGCGACCGCGCCGTCGGCATCGTCAGCCACGTCCCCGACCTGCGCACCCGCGTCCCCGCCCAACTCCTGGTCCGCAAGCACCGCACCGGCTCCACCGTCCACCACACCACCCGCGAGGACACCTGACCGACCTGCGGAAATAACTTGCAGCGCATATAACTCATGACGCATGCTCCTGTGGTGGCATGGGAAGTCTCACTGCATGAGGCAGTGGCTGCCTGGTTCCTCAGGCTGAGCGAGAACGAACCGGAAACGGCGGACCAGGTCGCCGCCGCCGTCGACAAGCTCGTGGAGGAGGGACCGACCCTCGGGCGGCCGCTGGTCGACCGGATCAAGCGGTCCAGACATCACCACATGAAGGAACTGCGACCCCGGGTCAGCGGCGAGAGCGAGATCCGCATCCTGTTCGCGTTCGACCCCGAACGGGAAGCCATCCTCCTCGTCGCAGGCGACAAGTCCGGACAGTGGAACCTGTGGTACGACGTGAACATCCCGATCGCGGATGCCCGGTTCGACCGGCACCTCGACGCGCTCAAGGAGGGCGAGTAGCCGTGGCCAGATCTTGGAAGGACGTCCGGGCCGAAGTCGTCACCGACGAGGGCCGGGTCGCGGCGCACCGCGCCAGGCTCGACGCCGAGGTGCGCGCCTACCGGCTCGCCGAGATCCGCCGGGAGCAGGACCTGACCCAGACCGAGGTGGCGGAGCGGATCGGCGTCACCCAGCCCAATGTGTCCCGGCTGGAGCGCGGCGACCTCGACAGCACCTCCCTCAGCACGCTCCGCGAGTACGTCGAGGCCCTCGGTGGTCGGCTCCACCTGGTCGCGGACTTCGGCGACCGCAGCCTGCGCATCCAGTAGCCCGCACTCGGCCGGCGCGGCCGTCGCGCTACTCCCCCTCCGCCACGAACGCGGCCGCCAGGCGGCCCCAACTCCGCACCTGCGCAAGGGTGTGCGAGACGTGCAGGCGGGCGTTCGGGAGGTGGGCGGCCAGGGTGCGGGCGGTGGCCAGGGGGTGCAGGGGGTCGGTGTCCCAGGCGAGCAGCAGGACGGGGTGCGGGAGGTCGCGCAGCGCCTCGGGGTCGGGCAGGTCGGATGCGGCGGCGGCCCGCAGCGCGGCCGGCAGCAGCGGTTCGGGCAGATCGAACTCGGTGGTGTACTGCGGGGCGCCGGCGAGGACGGCGGGCGGTCCGGACATCCGGGCCGCGGCGTCCAGCGCGCCGCGGCCGCGCCGTTCGACCAGGGTCGCGGCGGCCCGCAGCCCGTTGCGGCGGGCTTCCCGGGCGGCCCAGGCGACGGCGGGGACGGCCAGCACCAGGCGGTCGAAGCGCTCGGGGCGCTCCAGCGCGGCCCACAGCACGGTGGCGGTGCCCATGGACGCGCCGAGTCCGGTGACGGGCGCGCCGGGCGAGAGGTGGTCGCAGAGCGCCAGCAGGTCGGCGGCCAGCGCCGGGTAGTGGTAGTCGGCGGGGACGGCCCGGCCGGTGGACTCGCCGTGCCCGCGCGCGTCGTACCGGGCCAGCCGGTGGGTCGCGGTCAGCGCCGTCCAGTCGAACAGTCCGGCCCGCCGCTCGTGCGCCCGGCTGGAGAGCGCCCCGTGGGCGTGCACGGCGAGCGGGCCGCGGCCGCCGGTGGCGCTGTAGGCGAGGGTGGCGTGCGGCCGCTCCAGGCGCCCGTCGGGGACCGGTCCGGGCACCGCGGTCAGCCGGAGCAGGCGGCGCGCTGGGCCTGCTGCCAGGTGCAGACGGGGCACAGCGGGCTGCCGGGCGCGTCGGCCGAGTACTCGGTCGGCTCGCCGCACAGGACGCACGCGGCCCGCTCCCCCGGCCCGCCGGGCCGCAGCCCGCGCAGCGACTGCCCGGGGTCGGCGGACACCTCGCAGACCTGCTCGGCGGCGGGCGCGCCCTCGGTCTCCGGCGCGGTCTCCGGCTGCTGCTCTCCCATGCCGGACAGGGTACGCCCGTCCGCCACCGCGGTGCCCGCGGCGGTGCCCACCACACCGCCGCGGGCACCGCGGTGGGTGGTCGGGGATCCCGGGGGTCGGACAACCGGCCGGACGCCGGTCGGACGCCGACCGGTCAGCCGAGGAAGGAGAGCCGGAGCTTGCGCTGCGGGTTGTCGCCGTTGGTGTCGATCAGGACGACGGACTGCCAGGTGCCCAGGGCGATCCGGCCGCCGATCACCGGCAGGGTGGCGTGCGGGGCGACCAGGCCCGGCAGGACGTGGTCGCGGCCGTGGCCGGGACTGCCGTGGCGGTGGTGCCAGCGGTCGTCGGCGGGCAGCAGTTCGCGCAGGGTGGCGAGCAGGTCGTCGTCGCTGCCGGCGCCGGTCTCGATCACCGCGATGCCCGCGGTGGCGTGCGGGACGAAGACGTTGAGCAGTCCGTCGCGGCCGTCCGCGACCTCTCTCAGGAAGGCGTGGCAGCGGTCGGTGACGTCGAGGGCGACCTCGTCGCGGCCGGTGGCGACGTCGAGCGTCTGGGTGTGGAAGGTGTCGGACATGGGGCCATCCTGGCCGATCTTGGGCCGCGCCTCGTAGGGGCCGCGGCCGAACGCCACCCGAGCGCCAGGGTGCTCGCCAGGGCGCGCCAGGGTCCGCCGGGGCCCGGGGCGGCACCCGGAGCCGAGTGCGGAGCCGGACGCGGGGCCGTGCGCGGGGACGCCGAAAGCCCGACGGACTCCCCGTCCGTCGGGTCGTGGCAGCGGGGCGGACCGGCCGGGCGGGAGCACCCGCCCCGGGGTCAGCCCCGGCTGCCGAACAGGCTCCGCTTGAGGCGGCGCAGCGGCGCCATCAGGGAGACCCGGGCGCTGCGGCGCGGCGAGGCGGCCGGCATCGGGGCGCTGGGCCCGCGCGGCGTCAGTTCCCTTATCAGGCCGAGCGCTTCTGCCGTGTCCACTGCCGGGAGCGCGGGCGCGCCGAGGACGGCCAGGTGCCGGTCGATCCGGCGGCCGGTCGTGCCGACACCGCACTGGATCGCGGGCACCCGGGGCCGCGGTCGCACTTGCATCTGTTCCATCTTGTTTCCCACCCCTACGAGGCGCCAGGGCCGTGAGGCGAAGACTATCCGGCTACGACGGCCTTCACACAACCGTCCTGGTGTTCTGCCACCGTACCGTGCGAACGGAACTGACGCTTCACCAGGGGCCGGTGCTCCCGGTCACGACTAGGCATCGGTTGATGGTGCACCATCCAAGCACCGAACGGCCGTTGGGCTCTGCGGCGGTCCGGTGCGCTGCCGGGGCGCACCGGCGGGCACCGGGTGCGCCGGGCGCGCGGGCGCAACCGGCGGGCGGGGTCGGCGGGCGGGGTCGGCGAGGACCGCGGGGCCGGCTTCGCGCCGGCGGCGGACGGGCCCCGGACGGCCGGCGGGAGGCCCCCGGCGCACGCCCGTCACCTTGAGTTCAGAAATTGAACACATACGAGGGATTGACGTGGCCGAAACCTCCAAGCAATATCTACAACGACACGGGATAGCGGGGAACACCCACCCATCCCCGGTCGGGTGATTTCGAGTATGAACGAATCACCCGACCATCCCGTTACGCTTCCGACACCACAGTGAGTCACTGTCCGGCCGTCTCGACGCTGCGGCGGCCCGACTCCGACGTGGTGGACGGACCGGCGGTCGATCGTTGAGGGTCGGTCGGACCGCCAAACCGGGCTGCCGGTGCCGCCGCTGGTACGGCGCGGCACCGGCGGTCGCGTTTCCCCGCCGTCCGCGGCACCCCGGTCACCCCGACCACCTGCGCCCGGGGTGCCGCGGCCCGGCGCCGCCGCCTCCCCGTGTCCGCTCCCAGGGAGTGCCCAGCCCGGCTCGGTAGAGTGTCCGTACCGGGCGGCCGGCCGGCAGCCACCCTCTCAATGCCTTCGCGGAGTGAACGCACGTGCCACCCCTGCTCAGCATCGTCCTGCCCGTTCACGGCGTGGAACGCTTCCTGCCGCAGTGCCTGGACTCGCTCCGGTCGGAGGGGGCCGCACCCGGCGAGGTCGAGCTGATCGCGGTGGACGACCGCTCCCCCGACAACTGCGGCGCCCTGCTGGACGCGCACGCCGCCGGCGACCCCCGGATGCGGGTGCTGCACCTGGCCGAGAACCAGGGGCTCGGCGGCGCCCGCACCGCCGGGCTGGCCGAGGCCACCGGCACCTACGTCTGGTTCGTCGACAGCGACGACTGGCTGCCCGAGGGCAGCATCGACGCCGTGCTGGCCGAGCTGCGCGCCGAGACGGCCCGCGAGCTGCCCGCCGACGTGCTGCTCACCGACTTCGTCCACGTCTACCCGGACGGCGGCCGGGAGCCGAACCCGTGGCGCAAGGTGCTGGCCGGCTCCCCGCTGGTGTCCGGCTGCACCGCCGCCGAGCACCCGGCGCTGTTCAACGCCGTGCTGGCGGTGTGGAACAAGGTGATGCGCCGCGAGTACCTGCTCGGCCTGGACGTGCACTTCGGCCGCGGCCACTACGAGGACATCTCGGTCACCTACCCGCTGCTGCTGGCCGCCGACCGGCTGCTCTACCTGGACCGGCCCTGCTACAACTACCGGCGCGGCCGCCCCGGCGCGATCACCGCCACCGCCTCCGCCAAGCACGCCGACGCCTTCGCCCAGTACGACGCGATCTTCGCCTTCCTGGACCGCTGCGAGCGCGCGGACGCCCTGCGCACCCTGGTCTTCGACCGCACCGTCAAGCAGGCGCTCACCGTCTACGACAGCCCCGGGCTCGTCCCGGTCGGGCTGCGCCCCGAGTTCTTCGCCCGGATCACCGGCCACTTCGCCAAGCACCGCCCGGACGGCTACCAGTACCCGTCCGGGGTGCGCGGCGTCCAGTACCGGCTGGCCGCCCGCGGCTCCCGGCGCGCCTACGCCGAGCTGCGCCGCGGCGGCCGGCTGCCCGGCGCGGTCAAGCGCGGCACCAGGGCGGTGGCGCCCGGGGTGAAGCGGGCCGTCCGCAGCGGGGCCCGGTTCACCGCGTACAACGCCTTCAAGCGGCTGCCGATCGACCAGAACCTCGCGGTGTACGCGGCGTACTGGCACCGCGGCTACGCCTGCAACCCGGCGGCGATCTACGCCAAGGCCAAGGAGCTGGCCCCGCAGGTGCACGGGGTGTGGGTGGTGGAGAACGCCGAGCGGGCCGCCACGCTGCCCGCCGGGGTGCCGTACGTGATCGTCAACACCCCCGCGTACCTGCGGGCGATGGCCACCGCCAAGTACTTCATCAACAACGTGAACTTCCCGCACACGATGACCAAGCGCGCCGGCACCGTGCACGTGCAGACCCAGCACGGCACGCCGCTGAAGGCGATGGGCATGGACCTGGTGGACCGGCCGCTGGCCGCGGACGGGATGGACTTCGAGCGGCTGCGCGAGGTGGTCGGCCGCTGGGACTACCTGGTCTCGCCGAACCCGCACACCAGCAAGCACTTCGCCCGGGCCTTCCCCGGCACCTACCAGGTCCTGGACACCGGCTACCCGCGCAACGACCGCCTGGTGCTGGCCACCCCCGAGCAGTGCGTGGACGCCCGCCGGGCGCTGGGCATCGCCGACGGGCAGCGCACCGTGCTGTACGCGCCGACCCACCGCGAGTCGCGCGGCGGCTACCTGCCGCTGCTGGACCTGCCCGCGCTGGCCGGGCGGCTCGGCCCCGGCTGGACGGTGCTGGTGCGCACCCACTACTTCCACGAGGGCGGCGCGGGCGACCTGACCGCCGCCCCGGGCGCGGCCACCCTGCTGGACGTCTCCGACCACCCCTCGGTCGAGGACCTCTACCTGGCCGCGGACACCCTGGTCACCGACTACTCCTCGATGATGTTCGACTACGCGGTGCTGGACCGCCCGATCGCCGTGTACGCCCCCGACTGGGAGGAGTACCAGGAGGTCCGCGGCGTCTACTTCGACCTGATGGAGGAGCCGCCCGGCGCGGTCACCACCGAGCAGGACGCGCTCACCGAGGCGCTGCTCGCGGGCGACCCGGAGCCGGAGGCCCGGCAGCGCTTCCGGGAGCGGTTCTGCCCCTGGGACGACGGCCGGGCCGCCGAGCGGGTGGTCCGCCGGATCTTCCCGGTCCGCGCCTGACCGCCCCGTCCCACCCCTTGAGACGCGATCCGTCCACCGGGTGGGCGTGACAAGGATCGCAGCCCCGCGGCGGCGGCGGATGTGGACGAAGCGCGGGGTCCATGTCGTAGTCTGCGGTCCGTTGCCCAGTGGTCCGGCCCGGTCCGGGCCGCGCGCCTCGCCCCGCGGCGAGACCCCGGCCGGGGAGGCTCCCCGGCCGGACCCGTTCATCCGGCCAGGGAGGGCCAACACCGTGATCGACCTCGTCACCAAGCTCGTGCTCAAGCCGCTCGCGAAGGCCCTGTACCGGCCGACGATCGAGGGCCTGGAGAACGTGCCGCGCAAGGGCGGGGTGATCCTGGCGAGCAACCACCTGTCGTTCGTGGACAGCGTGGTCATCCCGCTGGCCGCGCCGCGCCAGGTGTTCTTCCTCGCCAAGGCCGAGTACTTCACCGGCACCGGCCTCAAGGGCGCGGTCTCCCGGTTCTTCTTCACCCACGTGATCAACGCCGTCCCGGTGGAGCGCGGCAGCGTCCGGGCCGCCACCGCCTCGCTGGACGAGGGCCTGGAGATCCTGAACTCCGGCCGGGCCTTCGGCATCTACCCCGAGGGCACCCGCTCGCTGGACGGCCGGCTGTACCGCGGCAAGACCGGCGTGGCCTGGCTGGCGCTGACCGCCGGCGTCCCGGTGGTGCCGGTGGCGCTGGAGGGCCCGCAGCACATCCTGCCGGTCGGCAAGCGGATCCCCCGGCTGCGGAAGATCAGCGTCAAGTTCGGCGAGCCGCTGCACTTCGACGAGCTGCACGGCCAGGCCCGCTCGGCCAAGGCCCGCCGCCAGGTCACCGACGAGGTGATGGCCGCCATCCAGGCGCTCTCCGGCCAGGAGCCCGCCGAGCAGTACAACGAGTCGCCCAAGGCCGCCTGACGCCCCGTCGGGAGCGTCCGCCCGCCGCCCGGACCGCCCGGCCTCAGTAGCCCACGGCCTCGCGCAGCAGCAGGACGGTGCCGCGGGTGAAGCGGGGCGGGGCGTGCAGCACCAGCAGCTGGTTGACGGCGCTCGGCTGCCCGTACGCGGCCTCGGTGCGGGCGCTCTCCAGCGGCAGGGCGTGCTCGTGGATCCGGCGCAGCGCGGCGGGCAGGTCGGGGACCAGCTTCTGGGCGCCGACCAGCCAGATCGCGTGGCCCGCGCCGCCGCCGTTGGCGGGCAGTTGGCTGCCGGAGCCGGAGGCGATCACCAGGGCGCCGGTCTCCAGCAGGGCGGCGGCGCTGCCGAGGACGACGTCGGGGGCGGCGAGCAGCCGGCGCAGTTCGTCGGCCCCGCGTTCCCGGTCCATGGCGAGCAGCCGGGGCTTGAGCGCGCCGGGGCGGGCGTTGGCGTCCGCCTCGACGCCGGTCAGCCGGAGCGTCTCGCTGGCGGTGGTGAGCACGCTCGCGCCGTCCGGGAGGAGGGCGCGGACGCGCTCGCGGGCGGCCGCGGCGCCGTCCAGGACCTCCACCGCGAAGCCGTGCCCGGCGAGGGCGGCGGCGGCCCGCTGGAGCCGGTCCTCGGTGGCGGGGGCGGTGTGCGCGGGGCGGGCGGCGCCGGCCGGCGGCGCGGTGTCCGGGTGGCGGGTCCCGTGGGCCCGTCCGGTGGGCTGGAAGTCGTCCATCGTGCGCTCTCCGTCCGTCGGTGTGCTCCTGCCGGTACGACGAAACGGCCGCCCGGAGTGTGAGGTGCGGGCCGGATGTCACGTTCCGGGGCGCTGTCCGGTCTCAGGAGGGGAAGGACGGACCCACCGAGGAGGAGCGGACGTGGAGGAGACCGTGGCGGGGCGGCGGGACGAGGCGCTGCGCGTGGTGGCGGCGGAGCGGCGGCGGCTGACCAACCTGGCGTACCGGCTGCTGGGGTCGCTGGCCGACGCCGAGGACGTGGTGCAGGAGACCTACGCCCGCTGGTACGCGCTGCCGGAGCGGCGGCGGGCCGAGGTGGCGGCGCCGGGCGGGTGGCTGACCACGGTGGCCGGGCGGATCTGCCTGGACCTGCTGGGTTCGGCCCGGGTCCGGCGGGAGCGGTACGTGGGCTCCTGGCTGCCGGAGCCGGTGCCGGGCGACGGGGCGACCGGGGACCCGGCGGACCGGATCACCCTGGACGAGTCGGTGCACATGGCGTTCCTGGTGGTGCTGGAGTCGATGACCCCGGCGGAGCGGGTGGCGTTCGTGCTGCACGACGTGTTCCGGTACCCGTTCCCGGAGGTGGCGGTGGTGGTGGGCCGGTCCGCGGCGGCCTGCCGCCAGCTGGCCGCCTCGGGGCGGCGCCGGGTGCGCGGCGCCCGGCCGCCGGCCGCGCCCGCGGGCGAGCGGGCCGCGCTGGTGCGGGACTTCAAGCGGGCCTGGGAGGCGCGGGACGTCCGTGCGCTGGTGGAGCTGCTGGACCCGGACGCGACGGTGGTGACCGACGGCGGCGGGCTGGTCCCGGCCCTGCTGGAGCCGCTGTCCGGCGGCGCCCGGATCGCGTCGGCGGTGGCCGCGTTCGCGGGCGCCCGGCCCGGGATCGAGCTGCGCGAGCACCCGGTGAACGGCCAGGACGGCCTGCTCGCGCTGGTGGACGGCGCGGTGGCCGGGGTGTTCGCGTTCGGCACCGCCGGGGGCCGGATCACCCACGTCTGGGCGGTGCGCAACCCGGAGAAGCTGCGGCCCTGGACCAGCGGGTGCGCGGCCTAGGCGGCGGGCACCGGCACCGGGGGCGCCTCGCGGTTGGTCAGTGCGGCGTAGCGGCCGCCGCGGGCGAGCAGTTCCTCGTGGGTGCCGAGTTCGGCGATCTCGCCGCGGTCGAGGACGGCGATCTGGTCGGCGTCCCGGACGGTGGAGAGCCGGTGCGCGATGGTGAGGGTGGTGCGGCCCGCCGCGAGGGCGTCCAGGGCCTGCTGGACGGCGTGCTCGGTCTGGTTGTCCAGGGCGCTGGTGGCCTCGTCCAGGACCAGGATGGGCGGGTTGCGCAGCACGGTGCGGGCGATCGCCAGGCGCTGCTTCTCGCCGCCGGAGAAGCGGTAGCCGCGTTCGCCGACCATGGTGTCGTAGCCGTCCGGGAGGGCGGCGATCATGTCGTGGACCTGGGCGGCCCGGGCGGCCTCGACCAGTTCGGCGTCGGTGGCGTCGGGCTTGGCGAAGCGCAGGTTGTCGGCGACCGAGGCGTGGAACAGGTAGGTCTCCTGGGAGACCACGCCGACGGCGCGGGCCAGCGTCTCGAAGGAGAGCTCGCGCACGTCCACCCCGTCGATCAGGACCCGGCCGCCGGTGACGTCGTACAGCCGGGGCACCAGGTAGGACAGCGTGGACTTGCCGGAGCCGGTCTCGCCGACCACGGCGAGCGAGCCGCCGGCCGGGACGGTCAGGTCGATGCCGGTCAGGGTGGGGCGGTCCTGGTCGGGGCGGTAGTGGAACTCGACGTCCTCGAACCGGACGTCGCCGCGGATCTCGGCCAGCTGGACGGGGCGGGCCGGTTCGTCGATCTCCACCGGCAGGTCGAGGTACTCGAAGATGCGCTGGAACAGGGCGAGCGAGGTCTGCACCTCCACGCCGGTGGAGAGCAGGCTCACGGTGGGCCGGAACAGGCCCTGCTGGAGCGAGACGAAGGCGACCAGGGTGCCCAGCGAGACGATCGGCGCCCCGGCGGCGGAGGCCAGACCGGCCGCCCAGTAGATCAGGGCGGGCATCGCGGCCATCACGATCCCGATGGTGGACATCCGCCACCGCCCGGCCATGCTGGAGCGCACCTCCAGGGCGGCCAGTTCGTCGGAGCGGTCGGCGAACTCACGGGTCAGCGAGCCGGAGCGGCCCATGGTGCGGCCGAGCAGGATGCCGCTGACCGACAGCGACTCCTGGACGGCGGAGGAGAGTTCGGCGAGTTGGCGCTGCCGCTCGCCGGTGATCTTCTTGCGCTCCCGGCCGACCCGGCGGCTGATCCAGACGAACAGCGGGAGCAGCAGCAGTGAGACGATCGTCAGCCGCCAGTCGAGCGCGACCATCGCGGCCACGCTGGCCACCACCGCGGTCAGGTTGGACACCAGCGAGGTGGCGGTGCCGGTGACGGTGGCCTGCATGCCGCCGATGTCGTTGGCGATCCTGGACTGCACCTCGCCGGTGCGGGTGCGGGTGAAGAAGGCCAGCGACATCCGCTGCAGGTGCCGGTAGACGGAGGTGCGCAGGTCGTGCATGACGCGCTGGCCGACGGTGGTGGAGATCAGTGTCTGCAGCACGTTCAGCACGCTGGTGACCACGGCGGCGGCGATCATGCCGAGCGCGAGCAGGCTGAGCAGCCCGGTCCGCCCCTGCGGTATCGCGGTGTCCAGCACCGCGCGCAGCAGGAACGGCGTCACCACCGAGACCACGGCGGACGCCGCGACCAGCAGCCCCACCACCCCCAGCCGCCCCGCGTACGGCCGGAACAGCCGCAGGATCCGCCGCACCTGGGCGGGCTGCTTGCCCTGCCCCTCGGGCGGGGTCCAGTCGATCCGGTTCAACTGCACGGGGACCTCCTGGGGGTCGGTGGGCGCGGGGACGGCCCGAGTTTAACGAGCCTTGCTCACCATTAGCAAACCTAAGCTTCTGGGCATTCCCGCCGAAGGGCCCGCCGCGCCGACAGAAGCACAACCAGGGGCACGGGGAACTGCGCGGGCAACCGGGCACGCACAGCCAGATCGCGGCGCAGGACGAGAACGTGCACTATCCCGCGATCTTGCTGACGTGCCCCTCCCTCCCCCAGCCCCAAGGGGGGCTGGGAGGTGCCCCCTCCGCGCAGTTCCCCGCGCCCCTGTCGGTGCGCTTCCTGTTCGGTGCGCTTCCTGGCTTCGCGCCGCCCGCTCAGGGCTTGCGGTAGTCGCGCCCCGCCGTGTTGGAGATCTTGCCGAGCCCGCCCGGCGGCAGGAGCCTCGCGGCGGCGACCGCGGCCCGGTAGCGCTTGCTGGGGACGCAGAGCGGGCGGTTGCGGGCCAGGTCGCGCAGGGAGTCGTCGACGACGCGGTCGGCGGTGAGCCAGCCCCAGGCGGGGATGGAGGAGGTGCCCATGCCGGCCCGCTGGTGGAACTCGGTGCGGGTGAAGCCGGGGCAGAGGGCCTGCAGGCGGACGCCGCTGCCGGCCAGGTCGCGGGCGATGCCGAGGGTGAAGTTGACCACCCACGCCTTGGTGGCGCCGTAGGTGCCGCGCGGCAGGAAGGCGGCGACCGAGGCGACGTTGACGACGCCGCCGAAGCCGCGCTCGCGCATGCCGGGGACGGCGGCGGTGGTGAGCCGCAGCACGGCCTCGATGTGGACCTTGAGCATGTCCAGCTCGTCCTGCACGGGGACGTCCAGGTAGGTGCCGCGGTGGCCGAACCCGGCGTTGTTGACCAGCAGGTCGACGGGGCGGTCGGCGTCGCGCAGCCGGTCCTCGACGGTCTCGATGCCGGCCTCGGTGGCGAGGTCGGCGGTCAGCGTCTCGACCCGGACGCCGTAGCGGGCGGAGAGCGCGGTCGCGGCGGCGGTCAGGCGTTCGGTGTCGCGGGCGACCAGCACCAGGTCGCGGCCGTCGCGGGCCAGGCGGGCCGCGTAGGCGGCGCCGATGCCGGCGGTGGCGCCGGTGATGAGAGCGGTGGTCATGGCCCCGACCGTACCGGGCGGTAGTCCGGGGCCGCATCGACCGACCGGACCACGGACGCCTCGGCCCTTCGGGCGACCCCGGCGGGGCCGGCGGCGCGCCCCGCCCCGGCGTTGGTCGGATCACCCTACGGTTTCGGGCAGCGCCGCCGTCCCACGCGGCGTCCGTACCTTCCAGGAGAACTGATGTCCGTTCGGCTCCACGTCCGCTCCATAGAAGTCGCACCGCCGGCCCGTCCGCGCCGCCCCGCTCGGCACTGACGGCCCGGCACCGCCTCCGCACGCCCGGGCCCGCCCCTCCCAGGGGCCGGGCCCGACGCGCGTCCGGAGGCGGGGCGCCGGGGGTGCGTCAGTACGGCTTGACCAGCACGTGGGCGGCGCCGGGGATGCCGACCTTCAGCAGCTCGTCCTCCTCGGGGGTGGTCGCCGAGCCGGTCTCCTGCTTGAGGACCGCGCGGGAGAGCGACTGGACGAACATCGCGCGCGGGCGGCGGCGGGCCTCCCAGGCGTCCAGCGCGGACGGCACGTCCGCGGCGGCGTCCAGCTCCTGGGCCAGCACCAGGGCGTCCTCGACGGCCATCGCGGCGCCCTGCGCCAGGTGCGGGGTGGAGGCGTGCGCGGCGTCGCCGGCCAGCACCACCCGGCCGACGTGCCAGGGCTCCTCGACGGTGACCTGGGAGATCCGCGAGTACACCACCGCGGCCGGGTCGGTGACGTGGGTGAGCGCCTCGGCGACCGGGCCGGAGAAGCCGGCCAGCCGCTCGGCGAGCTGCTCGTGGGCCCGCTCCGGGTCCGGGCGGAAGTCCTCGGCCTCGGCGAACACCGCGCCCAGGTACATGAGTTCGGGGGTGATCGGGGTGAGCAGCGCCTTCGCGGCCTGGTTGCCGGTGCTCATCACCACGCCCTGCACCTCGTCCTGCCGGGGCACGGTGACCCGCCAGTTGGCGAAGCCGGTGTACTCGGGGCGGTAGCGGTCGCCGTACAGCCGGGTGCGCAGCGGCGAGCCGATGCCGTCGAAGCCGACCACCAGGTCCCAGCGGCCGGTCGAGCCGTCGGACAGGGTGACGTCCACGCCCTCGCCGTCGTCGGCGAGTTCGGCGATGGTGGTGCCGAAGCGGACGGTCGCGCCGGCCTCGGCGGCGGCGTTGCCGAGCACCTGGGCCAGCGCCGGGCGGGGGATGCCGTTGTTGGCGGGGGCGCCGTCCATCCGGGGCTGCGGGATCTTCGCCAGGGGGTTGCCGGCCGGGTCGCAGATGGTCAGCACCTCCCATTCGAAGCCGACCTCCAGGCACTGCTCCAGCACGCCGAGTTCGCGCATCACGTGCAGCGCGTTGGAGGGCTGGATGATGCCGACGCCGAGCGCGTCGAGCTGCTCGCGGAGTTCGGCCACCTCGACGGTGTGGCCGCGCCGGGCCAGCGCGGTGGCGAGGCTGAGGCCGCCTATGCCGCCGCCGTGGACGAGGACGCGCAGGGGTGTTGCCATGGTCTCTCCGTGGATTCGGGGGGACGGCCCGGGCGGGGGCGCGGGCCGTGCGGGTGCGGCGGGGCCGCCGGGTCAGCCGACGGGCATCGCCATCAGGTGGTCGACCAGGGCCAGCAGGGCGTCCCGGCCGAACGACCGCTCGCGGACGTCGCCGACCAGCATCGGCACGTGCGGGTCGAGGTCGAGGGCGGCCCGGATCTCGGCGTCGCTGCGGGTGTTGACGCCGTGGAAGCAGTTGATCGCCACCACGAACGGGATGCCGCGGCTCTCGAAGAAGTCGATCGAGGCGAAGCTGCTCTCCAGCCGGCGGGTGTCGGCGATGACGACGCCGCCGAGCGCCCCGTTGACCAGGTCGTTCCACATGAACCAGAACCGCTCCTGGCCGGGCGTGCCGAACAGGTACACCACCAGCTCGGGGCTGACGGTGATCCGGCCGAAGTCCAGGGCGACCGTGGTGGTGGTCTTCTGGTCGACCCCGGACAGGTCGTCCACGCCGACGCTGGCGGTGGTCAGGTACTCCTCGGTGCGCAGCGGCGCGACCTCGCTGACCGAGCCGACCAGGGTGGTCTTGCCGACGCCGAAGCCGCCGGCGATCAGGATCTTGACCGCGGCCGCGGCGGCCGGGGTGTTCGTCATCTCAAAGCCTCCTCAGGCCCTCACGTACGGCGGCCAGCAGGCCGCGGTCGGCGCCGCCCGCGGCCCGGGCCACCGAGATCGGGGCCCGGGCCTTCAGGAGGCCCTGCGCGACGAGGTCGCCGAGCAGGATCTTGGTGACCGTGACCGGCAGGTCGAGGTCGGCGGCGACCTCGGCCACCGCGGCCGGGGTCCGGCACCGGTCGATGATCATCCGGTGCTCGGGCTGCAACCGGGCGGGCCGGACCGGCGCGCCGTAGGCGTCGACCGGGTCCGGCACGCTGGTGAGCAGGGTGATGAGGGTGAGGTCGTCACGCTCGGGCGCGGTGCGGCCGCGGGTGATCGTGTACGGCCGCACCATGCTGTCGGCGCCGTCGTCCCCGTCCTCGTACTCGTACTCGTCGTCCCAGGGGAGCGCGTTCACACGCGTTGCCCGCTGCGGGCCCCGAACGCGTTGAAATCGCCGCGCTGCGGGGTGCTGAGCTTCTGGCCGACCTGCTGGACCAGGTTGTGCATGGCCAGCGACATGACCTCGGCGTCGACGTCCTGCGAGGCGATCACGGCCAGGTGGGTGCCCGAACCGGCCGCGATGACGAACAGCCAGAGGTCGGCGAGTTCGACGATCACCTGGTGCACCGGGCCGCCGGCGAACAGCTGGCCCACCCCGCGGGCGAGGCTCTGCTGGCCGGTGGCGACCGCCGCGAGCCGCTCGGCGTCGGAGCGGTCGATGGTGCGGGAGTGACCGACCACGAGGCCGTCGTCGGAGAGCAGCACGGCGTTCTTGGTGCCGGCCACCGAGTCCACCAGGCCGTCCAGCAGCCAGTCGAGGTCCTGGTGGGTGGCGGTAGTGCGCGTCATGACCGATCTTCTCTCGTCGGGATGTGGTTGTTGTTCCAGCCGTCGGCCGGGCCGGTCCGCTCCTCGGTGCCGACGGTGTCGGCGGCCGGGTCGGCCGGGCCGCCGCGCGCCTCGCGGGAGCGCCGCTGGAACGCACCGATCGCTGCTCCGGCCCGTCGGGGGGCCGGTCGGAACAGCGGGTTCTCGTCCCAACGGGGCGGTGCGGGTGCTTCCTTGGGAGCGGCGGGATCGATCCGCAGCTCGTCGACCAGGCTGGCCTGGCGGACCCGGCGCGGCAGCGGGGGCTCTCCGCCGGGCGGCGGGTACGCCCCCTCGGGGAACGGGGCGGGGGCCGTCGGCGGTTCGACGGACCCGGGCCAGGCGGCGGGCTCGGGGTGGTGCCCGGCGGTCAGCGCGTACGGGACGGGCGCGGGCCGCAGCGGCAGCACCGCGTCGGGGAACGGCTGCTCGTGGCCGGCCGCCCGGTAGTCCTCCTGCGGCCCGCCCGGCTGCTCGTGCTGCGGGTACGGGTCGGCGGAGAGGTACGGGTCGACCGGGAAGTACGGCTCCGCGGCGGGGTACTGGTCCACGGCCGGTGCCTCCTGGAGTTCCGGCGGCATGCTGTACGACACCGAGACGGGTTCGGACCCGGCGGTGAGCGCGGTGACGCCGGCCAGCGCCTGGCCGCGGTTGCGGGTCGGCAGGCCGCCGGAGGGCTGCGCGGGGACGATGGTGGGCCGGGCGTTCGGGTCGGGGACGATCAGCTCCTCGGGGACGAGCACCACGACCCGGGTGCCGCCGAACGCGGACTGGCGGAACTCGACCCGCAGGCCGTGCTGTTCGGCGAGCCGGGAGATGACGTAGAAGCCGAGGCGGATGTCGTCGCCGCGGGCCAGCACGTCGGCGCGCGGCGGACGGGCCATCATCTCGTTGGCGGCGTCGATCTGGTCCTCGTCCATGCCCAGGCCGCGGTCCTCGACCTCGATCGCGACGCCCCGGCTGACCCGGCCGGCCCGGACCTCGACCGGGTTCGGCGGGCGGGAGAAGGTCAGCGCGTTCTCGATCAGCTCGGCGAGCACGTGGGCGACCGGGCCGACGGCCCGCTCGGAGATCCACGGGCTGCCCTCCAGGTCGATGCCGACCCGCTGGTAGTCCTGCACCTCGCCCTGGGCGGAGCGCATCACGTCCAGCAGCGGGACCGGCTTGCGCCAGCGCCGGTGCGGGGAGCCGCCCGCCAGGATGACCAGGTTCTCCTCGTAGCGGCGCAGGCGCGCGGTGAGGTGGTCGAGGTCGAACAGGCCCTCCAGGAACTCCGGGTCCTCGTGGCGGCGTTCGAGTTCGTCGAGCTTCTTGAGCTGCTGGCCGATCAGCTGCTGGGTGCGGCGGGCGATCCGCTGCAGCAGCCGCTCGTAGGCGCGGTGCTGCTCGGCCTGGGCGACGGCGGACTGCACCGCGCTGCCCCGGGCCAGGTTGAACGCCTCGGCCAGCTTGGCGAGTTCGTCCCCGGTGCGGCCCCACGGGTCGGGGGCGACGGCCCGAGCGTGCTCCTCCGGGTCGACCTGCTCGCCGTTGCCGAGCCGTTCGACGACCGCGGGCAGCGTGGCCTGGAGGTCCTCGGCCTGCTCCTGGAGCCGGCCGATCCGGCGGCGCAGGGTGCGGGTGATCCGCCAGGAGGTGACGGCGACCACGATGACGGCGATCAGGCCGATGACGGTGGTCAGGATCAGCCGGACGGCGAGCGAGATGATGCTGCTCTTGCCGTGGTCGACCACGTAGGCGGTGCGGTACTCCAGCAGGTCGACGATCTGCGGGTTGAGCGCGTCGACGGCCTGCCGCCAGGCGGTCTGGTCGCCGGTGAGGGCGATCCGGCCGCTGCGGTCGGCGGCGGCGGGCGCGAGCAGCTGCCGCTCGACGTCGCCCTTGGCCTTCCAGGCGGAACTGTCGGTGATCTTCTTCCACTTGGCGGCCTGGTCGGCGGCCAGGTAGGGCCCGACCTTGGTGCCGAACTGGAAGTCCTGCTCGGCGACGGCCTGCCGCAGCTGCTGGTAGTCCTCGGCGCTCAGGCTGCCGGCGGGCCAGCCGCGGGCCAGCAGGGCGTCCGAGCGGGAGATCATCTCCTTGCCCCAGAACAGGTCGACCAGCGGCGCGGAGATGGTGGTCATCTGGCCGTTGTCGACGTGGCTGAGCGCGGCGAACAGCTTGAGGTCGACCGCGATCAGGTCGGTGTAGTAGCCGTAGACCGCGGCCTGCTGCTGCTCACTGCCGCTGTCGACCAGGGCGCGCTGGGCGGGCAGTTGGTTGATGGACTGCCGGGCGAGTCCGACCGCCTCCTTGACTTCGTCCGGGGCGTCGGAGGCGGCCACGTCGGACGCCTTCTGGAAGTCGCGGATGGCCTGGTCGGTCTTGGCGCGCTGGCTGCGCAGCGCGTCGGTGACCCCGCTGTGGGTGGCGAGGACGTCGGCACTGAGGCGCCGTTCCTCCTGCAGGTTGTAGTAGACGATGTTGGACGGCTGGCCGGCCTCCTGCGCGAGCAGGCCCTGGGCCGCCTGGCGCTGGAAGTCCAACAGGAGCTGTCCGCTGGTGACGGCCCAGAGGGCGGCCAGGGCCACGCTGGGGACGATGGCCAGCACGAGCAGGGTCGCGCGGAGCGAGAGCCGGCCCGTTCTGATCCGCCGAGAAGCGCGCGTGCGCAGGGCATTCTCCTTGGAGACAACACCAGTTGTTCACAACTGGTCGAATCTGACAGGACACTGACGGATGGATACTAGTCACACGGTATAAGCGGGCGGAAAACCGCTGCCCCGTCCCGGCATAACAGGAGGTCAAGGCCCGGCCTCCCGGTGGCCGAAAACGGCGGACGGACCGCCCGCCCCTCTCCGGGGCGGGCGGTCCGTCCGCTCGCGGTGCGGGCCGGCTCAGGTCGAGCGGCCCTCCCGGGCCGCCTGGTCGGCCCGGCCGCCCGCGCCGACCGGGCCCAGCCGGGTGGCGGCGGTGGCCTTCAACTCCGGTGCCAGCCGGGCCACGTCGCGGGAGCCGACCGCGGCGATCAGGCCGGGCAGGAAGCCCCGCAGCGGCTGCATGCCGCGCAGCCACGCCTGGGCGTAGACGTGCGCGGAGCGGCGGGCCAGGCCCGCCACCAGGCGGTCGACGGCCGGGCCGATCGGGTAGGTCCGGTTGGCGGGCCAGGGCAGCTTGGCCCGCATCCGCCGCAGCACGGCGTCCTGGTCGGCGCCGCGCACCATGTCGGTGTCGGTCCAACTCAGGTACCCGACACCGACCTTGACGCCCTGGTGGGCGACCTCGGCGCGCAGCGCGTGCGCGAAGGACTCGACGCCCGCCTTGGAGGCGCAGTACGCGGACATCAGCGGGGCCGGGGTGAGCGCGGCCAGCGAGGCGATCTGCAGCAGGTAGCCGCGGCTCTCGGCGAGCGCGGGCAGGAAGGCCCGGGCGGTGGCCACCGAGCCGAGCAGGTTGACCTCGACCACCCTGGTCCAGGCCCGGTGGTCGCTGTCCAGCAGCGGGCCGCCGAGCGCGATGCCCGCGTTGGCGACCACCGCGTCGATCCGCCCGTACCGGTCCTTGATCCGGTCCGCGGCCTCGGTGAGCGCCGCCAGGTCGGTGACGTCGACCTCCCAGGCGGAGGCGTGCTCGCCGCACCGGGCGGCGACCGCCTTGAGCTCGGCGCGCTCCAGGCCGACCAGCGCGACCTTGGCGCCGCGCTCGGCGAGCTTGCGGGCCATCAGCGCGCCGAGGCCGCGGGCGGCTCCGGTGATGACGACGACCTGCGAGGACAGCGGCGGTGTCATGCGGTCTCCTCAAGGGGCGTGGTGGCGGCGGTCGGGGGCACCGCGACAGCCGGGGGCGCCTCGGCGGCCGGGGGTGCCTCGGCGGCCGGGGGTGCCTCGGCGGCCAGGGCGGCGAGGCGGCGGATCTCGGCGGCGATCTCGGCGGGGCGTTCGACGGGGCTCATGTGGCCGGTTCCGGACAGTTCGAGCAGGCCGCGCGGGTCGGCCAGGGCGGCGGCGATCCGGCGGGCGTGCACCGGCGGGGTCAGCCGGTCGCGGCTGCCCGTGACGACGGCGGTGGGGGCGGCGATCCGGGCCAGGCCGTCGTGCACGTCGAGGGTGTCGAGCACGCCGGCCCAGTGGAAGCGGACCTTCGCCGGGCAGGCGTGCACCACCCGCGCGCAGGCGTCGACCCGGTCGGCGGGGGTGGCCGGGCCCATGGTGGCGTACTTGAGCGCGGCCCTGGTGAGCGCCGTGACCGGGCCGAGCGGCAGCCGGGAGCGCAGGATCCGCCGGTGCAGGAAGCGGCGCAGCCGCTCGGCGCGGACGGCGGGCGGCAGCACGGCGAGTTCGGCGACCAGCGCGCCGGGGCCGGTGTTGACCAGCAGGTTGGCGGCGGTGCGGTCGGCGACGCCGGGCCGGTCGCCGGCCGCCATCACGGTCATGCCGCCCATGCTGTGCCCGGCGACCACGGCGCGCCGCCCGGCGGGGACGGTGGCGGCGAGCACCGCTTCGAGGTCGTCGGCGAGCTTGGCGGTGGAGTAGCCGTCGGCGCCGGCGGGGGCGGGGCTGCGGCCGTGGCCGCGCTGGTCGTAGGCGACCACCCGGAAGTCGGCGGCCAGCCGGTTGACCACCGGCGCCCAGAACGCGGTGGAGCAGGTCCAGCCGTGGGCGAGCACGACCAGCGGCGCGCCCGCCGGGCCGTACTCCTCGACGTTGAGTTCGGCGCCGTCGGCGGAGCGGACGGTGCGCACGGCCGCCGGGTCGGGCAGCACGAAGTCGGCGGGGGTCCGGGGGCTCACGCGGTCACCGCCTCGACCGGCCGGGGCGCGGCGCGCTTGATCAGCTCGTACTCGGCGAGGTCGACGTGCCGGGTGGCGCGGCGGAAGGCGCTGGTGGAGCCGGGCCACAGCACGGTGTTCTTGCCGCTCTCCTCCAGGTACCAGCTGCGGCAGCCGCCGGTGGTCCACACGGTGCGGTCCATCCGGTGCTGGAGTTCCAGGTTCCACCGGCGCTGGGCGCGTTCGGTGGGCTGCATGGCGGTGGCGCCGAGCGTGTCGAGGGTGGTGAGCGCGTCGATCAGGTAGTTCAGCTGGGACTCGATCATCAGGATCATCGAGTTGTTGCCGAGCCCGGTGTTCGGGCCGATCAGGAAGAACAGGTTCGGGAAGCCGCGCACGGTGGAGCCGCGCAGCGCCTCCATGCCGTCCTTCCAGCTCTCGGCGAGCGAGGTGCCGCCGACGCCGAACACCCGCTCGGCGATCGGCAGGTCGGTGACGTGGAAGCCGGTGCCGAACACGATCGCGTCGACCTCGTGCTCGCTGCCGTCCGCGCCGACCAGGGTGGAGCCGCGCAGCTCGCGCAGGCCGCCCGCGACCACCTCGGTGTTGGGGGCGGCCAGCGCCGGGTAGTAGGTGTTGCTGAGCAGGATGCGCTTGCAGCCGATCCGGTAGTCCGGGGTCAGCTTGGCGCGCAGCGCCGGGTCGGCGACGGCCTTGCGCAGGTGCCGCAGCGCGACCCGCTGGACGAGCCCCAGCAGCTGCGGGCGGCGGACGAACGCGTCGACCTGGAGCTCGCGGATCGCGAACAGCCCGGCGCGGCGCAGCAGCCCGGTCGACGGGAGGTTGGCGTGCAGCCACTTCTCCGGGCCGCTGACCTCGCGGTCGGCGCGCGGCAGGACCCAGGCGGGGGTGCGCTGGAAGACGGTCAGCGCGCCCACGGTCGGCTGGATCGCCGGGATGATCTGGGCGGCGGAGGCGCCGGTGCCGACCACGGCGACCCGCTTGCCCGCGAGGTCGTAGTCGTGGTCCCAGCGGGAGGAGTGGAAGACCTTGCCGGGGAAGGCGTCCAGGCCGGGCAGGTCCGGGATCTGCGGGTCGGCGAGCGGCCCGGCGGCGGAGACCACGGCGTCGGCGGTCCAGTTCCCGGCCGTCGAGGTGACCCGCCAGCGGGTGTGCTCCTCCTCCCAGCGCAGTTCGGTGACCTCGGCGCGCAGGCGCAGGTGCGGGCGCAGCCCGAAGGTGTCGGCGACCCGCTCCAGGTAGGCGCGGATGTCGGGCTGGCCGGAGAACACCCGGGGCCACTCGGGGTTGGGCGCGAACGAGAACGAGTACAGGTGCGAGGGCACGTCGCAGGCGCAGCCCGGGTACGAGTTGTCGCGCCAGGTGCCGCCGACGGCGTCCGCGCGTTCCAGGATCACGAAGTCGGTGATCCCGGCCCGGCGCAGCCGGACGCCGGCGCCGAGGCCGCCGAAGCCGGAGCCGATGACGGCGACCCGGACGTGCGGGACGGCCTCCTGCGCTCCGGGGTCGGTCGCCCGTGCTCCGGGGTCGGTGCCGGGCGCGGGGGGCTGCTTGCTACGGGCTGCCATGGGCGGGCCTCCTGGCGGGGGTGGGGGCGCTGGCGGGGGCGGTGGCACCGGATGCTGCCAGTAATCACTGGCGTGTTCGGCAGAGTAGCCCTTGTTGACACCGAGTGGAATAGCGCGGGGCGTCGCTGTTTCCGCGCCGCCCGGCGGCCCTATGCTGACCCGCGTGGCGCAGACCGAGCAGGAGACCGGGCGGGGGGAGGACGGGCGCCCCCGCGCCTACCGGATCGCCGAACTCGCCGAGGCGGCCGGCGTCAGCGTGCGCACCGTCCGCTTCTACCGCGAGCGCCGCCTGCTCCAGCCGCCCCGCAAGGAGGGCCGGATCACCTGGTACGGCGAGCAGCACCTGGACCGGCTCCGCCTGATCGCCGAACTCCTGGAGCGCGGCCACGCCCTGGGCGGCATCGCCGAACTGATCGGCGCCGGGGAGGACGGCCGGGACGTCGCCGAGCTGATCGGCCTGCAGGCCGCGCTGGTCGCCCCCTGGTCCGACGAGACGCCCGTCCACCTCGACTGGGACGAGCTGCGCGCCGCGTTCGGCGACCAGCTCACCCCGGCCAACACCGCCGAGTCCGTCGCCCAGGGCTACGTCACCGTCCACCCCGACGGCATCACCCACGTCAGCCGCCGCCTGATGGACGCCACCGTGGCCCTGGTCGGCGAGGGCGTGCCGCTGGCCGCCGTCCTGGACGTCAGCCGCCGCGCCGCGGAGTACGCCGACGCGATGGCCGACCTGTTCGTCGCCCTGGTCCACGAGCACCTGCTCGGCGCGCTCACCCGGGTCCAGGACCTCACCCCCGCCGAGGCGGCCCGGCTCACCGAACGGATCCAGCGGGTGCGCCCGCTGGCCCGGGCCGTCAACGACGCCCAGTTCGCGCTGGCGATGGACCGCCGGGTGCGCGCCGAGTACGACGGCCTCACCGCGGAGTGACCGCCCCCGGCCCGCCCCACCCGTCCCCCGCATCACCTGAGCACCGTCCGCACCGCCCCGGCGTGGGAGAGTGGGGGACGGCGAAGGGAGCACGGGCGTGTTGATGGAGAAGGTCACCGAGATCCTGGTCGAAGCCTCGGCCGAGGCGGTCGAGCCGCGGTTCCGGGCGCTGGCCGACGGCGAGGTGATGGAGAAGGCCCCCGGCGAGATCGTCACCGTCGCCGACCGGGAGGCCGAACGGATCATCTCCCGGCGCCTGCGCGAACTGCTCCCCGTCCCGGTGGTCGGCGAGGAGGCCGTCTCCGCCGACCCCGCGCTGGCCCGCGCCCTGCACGAGGAGCCCGCCGCCTGGCTGGTCGACCCGGTCGACGGCACCCGCAACTTCGTCGCCGGCAGGCCCTCGTACGCGGTGATGGCCTCCCTGGTGCGGCGCGGCGAGACCGTCGCCTCCTGGATCTGGCAGCCCTGCGGCCGCACCGCGTACACCGCCGAACTCGGCGCCGGGGCCTGGCGCGACGGCGAGCGGCTGGTCCTGCCGAAGGTCAGCACCGCCCCCGAGAAGTGGACCGGCATCCTCAAGACCCGCTACTTCGCCCCGCCCACCGGCCACCGCCTGCTCGCCAACACCCTCGCCCTCGGCCCGCTCGACCCCGGCCGCGGCTCCGCCGGCATCGAGTACCCGCTGATCGCCACCGGCGCCCACGACTTCATCCTCTACTGGCGCACCCTCCCCTGGGACCACGCCCCCGGCTCCCTCCTGGTCACCGAGGCCGGCGGCCGCAGCGCCCGCTTCGACGGCACCCCCTACCGCCCGGAGGCCCCGGGCGGCGTCGACGGCCTCCTGGTCGCCGCCGACCCGGACCAGTGGGAGACCCTCCGGGGGATCCTGCTCGACGGCGTGTAGGAGAACGGAGGACGCGGGGCAGCAGACCCCCCGCTTCCCCGTTACGCGTTCTCCCCGGCCTCGACGACCGCGTGCAGCAGGGACGCCAGCTCGGCCTCGGTGGTGTGCGGGTTGAGCAGGGTGAGCTTGAGGCGGACCCGGCCCGGGCCCCGGCCGGGGAGTTCGGTGCGGCCGACCACGGCGCGGCCGGCGCGGAGCAGGTGGCGGCGGAGTTCGGCGTTGCGGCGGTCGCTCTCCGCCGGGTCGGCCACCGCGTAGCGGAAGACCACGGTGGTGAGGACCGGGTCGCAGTGGAGTTCCAGCTCGGGGGTGCGGCGGACGATCGCGGCGGCCCGCAGGGCGTTCTCGTGGCAGCGGTCGACCAGCGCGCCGAGGCCGTCGCGGCCGAGCACCCGCAGGGTCGCGGCGAGCTTGAAGGCGTCGGGGCGGCGGGTGGTGCGCAGGGACTGGCCGAGCAGGCTGGGGTAGCCGGCCTCCTCGTCGTCGGCGGGGTTGAGGTAGACCGCGCGGCGGGCGAGCGAGGCGTAGGTGCGGGCCTCGCGGGCCAGGAAGACGCCGGCGGCGGCGGGCTGCCAGCCGAGTTTGTGCCAGTCGAGGGAGACCGAGTCGGCGCGGTCGAGGCCGTCGAGGAGCGGGGCGAGCCGCTTCGAGAAGAGCGCGCCGCCGCCGTAGGCCGCGTCGACGTGCAGCCAGGTGCCGTGCCGGGCGGCGAGGTCGGCGACGGCGTGCAGCGGGTCGACGGCGCCGGTGTCGGTGGTGCCGGCGGTGGCGACCACGGCGACGGGGGTGGCGCCCTCCCAGCCGGCTTCGGCGAAGGCGTCGGCCAGGGCGGCCGGGTCCATCCGGAGTTCGCGGTCGACCGGGACGGCGCGGACGGCGCGTTCGCCGAGGCCGAGCAGGGCGGCGGCCCGCTGGACGGAGAAGTGGGCGGCTTCGGAGGCCAGGACGCGGGGGCGGACGCCGGCCGGGATCCCGTTCAACTCGACGTCGGGGCCGAGGCGTTGGTCGCGGGCCAGCATCAGGCCCATCAGGTTGGACTCGGTGCCGCCGGTGGTCAGCACCCCGGCCGCCCGGTCGGGGTGGAAGCCGACCAGCTCGGCGAGTTCGGCGAGCAGTTCGCTCTCCAGGGCGGTCGCGGCGGGGGCCTGGTCCCAGGAGTCCTGGGAGGGGTTGAGCGCGCTGACGGCGAGGTCGGCGGCGACCGCGACGGCCAGCGGCGGGCAGTGCAGGTGGGCGGCGCAGTGCGGGTCGGCCGGGTCGGCAGCCCCGTAGGCCAGCAGTTCGGTCAACTGCCCCAGTGCGCCCGGCCCGTGGGCCTGGGCCAGGGCCGCCCGCACGGCGGCCGCGACGGCGGCGGGTTCGCCGGGGACGATCGGTCCGCCGCGGCGCAGCGCGCCGGCGCCGAGTCCGGCCAGCACCTGGTCGACCAGTGGCCGCAGGGCTTCCGGCCCGGCCGTCCCGCCGGAGAGTCGGGCCGCCGCCGCAGCGGGTGATTCGGCTGCTCCGCCGATGAGTTCGGCCGTCTGGTTCATGCCCTGCCCGTCCATCGTCCCGCCCTGGTGGATATCCGATTGGTCGTCATGTCCGTCGCCGGATCGGCTACTTGCCGCCGTCCGGCTGCCGCATCGCGAACTCGACCGCTTCGCAGAGCCGTTCGAGCACGGCGTCGGCCTGCTCGTCGGTGATGGTGAGCGGCGGCAGCAGGCGCAGGACGGCGTCGTGGCGGCCGCCGAGTTCGACGATCAGGCCGCGGGCGAGGCAGGCTTCGCGGACCTTGACGGCGAGACGCGGGTCGGCGGGGTGGGCGCCGCAACTGTCGGGTTCGCCCGCGGGGTCGACGAGTTCGACGCCGAGCATCAGGCCGCGGCCGCGAACGTCTCCGATCACCGGGAGGCGGTCGCGGGCGCCGTCGAGGCGGGCGGCGATCCGGGCGCCGACGGTCTCGGCGCGGGCGACCAGGCCGTTGGCCGTGACGTACCGGAGGGTGGCGGCGCCGGCGGCCATGGCGAGGGTGTTGCCGCGGAAGGTGCCGGTGTGGGCGCCGGGCTGCCAGCCGTCGTACTCGTCGCGGTAGACCACGACGGCGAGCGGGAGGCTGCCGCCGATGGCCTTGGAGAGCACCATGGCGTCGGGTTCGATGCCGCTGTGCTCGACGGCCCACATCCGTCCGGTGCGGCCGACGCCGGTCTGCACCTCGTCGAGGATCAGCGGGATGCCGCGTTCGGCGGTGATCCGGCGCATCTCGCGCAGCCAGCCGTCGGGGGCGGGGACGACGCCGCCCTCGCCCTGCACGGGCTCCAGGATCATCGCGGCGGGCGGCAGCACGCCGCCGGACGGGTCGTCGAGCAGGCGCTCGGTGTAGGCGGCGGCGAGTTCGGCGCCGCGTTCGCCGCCGACGCCGAACGGGCAGCGGTAGGCGTACGGGTAGGGCAGCCGGGTGACTTCGCCGCCGCTGGGCAGCGGGGCCTTGACGGCGGTGTTGCCGGTGACGGCGAGGGCCCCGGCGGTCATGCCGTGGTAGGCGCCGGTGAAGGCGAGGGCGCCGCGGCGGCCGGTGGCGGTCTGCATGAGCTTGAGGGCGGCCTCGACGGCGTCGGTGCCGGCCGGGCCGCAGAAGTGGATCCGGGACCTGGCGGCGAACTTCTCCGGGAGGCTCTCCAGCAGGGCGGTGGTGAAGTCGTCCTTCTCGGCGGTGGCGAGGTCGAGCAGGTGCAGCGGGGCGCCGCTGTCCAGGGTGCGACGGATCGCGTCGAGCACCACGGGGTGGTTGTGGCCGAGGGCGAGGGTGCCCGCGCCGGAGAGGCAGTCGAGGTAGCGGCGTCCGTCGGCGCCCTCCACGGTCATGCCGTTCGCGCGCACCGGGACGATCGGGAAGGACCGGGCGTAGGTGCGGGCGGCCGATTCGCGGATGCGCTGGCGGCGCAGGATCGCGTCGCCGGCCGGTGCGGCGGAGGTGCCGACGGTGAGGGTCACAGCAGGAGCTCCCTTGCGAAGTTAGGTGAGCCTAACCTTATCTCCGAGGGCTCGACAGATGCCGCCACCAGGCCCGTTGATCACCCGTCCGGGTGAGCGAATCCCCGACCCGCTCCCCTGCCCGGCCCCCGCTGGACGCCCCCGCCCCTCCAACGAGCCGCACCGCGACGGGTCACGGCCCGCCCCCGGGTAGCCTCCCGTCCATGGACACCCCGCCGCCCCCGCACGCCGCCGCCCACGCCCGCGAACTCGCCGACACCCGGGCCTTCTTCGCCGAACGCGCCGCCACCTGGGACAGCAAGTACCCGGACGACAGCCCGCGCTACGCCGCCGCGATCGCCGACACCGGCCTGGCCGCCGGGCAGTTCGTGATCGACGCGGGCTGCGGCACCGGCCGCGCCCTGCCGCTGCTGCGCGCCGCGGTCGGCCCGGCCGGCACCGTGCTCGGCGTCGACCTGACGCCCGAGATGCTGGAGCGGGCCGCCGCGCACCGGGCCGACGCCGCCCTGCTGCTGGCCGACTGCACCCGGCTGCCGCTGCCCGACGCGGTCGCCGACCTGGTGTTCGGCGCGGGCCTGGTCTCCCACCTGCCGGGCCCGGCCGCCGGACTGCGCGAACTCGCCCGGGTCACCCGCCCCGGCGGCCGGCTCGCCCTGTTCCACCCGCTCGGCCGGGCCGCCCTCGCCGCCCGCAAGGGCCGCCCGCTCACCCCCGACGACCTGCGCGCCCGCGAGCACCTCTTCCCGCTGCTGGCCGCGAACGGCTGGACCCCGCTGTCCTACACCGACGAACCGGGCCGCTACCTGGTGCTGGCGGACCGGGCTCAGCCGTCGCTCCAGCGGTAGCCGAGTTCGGGGCGGCCGACCTGGCCGTAGCGGGGTTCGCGGGTGGCGCGGCCGGTGCCGACCAGGTGTTCCAGGTAGCGGCGGGCGGTGATCCGGGAGACGCCGGTGGCCTCGGCGGCGGTGGTGGCGGAGAGGCCGTCGGGGGCGGCGCGCAGGGCGGCGGCGAGGGTGGCCAGGGTGTCGGCGGCCAGGCCCTTGGGGAGGCTGCTGCGGTCGCTGCCGCGGAGCAGGGCGAGCGCCCGGTCGACCTCGTCCTGGCCGAGCGCCTGGCCGGGGCGGTCCAGGTTGGCCCGGTAGCGGGCGTACTGGTGCAGGCGCTCGGCCAGCGCGGCGGCGCCGAAGGGCTTGAGCAGGTACTGGACGACGCCCGCGCTGACCGCCCGGCGGACCACGGCGAGGTCGCGGGCGGAGGTGACCGCGATGACGTCGGCGCCGTGCCCGGCGGCGCGCAGCGCGGCGCACAGTTGCAGGCCGTGGCCGTCGGGGAGGTAGAGGTCGAGCAGGATCAGGTCGACCGGGGCGTGCGCGTCCAGGGCGCGCAGCGCGGCGGCCCGGGAGTGCGCGACGGCGGCGACCGCGAAGCCGGGGGTGCGGGCGACGTAGCGGGCGTGCGCGTCGGCGGCGACCGGGTCGTCCTCCACCACCAGGACGCGGATGGGCTGTCCGGTCACGGGGCGGGGTCCGTTCCGGTGCGCTGGAGCGGGAGCCGGACGGTGAGCACGGCGCCGGGCCCGTCCTGCCGGTCGATCCGGACCTCGCCGCCGTTGCGGCGGGCGGTCTGGGCGACCAGGGCGAGGCCGAGGCCGCGGCCGTGCTGCTTGGTGGTCCAGCCGCGGCGGAAGACGTCCGCGGCGGCGGCGGGGTCGACGCCGGGGCCGGTGTCGGCGACCCGCAGCAGCAGGTGGCCGTCCTCGGTGCGGGCGGTGACCGCGACCGCGGGGGCGGCATGGGCGGCGTTCTCGATCGCCGCGTCCATGGCGTTGTCGAGCAGGTTGCCGAGCAGGGTGACCAGGTCGCGCGGGGTGAGGCGGTCGGGCAGCACGCCGTCGTCGATCCGGCTGTCCGCGGTGAGCGCGAGGTCGACGCCGCGTTCGGCGGCCTGCGCGGCCTTGCCCAGCAGCAGGGCGGCCAGCACGGGTTCGGCGACGGCGCCGACCACCTGGTCGGTGAGCCGCTGGGCCAGGGCGAGTTCGGCGGTGGCGAACTCCACGGCCTCGCGGTGGCGGCCGAGTTCGATCAGCGAGACGACGGCGTGCAGCCGGTTGGCGGCCTCGTGGGCCTGCGCGTCGAGGGCCGCCGCGATGCCCCGGACGTTGTCCAACTCACCGGTGAGGCCCTGCAGTTCGGTGTGGTCGCGGAGGGTGACCACGCTGCCCAGGCCGGGTCCGACCGGGGAGGTGTTGAGCAGCACGACGCGTTCGGCGGTCAGGTGCACCTCGTCCCGGACGGGGTCGCCGCTCTCCAGCGCCCGGGTGAGCGACCCCGGCAGGCTGAGCTGACGGACCGTCAACCCATCGGTCTCGTCGTCCAGTTGGAGGAGTTCGCGGGCCGCGTCGTTGCACAGCAGGACGCGGTGCTCGCGGTCGAGCAGCACCAGCCCCTCGCGGACGGAGTGCAGCGTCGCCTGGTGGTAGTCGTACAGGTGGGCGAGCTGTTCGGCGTCCATGCCGTGGGTGTGCCGGCGCAGCCGGGCGGCGAGCAGGTAGCTGGCGGTGGCGCCGAGGGCGAGCGCGGCGGCGGCGACGCCGGTGAGGGCGAGCAGCGGGGCGCGCAGCCGGGCGGTGATGCTGTCGACGGTGATGCCCGCGCTGACCAGGGCGACCACGTGCTGCTCGCCGTCCAGGACGGGGGTGACCACCCGGACGGACGGGCCGAGGGTGCCGGTGTACGTCTCGTGCTGGGTCCGCCCGGCGCGGGCCCGGTCGGTGTGGCCGAGGAAGGGCAGGCCGATCCGGGCCGGGTCGGGGTGGGTCCAGCGGATGCCGTCCGGGTCCATCACGGTGACGAAGTCGACGCCGGTGTCGGTGCGGACCCGTTCCGCGTACGGCTGCAGGACGGCGCTGGGGTCGGGCCCGGCGGCGGCCTCCCGGACGGTGGGGGTGTCGGCGACGGCGAGGGCGACGGCGGTGGCCTGCCGCAGCGCGGCGTCCTCGGCGCGCTGCGCGGTGAACAGGTAGGCCAGGACGGCGCCGCCCGCGACCACGGCGGCGACGATCACCACCTGGACGGCGAACAGCCGGCCGGCCAGGCTGCGCCGACGGCGGTGCGGCGGCGGGCCGCTGGTCGAGTGCATGCCGACCAGTGTGCACGGCCGGGGCCGGTGCGCCGAGGGGCCGGGGCGGCGGCGTGAACGCTATGACCGCAAGCGTGCCCCGGCCGCGTCCGGGCCGGATAGTCGGGCCGCGGCCCGCCACCCGTCGGGCCCGATCCCCCACCGCGCCTACGGCGAAGGAGCCGCGAGCATGCAGCCGACCCAGCAGGGAGCGCCGTCCGGCGCGCGGAAGTCCGGGACCGGGCGGTCGGATCGCACCCACTACCTGTACCCGGCGGTGATCGCCGCGGTGGTCGCGGGCGTGGTGGTGGGCTTGGCGGCGCCGGGGTTCGCGGTGGAACTGAAGCCGGTGGGCACCGGGTTCGTCAACCTGATCAAGATGATGATCTCCCCGGTGATCTTCTGCACGATCGTGCTGGGCGTCGGCTCGGTCACCAGGGCGGCGAAGGTCGGCCGGGTCGGCGGCCTGGCGCTGGGCTACTTCCTGCTGACCTCGACGGTGGCGCTCGGCATCGGCCTGCTGGTCGGCAACCTGCTGGAGCCCGGCAGCGGGCTGCACCTGACCGCGGCGCTCGCCAAGTCCGGCCACGCGCAGGCCGCGGCGGGCGCGGAGTCGACCGCCGACTTCCTGCTCGGGATCGTCCCGACCACCCTGGTGTCCGCCCTGACCGCGGGCCAGGTGCTGCAGACCCTGCTGGTGGCGCTGCTGGTCGGCTTCGCCCTGCAGGCGATGGGCGCGGCCGGGGCGCCGGTGCTGCGCGGGGTGGAGCACCTGCAGAAGCTGGTGTTCAAGGTGATGTCGATGATCATGTGGGTGGCGCCGGTCGGCGCGTTCGGCGCGATGGCGGCGGTGGTCGGGGCGACCGGCACGGCCGCGCTGAGGAGCCTCGCCGTGATCATGATCGGCTTCTACCTCACCTGCGCGCTGTTCGTGGTCGTGGTGCTCGGCCTGCTGCTGCGGCTGGCCGCCGGGGTGAACGTGTTCGCGCTGCTGCGCTACCTCGGGCGGGAGTTCCTGCTGATCCTCTCCACCTCCTCCTCGGAGAGCGCCCTGCCCCGGCTGATCGCCAAGATGGAGCACCTCGGGGTGAGCCGCCCGGTGGTCGGCATCACCGTGCCGACCGGCTACAGCTTCAACCTGGACGGCACCGCGATCTACCTCACCATGGCGTCGATCTTCGTCTCGGAGGCGATGGACAAGCCGATGTCGCTGGGCGAGCAGCTCTCGCTGCTGCTGTTCATGGTGCTCGCCTCCAAGGGCGCCGCGGGCGTGACCGGCGCGGGCCTGGCCACCCTGGCCGGCGGCCTCCAGTCGCACCGGCCGGAACTCGTCGACGGCGTCGGCCTGATCGTCGGCATCGACCGCTTCATGTCGGAGGCCCGGGCGCTCACCAACTTCGCGGGCAACGCGGTCGCCACCGTCCTGATCGGGCACTGGACCGGCGAACTCGACCGGGCCCGGCTGGCGTCCGTGCTGTCCGGCGCGCTCCCCTACGACGAGGGGGCCGCGGCCGCGCCGACCGTCGAACTGCCCGCGCAGGGCGGCGCACCGGCCGCCGGACGGCCCGTCACCGGCTCCTGAGCCACTCCAGGTACGGCGGGCCGAACGGCCAGCGCGGCATCGGCTCGCAGTCCGGCTCCACCCCCGCCGGCACCTCCGCCGGGGTGCCCATCCCGTACGCGTACAGGGCGGCCAGCGCGTAGCCGACCAGCAGCAGCACCGGCCACAGCCACCAGGAACTGCCCTTCAGCCGGGCCAGCGGGGTCGCGACCAGCAGCATCACCACCACGCAGAGCGCCATCACCGCCGTCTTCGGCCAGAACCGGCCCGGCAGCGACTCGTCGCTCTGCGCCAGGCACCACCGCCACGCCTCGCCGGAGAGACCGCTGCCGCGCAGCGCCGCCCACACCCCGAACGCCACCGCCAACGGCACCCAGGCGCAACCGTTCGCCGGCACCCGCCAGCCCTTCCAGTCCAGCGCCCTCGTCCCCATCGGACCTCCGCTCGTGTGATCAACAACCTCCACGCGAACGGGGGTTCGACGGTTCCACCGCCAAGGGCTCACGAGAGCCCGCATTCAGGGGCTCGGGGAACGGCGAGGCCGTGCCGCTGACGGCCGGAGCCCATCGAAGTGTCCGTGCTGCTGCGTGTAGTAACAGAACCGGAAGCCGATGCGCGCTCCGGCAGTGAACCGTCAGCAGACTGGGCCTCGCCGTTCCCCGAGCCCCTGTCGGGGCTCTCCGGCGGGGCTCTACGCGGGTTCGGGGGTGGTGCCGGAGAGGGCCCAGGCGAGGCCGGTGGCGGGGTCTTCGAGGGCGAGGTGGAGGTGGCGGAGGTCGTCGGCGGGTTCGGTCCAGGCGAGGCAGTGCAGGCGGGCGACCAGGGCGTCGGCGGCGGAGCGGTCGGGGGCGGGGGTGCCGTCCATCGCGGCGAGCAACTGCCAGACGGCGAGCCGTCCTTGGGCCGCGCCGCGGTCGGGGCGGGCGGAGGCGAGGTGGACCAGGGCGGGGTAGAGGGCGGCGAACGGCAGTCGGCCGCCGGTGACCTCGGGGCCGCCGGCGAGCTGGGCGGCGGCGTCGGTGGCGCGGCCGCGGACGCACACGGCGGTGGTCCAGCCGGAGAGCCCGGCGAGCGCGGCGGTGGCCGCTCCTCCGGTCAACCTGGCTCCGGGGTTGGGGAGTTCGAGGACGGCGAGGCCCTCGCGGGTGGGTGGGGCGAGGTGCAGGGCGCGCCGGGCGCCGCCGCCCGGGAGGTACTCGCGGACCCTGGTGTCGCGTTCCCAGCCGCCGTCCTCCCAGGGCAGCAGCCGGTAGGGGACTCCGCCCTCGTCGGGGGCGTCGTCGCCGGGGTCCTCGCCGAGCAGGGCGCGGGTGTGGGCGGCGAGGCGGCGGATCTCGGGGGGCAGCGGCAGCGCGTCCAGGACGGGGCGGGGGTGGCGGGTGGCCAGCACCTCCCAGAGCGGTCCGGCGTCGTGGTCGGCGGTGGTCGCGGGGGCGCCCGGCCCGCCGTCGGGGTCGAACAGCCGGGCGGCGAGGGCGGCGGGGGCGCCGTACGCGACCAGGTGGCCGAGCGGCCCGGCCAGCGGGTCGTCCAGCGCCCTGGCCAGCCGGAAGCGCTCCAGCAGCTCGTCCCACCGGCCCTGCTCGGCGAGCCGCCGCCCGGACGGGCCCCACCCGTAGCGCAGCGGCCGCGCGGGCCCCGGCCCGTTCTCCACGATCATCCGCTCAATGTACGACCGCACCGGCGCGAGAACCTGACACCCTGTCAGTGACGGAGTGTCACGGAGCGCCGGGCCCGGAGGGGTGCTGCGGCGCCCCGGGCCGCGACGCCATCAGCCCGTGCCGGTACGCGGCGGCCACCGCCTGCGAGCGGTCGCGCGCACCGAGCTTGCCGAGGATCCGCTTGACGTGCGTCTTCACGGTGGACTCGGCGAGGTGCAGCAGCGCGGCGATCTCCTCGTTGGGGTGCCCCTCGGCGGCCAGCCGCAGCACCTCGCGCTCGCGGGCGGTGAGCGCCGCCAGCGGGCCCGGACCGGCCGGGGACGGCTCCGGCGCGGGCGCGGCCAGCAGGTGGCCGAGCAGGTCGCGGGTGACCGCCGGGTCGAGGACGGCCTCCCCCGCCGCGACCGCGTGCACGGCGTCGATCAGCCGTTCCGGCGAGGCCCGCTTGAGCAGGAACCCGGCGGCCCCGGCCCGCAGCGCGCCCCACACGTACGCGTCGTGGTGGAAGGTGGTCAGCACCAGCACCCGGCTCGGCGTGCCCGCCAGGCGGCGGGTGGCCTCGACGCCGTCGCAGCCGGGCATCCGGACGTCCATCAGGACCACGTCGGGCCGCAGTTCGCGGGCGAGTTCGACGGCCCGCAGCCCGTCCCCGGCCTGGCCGACCACCTCGATCCGGTCGGCGGTCCCCAGCACCACGGCCAGGCCGGCCCGCAGCAGCGGGTCGTCGTCGGCGATCAGCACCCGGACGGGCGCGGCGGCGCTCACCGCTCGTCCCCGACCGGGAGGACGACCCGGACCAGGAAGCCGCCGTTCGGTCCGAGCCCGTGCTGGGCGGTGCCGTTCAGACGGGCGGCGCGCTCGGCCATGCCGGTCAGGCCGCGCCCGGGGCGGTGGCCGGGCGGCGGCCCGGAGCCGTCGTCCGCGACCTCGATCAGGGTGCCCCCGTCCCGCCGGACGACCCGGACGGTGGCGTGCCCGGCCCCGGAGTGCCGCAGCGCGTTGGTCAGCGCCTCCTGGACCACCCGGTACGCGCAGCGGTCCTGCTCGGGGGGCAGCGGCGGGGTGTCGCGGTGCAGGGCGACGGCCAGTCCGGCCTGCGCCATCCGCTCGGTCAGCCGCGGGAGTTCGGCGATGCCCGGCTCGAAGTCCGTTGCGCCGTCCGGTAGTCGGGGTCCGGTGCCGCGCAACAGGCCCAGCACCCGGTCGAGTTCGCCGAGCGCGTCATTGCCGGTCCGCTCCATCTCCACCAGCAGCTCGCGGCTGCGCTCCGGGGTGCGGTCGATCAGCCGGCGGGCCGCGCCGGCCTGCACCAGCATCAGGTTCAGCGAGTGCCCGACCAGGTCGTGCACCTCGCGGGCGATCCGGTTGCGCTCCTCCGCGAGCAACTCCGCCCGGGCGCGCCGCCGTTCGGCGGCCTGCTCGGCCAGCCGGTACGCGCCGGACCAGCCGAACGCCCACACCGCCAGCCACACCGCCAGCACGCCCACCGGCATCACCACCTCGACGTCCTGCCCGGCGAAGTACCCCGCCACCCCGAGCACCACCAGCGGCGGCCCCCACCACCCCCGCCCCCGGCCCCCGTACCGGCCGACCGCGTACGCCCCCAGCAGGTTCGCGTACGGGGAGATCGGGCTCGGCACGACGGCCTGCGACTCGACCGTCAGCGCCAGCGTCGCCAGCAGGTACGCCGCCAGCGGGGCCCGGCGGCGGGCCGCCACCGCGACGGCGAGCAGCCCGGTCAGGGCCAGCGCGTACGGCATCCGGCCGCCGGTCCGGCCCGCCGCCCCCAGCCGCTCGACCAGCATCGCGACGAACAGCACGACGGCGGGCGCGGCGTCCGCGAGCGGGGCCGGGACCCGGCCCGAGAGCCTTGCGAGGGCGGGGAGTCGGAGTCTGCTGGCGACGGTGGTCGACATCGTGCGGGGTCCTCGGTGCTGGGGGGCGGGGGTCGGGACGGGGCCGGGAGCCGGGCCGACCGGGGAGAACCTACCCGACCCGGCCGGCCCCCGACCCCGGCGTCCACCCGGCTCCGGGGCCAGCCCGGGCCGGTACCCCAGCTGGGGTAGTCCGGAACACCCCAGCGGGGGGACGTCGCAGGTCAGGGCCGGTCCGTAGCGTCCTCGCCATGACACCCCACCGTCCCGCCGCGATCGAACTCCCCACCGCCGCGCGGAAGTCCGGCACCCTGCGACGGGCCGGCCGGATCTCCGTCGCCACCCTCGCACTGCTCGTCGCCGCCGTCTCCGCCCGCTACTTCACCCTCGACCCCGACACCTTCCTCGCCGACCAGCGCGCCGTCTACCTCGCCCACCTCGCGCCCCTCCTGCTGCACATCGGCGGCGGCGTCACCGCGATCTCCCTCGGCCTGCTCCAGTTCCTCCCCGGCCTGCGCGCCCGCCGCCCCGCCCTGCACCGCTGGACCGGCCGCGGCTACGTGCTGGCCGCCGCCGCGACCGGCCTCGGCGGCCTCCTGATCGCCCCGCACGGCCTCTACCCCCCGGTCGCCCCGCTCGGCTTCACCGCGCTCGCCGTCCTCACCCTCGCCACCACCGCCCTCGGCCTCCACCACGCCCGGCACGGCCGGATCCCCGCCCACCGCCGCTGGATGCTCCGCTCCTACGCCCTGATGTTCACCGCCGTCACCTTCCGCCTCTGGCTCCTCGCCCTCGGCCCGACCGGCCTCCCCACCGCCGCGGTCTACGCCTCCGGCGCCTGGGCCGCCTGGATCGTCAACCTGGCCGTCGCGGAACGGCTGCTGCGGAGGCCGTAGGCGCCCGCGCAGGCAGCTCGGCGGGTCCGCCCGGCGGGTCCGCTCGCCGGGCGGTTCGGCGGGTCCGCCCGGTGGGCGCGGGTGCGCCGCCCTCAGATCTGGTTCAGCCCCCCGTCGACGTACAGGTTCGAACCGGTGACGAAGCTGCTCTGCCCGGAGGCCAGGAAGAGCACGGCGGCGGCGATCTCCTCCGGGCGGGCCAGCCTCCCCAGCGGCACCTGGCCGGCCAGGTACTGCTGGAACTGCGCCGTCTGCTCCGGGTCGGCCTGGAGCCCGGCCAGGCCGGGGGTGTCGGTCGGGCCGGGGGCGACGGCGTTGACCCGGATGCCGCGCCCCTTGAGCTCGGCGGCCCAGGTCCGGGCGAAGGACCGGGTGGCCGCCTTGGAGGCCGCGTAGGCGCCGAACGCCGGCGCGCCGCTGTCGGCGTTGGTGGAGCCGTTCAGGATGACCGAGGCGCCGTCGTTGAGCAGCGGCAGCGCCTTCTGGACGGTGAACAGCGTGCCGCGGACGTTGATCCCGAAGTGGAGGTCGAAGTGCTCCTCGGTGGTCTCCGCCAAGGACGTGAACCGGGCGACGGAGGCGTTCGCGAACAGCACGTCCAGCCCGCCGCCCCGGGCGCGGACCACCTCGTACAGCCGGTCCAGGTCGTCCGGGTCCGCGATGTCGGCCACCACGGCGGTGGCCGCGGCCGGGCCGATCGCCGCGACGGCCGCGTCGAGTTCGGCCGCGCGCCGGCCGACGACGAACACGTGCGCGCCTTCGGCGGCCATCAACTCGGCACTGGCCAGGCCGATTCCGCTGCTGCCGCCGGTGACGAGGGCGGTCTTTCCTTCGAGCAGTCCCATCGGGCTGCCTCCTTCTCTCCGTCGTACTCACTCTGGAATTCCGCATCGATCGATGCGGAATGTGGACGGCCGTGCTCCCCGACCGGACCGGTCCGGTCCGGCGGGGCCCGTCGGCCGGAAGAACGACCCGGACCGCTCAGGCCGCGACGATCGGACGCGCCAGGGCGAGCCGGGCGGCCAGCTCCTCCCGGGTCTGGTGCAGGTGCGCGTTCCACGCCGGCTGGCCGGGGCCGCTGCGCCAGGACTCGCTCAGCGGGCTGTTGTCGACGGCGTCGAAGCCGAACTCGTCGTACAGCCGGAACACCAGCTCCACCGCCTCGGGGAAGTCGCTCGACACCGACAGCGCGTGGCGGCCGGGCGTGCCCGCCGGACTGCCCGAGGCGAAGAACCGCGGGGCCTGGATGTGCGTGAACGCCTTCGCCACCTTCGAGGCGGGCAGCTGCTCCTGGCGCAGCTCGTGCACGGTCCGCTCGCCCGAGTCGACCGCGGGGTAGTGGCCGTCGCGCCACGGCATGTAGTTGTTCGTGTCGAGCACGATCTTGCCCGCGAGCTGCTCCGCGGGCATGTCGTTGACCGGCTTGAGCGGGACCGCCACGATGGCGAAGTCGCCCGCCGCGGCGGCGTCGGCCGCGGTCGCGGCGCGGGCCGCGGGCCCGAGTTCGGCGACCAGCCGGGCCAGGGTGTGCGGCCCCCGGGAGTTCGCGATGACGACCTCGTAGCCCCTCCCGACCGCCGCCCGGGCGAGCGTGCTGCCGACCTCGCCCGCGCCGATGATGCCGATCACGGTCATGGATCCTCGTCTCCCGGCGGGACGACGGCACCCCGGGCGGGTCCGCCCCGGGCTGTCCATCGATCCCCGCCGTAGCTGCTGAGCTGGGCGTATTTCCGCATCGCTCGATGCGGAAGGCAGACCGTAGCACTTCCGCATCGATCGCTGCAAAAGTCTTCCGCATCGATCGATGCGGAAGGGGTAGGGTGGGCGGAGTGGAGACCGAACAGACCGGACAGAGGGCCCCGCTCGGCCGGCCCCGCGCGTTCGACACCGAGGCGGCGCTCGAACGCGCCATGCTCTTCTTCTGGGAGCACGGCTACGAGGGCGCCAGCCTGAGCGGCCTGACCAAGGCGATGGGCGTCTCCACCACCAGCATGTACACGGCCTTCGGCAACAAGGAGGACCTGTTCCGCAAGGCCCTGGAGCGCTACACCGAAGGCCCGAGCGCCTACCTGACCCGGGCCCTGGAGGAGCCGTCCGCCCGCGCCGTGGCGACCGCGCTGCTCACCGGCACCGTGCGCACCACCACCCGCCCGGCCCAGCCGCACGGCTGCCTCGGCGTCCAGGGCGCCCTGGCCACCGGCACCTCCGCCGCCACCGTCCGCGACCTGCTCGCCGCCTGGCGCGAGGACGGCTGCAACCGCCTGCGCGAACGCTTCCGGCAGGCCGTGGACGAAGGCGACCTGCCCGCCACCACCGACCCGGGCCTCCTCGGCCGGTACGTCAGCACCCTGGCCTTCGGCATCGCCGTACAGGCCGCGAGCGGCATCGGCCGCGACGAGCTCCAGCAGATGGCCGACGCCGCCCTCGCGGCCTGGCCCCCGTTCTGAAGCCCGGGCCGGCCCGCGCGCGCTGCGAGCCGGCGGGGCGCGCCACCGCCGTCAACGCGCCGGACAGCGGCGCGAGTTGCCGCGCCCGCAGCCCCGTGACACCTCCCCCGCGACGGCCGGCCCGTCAGGGAGCACCCGGCCCCGCGGGACAATCCCCGGCGCTCCGGCCGGTCACAGGACGAGCACGAGCTTGCCGCCGGGGCGGCGGGACCGGCTGAGCTCGGCCGCCTCCCGGACCCGGTCGAGGGGGTAGGTGCGGGCGACCGGCACGACCAGGACGCCTTCGCCGGCGAGCCTGGCGAACTCGTCCATCCGGTCGTAGCGGATCTCGGTGGTGATCCGGACGCCCAACTCGGCCGCGGCGGCGAAGTCCGAGACGGTGAGGACGCGGTCGGGGTCCCCGGTCAGCCCGATCAGGGTCGGCAGCGAGCCGCCGGCCGGGCTGGGCCGGTCGGGCCGGTCGATCCGGCCCCCGGTCGGCGCGGCGTCCAGGGCGCGGTCCACCGGGCCCGCGGCCAGGGCGCCGACGCGTTCGGCCATGCCCGCGCCGTAGGCGGTCACCCGGGCGCCGACCTCCGCCAGGGCGGCGGCCCGGGTCGGCCCGGCGGTGGCGATCACCCGGACGCCCCGGTGCAGCGCGAGGCGCACCGCCGCCTCGCCCACGGTGGTGCCCGCGCCGTGGACGAGCAGCAGCTCACCCGGCCGGACGCCGAGGTCGTCGAGCGCGCGCCACGCCGTCTCGGCCGCCATCGGCAGCGCGGCGGCCTGCTCGGCGCTCATGCCCTCGGGGATGCGCGCCCAGGCCGGCATCAGCGCGTACTCGGCGGCGCCGGCCGTCGGGCCGTCGAAGGCGGCCGGGCCGAACACCCGGTCACCCACCCGGACGCCGGTGACGCCCTCGCCGAGCGCGTCGACGGTGCCCGCGACCTCCAGGCCGAGTCCGCGCGGCAGCGGGGGCAGGTGGTCGGCGAGGAGGCCGTCGACGACGTGCCAGTCGGCCGGCGTCAGGCCGCACGCCCGCACGGCGATCCGGATCTGCCCGGGGCCCGGCTCCGGCTTCAGGACGTCGCGGAGCACGATCACGTCCGGGGAGCCGAACCGGTCGAACTGCAGGGCCTTCATGACGACCTCCGTGTGATGACAGCATCTGTTGTCATCGACCCTAGCAGTGTGACGACAGCTCCTGCTGTCATATCCTGGCGGGCATGCCACGATGGGAATCCGACGCACAGGGACGGTTGGAGCGCGCGGCGCTCGACCTGTTCGAGACTCAGGGCTTCGAGCGCACCTCGGTCGCGCAGATCGCACGCACCGCCGGTCTGACCGAGCGCTCCTTCTACCGCTACTTCCCCGACAAGCGGGAAGTCCTCTTCGCCGGCGACGAGTTGGAGACCCACCTGGTCGCCCGGGTCGAAGCGGCCGACCGGAGCCTCCCGCCGATCGAGGCACTGCTGGCCGCGCTGGGGACCGCGGACGAGGTCTTCCGCCCGCGCGAGTTCCTGCTGCGCCGCGTCAAGGTGATCGCCGCCAACCCGGCGCTGGCCGAGCGCGATCTGATCAAGCTCGCCGACATCGCCGACGCGCTGGCCCGGGCGCTCGAACGCCGTGGCGTCGAACCCGGCAAGGCGCGCTTCGTCATCGACGTGGCGATCGCGGTCGCCCGGCGGGCCACCTCCCGCTGGCTGGCCGAGCCCGACGCGGCGTTCTCCGAACTCGTCGCCCAGGCCGTCGCCGAACTGTGCGAGGCCGTCGAGCCGGTGGAACCGCCAGCGGCTCGATGAGAACGGCGGGATCCGCACCGGGGGCCCGGGGAACGGCGAGTCGGTGCCGCTGGTGGCCGGAGCCCGTCGGAGCGTCCGGGCCGCTGCGGGTCTTCGACCGCGCCCGGAGCCCGTGCGCCGGGCGGCGGTGAACCGCCGACGGACCCGGGCTCGCCGTTCCCCGAGCCCCCGATCCGTCCCCTGCGCCGTTCTCAGAGTTCCAGCATCGCCGCCGCGACTTCCGCCGCCGCCGAAGCGGGCAGCGCCCTCGCGGCGTCCAGCACGAGCAGCCGCGCCCCCGGGATCTCGCGGGCCAGCGCCTCGGCGTTGCCGACCGGGAAGAAGCGGTCGCGACGGCCGTGCACGACCAGGGTGGGGAGGTCGAGGCCGGGGAGGCGTTCGCGCCAGCGGGGGGTGCAGTCGAGCCGGGAGAACACCACGCCGAGCTGGTTGGCCAGCTGCACCGGGGGTTCGGTGCCGGGCGTGCGGTCCCAGATCCGGGCGGCGGTGGCCCGGGCCGCGACGGGATCGTCGCCGAGGACCTCCGCTCCGGCGGCGACGAACCCGGCGACCGCCGCCCGGTCCGTCCAGTCGGGCATCGGACGGGAGAACAGCCGGCCCATCGTCGCCTTGTCGTGGTCGGGCAGGTCCGGGTCGACCGGGCCGGGGGCGACCGGGCGGGTGCCGACCAGGGTGAGCGCCGAGAACGCCTCCGGGTGGTCGAGCGCCGCCACCTGGGCGACCATCCCGCCGACCCCGATCCCGGCGAGGTGCGCGGGGCCCTCGCCGAGCGCGGCGGCGAGGGCGGCCGCGTCGGCGGCGAGGGTGCGCAGCGTGTAACCGGGCGCCTGCGGGTCGGCGCTCTCCGACTCCCCGCTGTCGCGCAGGTCGTAGCGCACCGCGTGGCGGCCGCCGGCGGCGAGGCGTTCGCACAGCTCGTCCGGCCAGGAGAGCATCGTGGTCCCGCCGACCAGCAGGACGAGGGGGGCCCGCCAGTCGCCGAAGGACTCGACGCCGAGGGTCGTTCCGTTCACCTGGATTCGTGTCATGCCAGGTCGGACGGATCCCGCCGCCGGAACTCATCGGCGGGCGGGAGAGCCCCGCCAGGGGCTCGGGAACGGCGAGGCCGTGGCTGCGAGCGGTTCGCTGCCGGAGTGCGCATCGGCTTCCGGTTCCGTTCACGGCACGCAGCAGCACGAACCTCCGACGGGCTCCGGCCGCCGGCAGCACGGCCCCGCCGTTCCCCGGGGCCCCTGATTTCACGTCCCGCCGTCCTTCACCGAGCCCCTGGATGCGCCGGGCTAGCGCCTCCCCCGGAGGGCGAGCGCGGCGAGGGGCGGGGTCGCGGCGAGGAGGAGGCAGGTGGGGAGCGGGAGGTGGGTGAGCAGGGCGCCGGTGAGGGCGGTGGCGGTGGAACTCCCGGCGTTGAAGGAGGTGTTGACCCAGGCCCCGGCGCGGGTGCGTTCGGTGGGGGCGGCGAGTTCGTCGGTGAGCAGGTAGGCGGTGGTGAGGGTGGGGGCGACGGCGAGGCCGGCCAGGGCGGCGACGGCGGTGAGGGCCGGGAGGGTGGGGGCGAGGGCGGCGAGGGCGAGGGCGGTGCCGAGGACGGCGGTGAGGACGGTGAGCCGGGTCGCGGCGGGCGCGCGCCAGTTGACCGCGCCGAGGGCGAGCCCGCCCGTCGCGCTGCCCGCGGCCAGCGCGGCCTCGACCCAGGCGACGCCCGCGGGACGGCCGTGCCGGCTCGCGAAGACCACCGCGAGCAGCGAGAACGCGGCGAGGCCCGCGCCGGCGCCGGCCGCGGCGGAGAGCGGCTGGCGGGCCCGGGCGAGCAGTTCGCGGGTGCCGGAGCGGGTCGCGGGGGCCGTGCTGCCGCGGGTGGCCGCGGGAACGGCGACGGCGGCGAGGGCGAGCGTTCCGGTGAGGGCGAGGACCGCGCTGAGCAGCAGTCCGACGGCGGGGCGGGCCGTGGTGGCGAGCAGTCCGGCGAGCAGCGGGCCGGTGACGTAGAGGAGTTCCTCGGCGACGGTGTCCAGGCTGTAGGCGCGGCGGCGCAGTTCGGGGTCGGTGGCGAGGATGCTCCACTGCGCCCGGGTGACCGGGCCGAGCGGTGGGGCGAGCACGCCGGCCGCGGCCGCGAGGCCCAGCAGGACGGGGTAGGGGGTGCCGGGCTGCCAGGTGGTGGCGGCCAGCGCGAGCAGGACGGCCGCGTACCCGGCGGCCATCGGCGGCAGGGTGCGCCGGGGGCCGTACCGGTCGACGAGTCCGGCGCGGGGCGGGAAGAGCAGGACGCTGACCGCGGAGAAGACGGCCATCAGCCAGCCGGCCCGGGCGTACGAGCCGGTGGTGGCGGCGGTGGCGAGCAACAGGGAGAGCGGGACGGTGCCGTAGGAGAGGCGGCCGAGCAGGGCGGCGGGGATCAGCCGGGCGGCGCCGGGTGCGCGCAGCACGGCCAGGTAGGACGTAGCCATGGCGAGAAGGGGTTCCTCAACGGTGACGGCGCGGAGTGCGCCGGTGGACGGGGACGCCGAAGGGACCGCGACGCCGGGTGCGGCGTGCGGTCGCGGTGCGGGTCCTAGTCACGGGTGAGGAACACGGCCGCCATGCTACGGGGTCCGGCGCGGGCCCGGCCCGGGACTTCCCCCGGCCCGGGCCCGAACGGGAAGGACGGCCGGGCCGGCCCCGGGCGGGAAGGACGGCCGGGCGGGAGCGGGGGCCGGGCGGGAGCGGCGGGCCGGGCCGGGTCAGCTGCGGGTCTGGGCGGGTCAGCTGCGGGTCTGGGCGAGCACCCGGGCCGCGTGCACCTTTCCGGCGTGTTCGACCAGGCTGATCAGGACGTCCTTGCCGGAGGCGCGTTCGCGGGCGTCGCAGAGCACCACGGGGGTCGCGGTGTCGAGGTCCAGCGCCCGGGAGACGTCCGCGGGTTGGAAGGAGCGGCTGCCCTCGAAGCGGTTGACGGCCACCACGAAGGGGATGCCGCGGTGCTCGAAGAAGTCGACGGCGGGGAAGCAGTCGGTGAGGCGGCGGGTGTCGGCCAGGACGACGGCGCCGAGGGCGCCCTGGGCGAGTTCGTCCCAGAGGAACCAGAAGCGGTCCTGCCCGGGGGTGCCGAAGAGGTAGACGGACAGGCCCTCGCGGATGGTGATCCGGCCGAAGTCCATCGCCACCGTGGTGGTGGTCTTGCGCTCGACCCCGCCGAGGTCGTCGACGTCGGTCCCGGCCGCGGTCAACTGCTCCTCGGTGCGCAGGGGTTTGATCTCGCTGACGGCCCCGACCAGGGTGGTCTTGCCGACGCCGAAGCCCCCGGCGACCAGGATCTTCAGGGCGAGGTCGGTGCTGTCAGAGGGCGCGAAGCCCATGGATGACCTCCTGGAGGATGTGTTCGTGCGGGAGGAGGGCGGGCGGGACGGGTCGGCTGACCCGGATGTGCTCGGCGTCCAGCAGGTCGCCGAGCAGCACCCGGACCACGCCCAGCGGCAGGTCGAGGTCGGCGGCGATCTCGGCGACGGACAGCGCGTTGCCCCGGCAGATCTCCAGGATGGCGATCTGCTCGGGGCCGACCGGCAGCCCCGTCGGGTCGGGGATGTCGGTGACGACCAGGGCGATCAGGTCGAAGGGCTGGCCGGGCCGGGTCCGTCCCTTGGTCAGGGCGTAGGGGCGGACCATCGGCCCGGCGTCCTCGTCGTACCACTGGACGGGGCGCTCGGGCGGCGGCGGGTAGCCGAACGGGGTGCCGGGCAGGTACTCCCGGGGCGGGTAGGCCATCGGCCAACTCCCCCTTCTCGATCGGGTGTTGGGGACTTCTGGGCCTAGTAACCGCGCGGGGCGGCGTGCAGGTGTTCGCCGACCCGGCGGACCAGGCGGGCCATCTCGTAGGCGACCAGGCCGAGGTCGGCGTCGGGTTCGGCGAAGACGGCCAGGCAGGAGCCCTGCCCGGCGGCCGCGACGAACAGGTAGCCGCGTTCCAACTCGACCATGGTCTGGCGTACTTCGCCGCCGTCGAAGTGCCGTCCGGCGCCCTTGGCCAGGCTGTGGAAGCCGGAGGCGACGGCGGCCAGGTGTTCGGCGTCCTCGCGGCCGAGGCCGGTGGAGTTGCCCATCGGCAGGCCGTCTGCGGAGAGCATGACGGCGAACCTGACCCGGGCGGTCCGGGTGGCCAACTCGTCGAGGAGCCAGTTGAGTTCGCCGCTCTGGCGGGTGGTGCCGATCATCGGGCACGGTCTCCTCTGTCGAAGGGGGTGTCGTCCGGTGCGGGGCCCCGGCCGCGCTGCCAGCCCTGCTGGAAGGCGGTCATCGCGGAGCGGGCCTGTTCGGGGTCGCGGTCGGCGGGTTCGGCGGGACGCAGCCCGGGCCGGGGCGGTTCGGGGGCGTCGCGCAGTTGTGGGGCGAGGCTGGCCTGCCGCACCCGGCGCGGGAGTTCGTCCTCCTGCTCGGCGGGCAGCGCGAGCGAGGGCAGCGCCGGTACGGGCGGTGCCTGCACGGTCGGGACCGGCGCGGGCGGCGCCACCGGGACCGGCCGCGAGACCGACGGCGGGGCCGGGGCCGGCCGCGGGGCGCCCAGCGGGGCGGCCGCGGGCGCGGGGGTCGGCGGCAACGGCCGGGCAGTCGGCGGGAGTTCCGGGACAGTGACCAACTCCCGTGCTTCCGGCCGGGGTTCGCTCTCGCGCTGGTCGAGCAGCTCGGTCGGCAGCAGCACGATCGCGGTGGTGCCGCCGTACGCGGAGGGGCGCAGCGAGACCTTGACGCCGTGCCGCTTGGCGAGGCGGCTGACCACGAACAGGCCGAGGCGGTCGCTGTCGAAGAGGTCGACCTGCTCGCTGGCGTCGATCCGCCGGTTGGCGTCGGCGAGGGCTTCGGGGCCCATGCCCAGGCCGCGGTCCTCGATCTCCAGGGCGTAGCCGTTGCCGACCGCCTCGCCGCGGATCTGCACCTTGGTGTGCGGGGGCGAGAACCCGGTGGCGTTCTCGACGAGTTCGGCGACCAGGTGGGTGAGGTCGGCGACGGCGGGGCCGGTGACGGCCGCGTACGGGAGGCGGTGGACGTCGACCCGGGCGTACTCCTCGACCTCGGCGACGGCGGCCCGGACCACGTCGGTGAGCGGGACGGGCTTGCGCCAGGCGCGGCCGGGGGCGGCGCCGGAGAGGATGATCAGGCCCTCGGCGTGCCGGCGCATCCGGGTGGTGAGGTGGTCGAGCCGGAACAGGTCGTCGAGTTCGGCCGGGTCCTCGGTGCGGCGCTCCATGGCGTCCAGCAGGGTGAGTTGGCGGTGCACCAGGACCTGGCTGCGGCGGGCCAGGTTGACGAAGACGCCGGAGACGCCGGAGAGCACCTCGGCGCGTTCGACGGCGGCGGTGACGGCGGCCCGCTGGACGCTGTCCAGGGCGTGGTGGACCTGGCCGATCTCGTCGCCGCCGTGGTCGCGCGGCGGCACCTCGGCGTCCACGTCGACCTCCTCGCCGGCCCGCAACCGCCGCATGGTGGCCGGGAGTTTGCGTCCGGCGAGTTCGAGCGCGGAGTTGCGCAGGGCGTGCAGTTCGGCGACCAGGCCGCGGCCGATCTGGACCGAGATCAGCAGCGAGGCGAGGACCGCGACCAGGCCGAGCAGCACGGTGGCGCCGGAGGTGCTGAACAGGCCCAGCGCGTAGGGGTTCGCGCGTTCGGCGGCGGCCGCGCCGGCCTGCCGCTCGACTCCGGCCAGGGCGCGCGCGACGGTGTCGGTGACGGCGGCCCAGCGAGTGTCGGAGACCGACTGCAGGGCGGCGGCCGGGTCCGCGGCGATGGTCAACTGTTCTTCGTAGCGCCGGAGTTCCTGGTACTCCGGGCTGCCGGTGACGGCGGCCAGCGCGGTGCGGTCGGCGGGGCGCAGGTCGGGGGCGGCGGTCTGCTCGAACTGGGCGCGGGCGTAGCCGGCCTGGACGATCTGCCGGTACTGCGCCTCGGTAAGCTGGCCGGCGCGCTGGGCGGCGCTCAACAGGGCGTCCTCGCGGGCGAGTTGTTCCCGGGAGCGGGCGAATTCGAGCAGCACCCGGGCGTCCGCGGCGACCCGGTGGTCCTGGAGGGCGGTGAGCGCGCCGGTCGCGGTGAGGGCGTCGTCCACGGCGGCGGTGTAGACGGTGTAGGCGTCGCTCCAGGAGACGCCGTGCGCCAGCACTTTGCCGCGCAGCGCGGGGAGGGCGCCGACCACCCGGCCGAGGGTGTCGAGGCGGTCGGCGGCCTCGGGGCCGAGCCCTTCGGCGTCGGCCCGGTTGTAGCCGGGGGCGAGGGTGAGCGGGGCGGCGGCCCGGTCGGTGTCCTGTCCGGCGGCGCGCAGCGCGGCCTCCCGGTCGGGGCCGGGGGCGGCCAAGTACTGTCCGGCGGCGGCGCGTTCGGCCTGCAGGGCGGTGACCGTGCGGTCCAGGGGGGTGCGCAGCCGGGCGTCGACGCCCTTGATCCGCAGCAGGTCCCAGACGTCCCCGGCGGCGGTGACGGTGGCGAACGCCCACAGCGCCATCACGGACACCACGGGGACCATCAGCACGGCGACGATCCGGGCCCGGACGGTGCGCGGCCGCAGGCCGACCCGGGTGGACACCGGGAGGGTGAGCGGCGTCTCGTCGGCGGGCGGTCCGGCGTGCGCCCCGCGCCGGGGGGTGCCGGGCCGGGTGCGGGCGGGTCCGCGCGGGGTGCTGGGGGCGGGCGGTCCGCTGCGGGAGGTGCCTCGGCTTGCGCGCATGGGTGTGGCGGCCTTTCGGGCTACGGGTCGTCGGGGCGGGGGGTGGCGGGGCGGTGCGGGCCGTGGGCGGTGCGGGCCGGACCGGCCGCGGCAGGACCCGGACGGGGCGCGGGCCCGGGCGAGGGGGCTCAGGCGGCGCGGCCGAGGTCCTCGACGGCGAGTTCGCCGGCCTCGCGGTAGGCGGCGCGTTCCTGCGCGGTCGGGGAGAGCGCGACGAAGGCGGAGGTGAGGAAGAGGAAGGAGCCGAGTCCGACGGCGAGCGGGAAGACGAACTGCATCGGGGTGGCGCCGCCGAGACCGGTGCGGGCGGGTTCCATGTGGACGTGCACGGCGGCCATCCCGACGTAGTGCATGCAGCTGACGGCGACGCCCATCACCAGCGCGGCCGCGGCGGCGGCGTACACGTTGCGGATGGTGACGGCGGCCCAGAGCGCGGCGGTGGCGGCGGCGACGGCGATCAGCACGGACAGCGCCACGGTGCCCGCCTGGTAGCGCAGTTCGCCGTGGATCCGGACCGCGGACATGCCGAGGTAGTGCATCGCGGCGACGCCGACGCCGGTGGTGAGGCCGCCGAGCAGCAGGCTGCGGCCGCGGTGCCGGCCGTAGCCGACCACGAACACGCCGAGGCCGACCACGGCGATCGCCACCAGCAGGCTGAGGATGGTCAGCGGGACGTCGTAGCGCAGGTCGGTGCCGTCGACGGTGAAGCCGAACATCGCGACGAAGTGCATCGTCCAGATGCCGGAGCCGATCGCGGCGGCGGCGGTGAGCAGCCAGTTGCGCCGGGAGGCGCCGGTGGCGGACAGGGCGCGCAGGGTGCAGCGCAGGCCGAGGGCGGCGCCGACGCAGGCCATCGCGTAGGAGAGCGTCGGCGTGAGCCAGCCGAAGCTGAAGTGGTCCATCGATCCCATCGGTGCCTCCCGCGAGAGGTGTCTGCCGCTCGCCCGTGCTCTGGTGTTCAGGGATCGTGGACGCTACCCAGGGTTCATGAATGGTCACCGGAAGATGTGAAAAGCACCCCGCACCATGGGGGTTCTGTGTTCGAATGGTCCGACGACGTGTGCCCGCCCGACGGCTCCCCGGGGCGGGCCGTCCCGGGAATCCGCTGCGCGCCGTCGGCCGGACCCGGTACTCTCCGCCTGCTTCCCGGTCGAACCACTCCCCTGAGGAACAGCGTGTCCATACCCGTCCCGCCCCGGGTGCCCGCTCGTACCGGGCTTCCCGCGACCACGGACACCGGCCCTGCGCGCCCACCCAGCCGCCGTGTGCCGATCCACCCCGACCATCCGAGCAGCCCCCGCAACGCCGCCGTCCCGCCGATCCAACGCCTCGAAGAACCCCGCCTTCACACCCTCAAAACCCACGATCCCCGCAACTCCCCGAACTCAGGGTGTTGCGGGGATCGCTAGGGCCCAGCCACGCCGGAGCGGAGCCGTCGTCGTTGCTGTCGGCGGGCCGCCCGCCGGGGTCAGCCGCGCGGGGTGAGCCGGACCCGGGCCGGGCCGCGCACTTCGAGGGTGATGCCCTGCCCGAGCGGCACCTCCCGGTCGACCGTGGTGACCTCGAAGCCGCGCAGCAGGACGGCCAGTGCGAGCACCGACTCCAGCATCGAGAAGTGCTGGCCGATGCAGGCCCGCGGCCCGCCGCCGAACGGGAACCAGGCGTAGCGGTGCCGGGCGGCCTCCCGCTCGGGGGTGAAGCGCTCGGGGTCGAAGCGCTCCGGCTCCTCCCAGTGCGCGGGGTGGCGGTGGGTGACGTACGGGGCGACCAGGACGTCCGCGCCGGCCGGGACGGGGACGCCGCCGATCACGGTGTCCGCGACGGCCCGGCGGCCGACCGCGGGGGCGGCCGGGTAGAGCCGCATGGCCTCCTTCAGCACCCGGGTGAGGTACGGGAGTTCGGCGTAGTCGGCGGCGGTGGGCCGACGGCCGTCGCCGAGCAGGTCGGCGACCTCCCGGTGGGCCCGGGCCTGCTCCTCGGGGTGCCGGCCGAGCAGGTGCAGGGCGAAGATCAGCGAGGTGGCGGTGGTCTCGTGGCCCGCCAGCAGGAAGATCAGCACCTGTTCGCGCAGCTCGGTGGCGTCCAGCCGCTCGCCGTCCTCGCCGCGGGCGTCGGCGAGCAGGCCGAGCAGGTCGTCGGCGGCCCCGTCCCCCCGGGCGGCGCGGCGAGCGATGATGCCGTCGCAGACCTCGTACAGGGTGCGTTCGGCGGCGAGCGCCTTGCGGTGGCCGGGCAGCGGCCACTTCCGGGGCAGGCGCAGCGGGGAGAAGGCGCGGTCGCGGACGAAGTTGTTGAGGACGGGGAAGGCGTGGTGGACGGTCTCGACGGCCTCCTCGACGTCCTGGCCGAACAGGATCCGGGAGACGGTGCGCAGCGCGAAGCGGTTCATCTCCTCGCCGAGGTCGACGGTGCCGCCGGGGGCGGCGGCCCAGCGGGCGGCGAGCGCCTCGGCCTCGGCGCCGATGGCGTCGGCGTACCGGTCGACCCGCTTGCGGGTGAACAGCGGCTGGACCAGGCGGCGCTGGCGCAGGTAGTCGGCGTCCTGGGCGGTGAGCAGGCCGTTGCCGAAGCTCTCCCGGATCTCGCCGTAGAAGACGTTGTCCTTGCGGAAGTTGGCGGCGTCGGTGGCGAGCACCTGCTGGACGGCCTCGGGCGAGAAGACCATCCAGAGCTCGGCGCGCAGGCCGGGCGGGCCGGCCTGGAGGCGGATCACGTCGCCGTGGTCGCGCCGGGCGGAGAGGTAGGTGGCGAGGGCGTCGCGCTTGAGGTCGAGCAGCGAGCCGATCAGCGGCAGGCCGGGCGGGCCGGGCACGCGGGTGGCGGTCATGGAGTCCCCCTCCGTCGACGGGCGAACCCCCGTGCGGTGGTGGTTCGCTGAAACCGCGTCAGTATCCCCCGGTGGGTGGTGGAGTGCGAGGACGCGTTCCGGCGGAGGGGCGACGGGCCTTGAGGTATTGCACATGCAACCCTTAAGTTCGTCTTAAGGTCGCTTGTGCGATGAGACAGCAGTCCTGAGCCCCGCAGCTGCGGCACTATGATCACCTGATCGCACCCCCACCCTCTCCCGCCACCGCCCACACGACCAGGGGAAACCATCCATGCGCAGCGTCAGACGACTCCTCGCCGCCTCCGCCGTCCTCGCCCTCGCGGCCGGTCTGACGGCCTGCAGCGGCTCCGGCGGCGGCTCCACCTCGAACAACCCCGCCCCGGCCCGCCCCGAGGTCAAGGGCACGGTGACGGTGTTCGCGGCGGCCTCGCTGAAGGAGTCCTTCACCGAGCTGGGCAAGCGCTTCGAGGCGGCCTACCCGGGCACCACGGTGACCTTCAACTTCGGCGGCTCCTCCGCGCTGGCCCAGAACATCGTCTCCGGCGCCCCGGCCGACGTGTTCGCCGCGGCCAGCCCCGCCACCATGAAGACCGTCACCGACGCCAAGCTGACCGGCGGCGACCCGACGGTGTTCGTCCGCAACACCCTGGAGATCGCGGTCGCCAAGGGCAACCCGAAGAACATCACCGGCCTGAAGGACCTCAAGGGCGTCAAGACCGCGCTGTGCGCCAAGGAGGTGCCGTGCGGCGCCGCCGCCGTCACCGCGCTGGGGGCGGCCGGCGTGGAGCTCACCCCGGTCACCTACGAGCAGGACGTGAAGGGCGCCATGACCAAGGTCGAACTGGGCGAGGTCGACGCCTCGCTGGTGTACCAGACCGACGTCAAGGCCGACTCGGCGAAGATCGAGGGCGTGAACTTCCCCGAGGCCGCGCAGGCGGTCAACGACTACCCGGTCGCCACCCTGGCCAAGGCCCCCAACGCCAACGGCGCGGCCGCCTTCCTCGGCTACATCGGCTCCGCGGACGCCCGCCGGGTGTTCACCGACGCCGGCTTCCAGGCGCCGTGACGCCGAGCACCCCCCGCACCACCACCGCACCACACCCCCGGGGCCGGCGGCGGCCCCGGGGGGCCGGGCGGGTCCCCGCCGCGCTGCTGCTGCCCGCGCTGCTCGGCCTGGCCTTCCTGGTCCTGCCGCTGCTCGGGCTGCTGGTGCGCGCCCCGTGGAGCGCGCTGCCCCAGCTGCTGACCGAGCCCGAGGTGTGGCAGGCGCTCAAGCTCTCGCTGCTCTCCGCGACCCTGGCCACCGGCGTCGCCCTGGTGCTCGGCGTCCCGCTGGCCTGGCTGCTGGCCCGCACCGAGTTCCCCGGCCGCCGCCTGGTGCGCGCCCTGGTCACCCTGCCGCTGGTGCTGCCTCCCGTGGTCGGCGGCGTGGCACTGCTGCTGGTGCTGGGCCGCAACGGCATCCTGGGCCGCTGGCTGGACTCCTGGACCGGCATCACCCTCCCCTTCACCACCACCGGGGTGGTGCTCGCCGAGGCGTTCGTCGCGATGCCGTTCCTGGTGATCAGCGTGGAGGGCGCGCTGCGGGCCGCCGACCCGCGCTACGAGGAGGCCGCCGCCACCCTGGGCGCCTCCCGGCTGACCGCTTTCCGCCGGGTCACCCTGCCGCTGGTCGCCCCCGGCATCGGGGCCGGCGCGGTGCTGGCCTGGGCCCGGGCGCTGGGCGAGTTCGGCGCCACCATCACCTTCGCCGGGAACTTCCCCGGCCGCACCCAGACCATGCCACTGGCCGTCTACCTGGCCATGGAGTCCGACCCGGAGGCGGCGATCGCCCTGAGCCTGGTCCTGCTCACCGTCTCCGTCGCGGTCCTCGCCGGACTGCGCGACCGCTGGATGTCCGCGCCGTGAAGCCCCCCGCCACCGACGGCCCCACCGCGGACGCCCGCCCCGCCCTGGACGCCCGGCTGACCGTCTCCCGGGGCCCGTTCACCCTGGACGTGCCGCTGGCCGCCGAGCCCGGCGAGGTGCTGGCCCTGCTCGGCCCGAACGGCGCCGGCAAGTCCACCGCCCTGCGCGCGCTGGCCGGACTGCTGCCGCTCACCGACGGGCACCTGCACCTGGACGGCACCCCGCTCGACTCCCCCGCCGACGGCGTGTTCCGGCCCGCCGAGCAGCGGCCGATCGGCGTGGTCTTCCAGGACTACCTGCTCTTCCCGCACCTGTCCGCGCTCGACAACGTCGCCTTCGGCCCGCGCTCCCGGGGCCTGCGCAAGGCCGCCGCCCGGGCCGAGGCGCTGCCCTGGCTGGAGCGGATGGGCCTGGCCGAGCACGCCGGACGCCGCCCCGCGAAGCTCTCCGGCGGCCAGGCCCAGCGCGTCGCCCTGGCCCGGGCCCTGGCCGTCCGCCCCCGCCTGCTGCTGCTGGACGAACCGCTGGCCGCGCTGGACGCCCGCACCCGGCTCGACGTGCGGGCCGAACTGCGGCGCCACCTCGCCGAGTTCGAGGCCGTCGCGGTGCTGGTCACGCACGACCCGCTGGACGCGATGGTGCTCGCCGACCGGCTGGTGGTGATCGAGGGCGGGCAGGTGGTGCAGAGCGGTCGGCCCGCCGAGGTCGCCCGGCACCCGCGCACCGACTACATCGCCCGGCTGGTCGGCCTCAACCTCTACCAGGGCACCGCCGACGGCCGCCGGGTCACCCTCCCCGACGGCCCCGCGCTGGCCACCGACGAGGACCTGACCGGCCCCGCGTTCGTCGCCTTCCCGCCCGACGCGGTCACCCTGCACCGCCACCGCCCCGAGACCAGCGCCCGCAACCTCTTCCCCTGCACCGTCGCCGGACTCGACCTGCACGGCGACCGCTTCCGGGTCGACCTCACCGGCCCCCTCCCGATGGCCGCCGACCTCACCCCCACCGCCGCCGCCGAACTCGACCTGACCCCCGGCACCCGGGTCTGGGCCGCCGTCAAGGCCACCCAGACCCACGCCTACCCGGCCTGAGCCGGCCGACCGGCGGCCGGGCCCGGATCCCGTGGGCGGTTAATTCGTTGGTGCGGGAAGCGCGTCGGCCCTAGGGTGGCGGTCGCGGGCGGCTCCGCGGCGTGCTTCCTTCTCCCTTTTCCGAAAAGAACCAGCGCGCCCCCTCTCCGCCCGCTTCTTCGTCTTCCGCCTCCCCCTGGGGGTTCCTTCCGCATGCCCCGAGCCATCCCGGTGACGTTCGACGTCCGTGTCGACCTCGACCTCGGCTCCTTCCTGCTCCGTCGCCGCACCGCCGTCGCGGTGGACCCGGCCGGGCTGCTGCCCGCCGCCGACCCGTGGAGCCTGCGCGGGCTGACCGCGCTGGACGCCGACCTGGCGAACCGCGGCTACCTGCTGACCGTCGAACTGCGCTCCGCGCTGGCCCGGTTGGCGCCGCTGCGGCTGGCCGAGCTGGGCGGCGCGCTGCTCGGCCGGATCGACCACCTGCTGGGCACCCACCGCGAGCACACCCCGCTGTTCCGCCGTTTCCCGGACGCGGTGCCGGAGGTCGCACAGCTGCACCACAGCCGCCGGATGCGGGCGTTCCTGCGCGCCCAGCCGCACCAGCCGTGCGCCCGCTGCGGGCGGCGCGGCGCGGAGGTCGGCATCGGCCTGCTCGCCCCGTGCGCGCACCTGCTGTGCCCGGACTGCCTGGACGCGCAGGAGGGCGCGCCGCGCTGCCCGTCCTGCGGGACGGCGCTGGCCGTCCACCCGTTCCTGTTCGGCGGCAAGCGCAAGGCCGTGCGCGAGCAGGCCCCGCCGCGCAAGGGCGACCCGGAGCCGCGGGAGCCGCGCGGTTCGGTGCTGCGCCCGCTGCGGTTGCTGAACGAGGACGAGACCACGGCCGCGCTGGCCGAGCTGACCGGTCTGCTGACCCGCCGCACGCCGCTGAACCCGCAGGACCGCGACGACCTGGCCACCCTGCTGGCGCACGCCCCGGCGGACCTGGCGGCGCTGCTGCCCGCCGAGGTCCCGGTCCGCGAGACCAAGGCGCTGGCGCTGGCCGAACTGCTGCGCCGCGAGGGCGCGTCGGCGCTGCCGGCGCTGGCCGAGCGGCTCACCACCGCCACCGACGTGCTGCGCCTGCTATGGGCGCACTCGGGCGCCGAGCCGGACCTGCTGCCGGGCACGGCCCGCCGACTGCGGCTGCGCAAGCTGCCGCGGCCGCTGCGCCGCGGCCTGCTGGGCGTGCTGGACGCGCTGCCGACCGCCTCGCTGGCCGAGGACCTCCGTCGCCACCGCGAACCCTGGCTGCGCGTGGGCGAGTTGCTGCACCCGTTCGAGTACGTCCGCCAGTTCCCGTCCGCGGCGGCGGCGTTCGCGCTGCTGCGCGGCACCGACCTGGACGCCGCCCCCGCCGCTCTCGCCGAGCCGCCCGCGCCGCTGCGGGTGGAGCGGGTGCGCGGCCGCCGCCGGGTGGCCCACACCGGGTTCGCCAGCCGGGTGGAGGGCCTGCTCGCGGTCGGCGACGTCTCCGGCGCACTGGCCGAACTGGCGCACCGGCCGGGCGAGTTGGTGCGCCGCCTGCACCACCTGCTGCGGGTGCACACGATCATGGCGCCCGGTGCGCCGGCGCCCGCCGAGCTGTCGGCGGTGCTGGCCCGGGCGCTGCCCCGGGTCGGCCCGGGGCCGCTGCTCGGCGCCTACGGCCGGCTGCGCGGCCCGCGCTCCGCGGGCGAGCGGCGGCTCTACTTCCCGCGCGGGCTGGTCTCGTCGGCGCACGGGCGGGAGGACCACGGCACCGTCGTCCCGGCCGCGCTGAGCGGCCCGGTGGTCGCCGCGATCGAGGCCGAGCTGCTCCGGCGGTCCGCCGCGACGCTGCCCGAGCCGCCCGAAGTCGCCCTGCTGGACGAGGCGTTGACCGGCATGTCGGTGCCGTTCGCGGAGCGTGCGGCGTCCCGGGCGCTGGTGTCGGTACCGCGCGGCAGCCTGCTGCCGCTGCCGCCGGGCGAGCGGCTGCGGCTGTTCCTGCACTGGGTGCAGCCGCACCACCAGCGCGTCGACCTGGACCTGTCGGTGGCCCTGTACGACGCCGACTGGACGTTCCGGGGCCGGTGCGACTACACGCAGCTGTCGTTCGGGCGGCAGGCCGCCGTGCACTCCGGCGACTACGTCGCGGCCCCGCCGCCGAAGGGCGCCAGCGAGTTCGTCGACCTGGACCTCGCCGCGCTGGAGGCCGCCGGGGCGCGCTACGCGGTGATGGTCGTGTTCAGCTACAACGACGTGTCCTTCGACCGGCTCCCGGAGGCGTTCACCGGTTTCGCCGGGATCGACGACGGCCGTCCGGGCGGCGGGCCGCTGTCGGCCCGGGCCGTCCGGCAGCGGATGGACCTGACCGGGGACGCCAAGGTGTCCGTCCCGCTGATCGTCGACCTGGCGGAGCGCCGCTTCACCTGGACCGACCTCAACACCTCGGCCACCGGCGGCTACCACAGCGTCGCCCGGCACCGGGACGAGCTGGCCGCGCTCTGCGCCGACGTGCTCGACCACTTCGCCCCCGACCGGCGCGCCACCCTGTGGGACGTGGCCTGCGCCCGGGCCGCCCACACCACCGGCGAGGTGCTGGTGCGCGGCCTGGACGGCACCGTCCGCCGCTGGCGGCGCGAACCCGCCGAGCAGCTCGGCGAGTTCGCCGAGCGGCTGCGCCTGCGGCACGCCCCGGACGGGCCGCCGGTCAGCGGGCCGCTGCCCGAACTGCTCGCCGGGCGACGGGCGTTCCTCGCCCTGCTGGAGGCCGACCTGCCCGCCGCGGCGGGCCTGCACGGCGAGCTGTACCGCCTGCACCCCGGCCCGCTGGACGCCGCACCGGACGCCCTGCGCCGCCTCACCGCCCCCGACCTGGTCGCCACCCTCGCCCCGGCACCCTGAGCACCCCGCCAGTCTGCGCACACCGCCAGCCTGAGCACCCCGCCCCCTGAGCGCCCCGGCACCGTCCCGCCCGCACGCCCCGCCCGCAGGCCCGCCGCCGTCCCGTACAGTGGCGGGCATGCATCGCGGCGTCCTGCCCCCTCCCGCTCGCTGAGCGGGCGGCCGGCCACTTCCTGAGCCCGCCCGGGCCCGTCCCCCTCCGTGGACGGCCGCCCCGGGCCGGTCGGTGCTGCCCGCTTCCGTGGCCCACCGACCGTGACGGCTTACCGGGAGTCCCCCGTTGTCCTCCTTCTCTTCCTCCTCCGCCCTGCCCGCCCGGCGGGGCCTGCTGTACGTCGCCCTCGCCGCCACCGCCTGGGGCACCGCCGGGGCGGCGGCCGCGCTGCTGTTCCAGCGCAGCGGCCTCGGCCCGCTGGCCCTGACGTTCTGGCGCTCGGTCGGCGGCGCGGCCGTGCTGCTGGCGCTGCGCCCGTTCGCCCCGGCGCGCCGGGCCCCGCGGCCCGCCGTGCACCGGATCCTGCTCAACGGCCTGGGGCTGACGCTGTTCCAGGCCGCGTACTTCCTGGCCGTCCGGGACGCCGGACTGGCCGTGGCCACCGTGGTGACGCTCGGGTCGGCGCCGGTGCTGGTGGCGTTCGGCGGGCGGCTGCTGATGGGCGAGCGGCTCGGCCGGGCCGGGCTGGCGGCGGTGGCCGGGGCGGTGCTCGGCCTGGGCGTGCTGGTGCTCGGCGGCGGCGCGGCCGGGGTCGGCGGCGGGTCCGAACCGGCGGGCCTGGCCTGGGCGTTGGTCTCGGCGGCGGGTTACGCGGCGATCACCGTGGCCACCCGGCACCGGGCGGCGCGCACCGGCGCCGCCGACGACCCGGCGGCCACCACCCTGTGGTCGTTCGGGGTGTGCGCGGTCTGCCTGTTCCCGTTCGCCCTGGTCGAGGGCGCGCTGCCGTCCACCGGTGCGCTGCCCTCGACGCTGCTGCTGCTCGGCTACCTCGCCACCGTGCCGACCGCCCTCGCCTACGCGCTGTACTTCGCGGGGGCGGCGGTGATCCGGGCCGCGACGGCCTCGGTGGTGGCGCTGATCGAGCCGCTCAGCGCCACCGTGTTCGCGGCGGCCGTGCTGGGCGAGCCGCTGACCCCGGCGGCACTGCTGGGCATGGCGGTGCTGCTGCTGTCGGTGACGGCGCTGGCCCGGTCGGAGCTGCGCGGTTGAACTGACGGACCGTCATGAATCTTCCGATTCACCTTCACAGGCTGGAAGTTGAGTCGGCCGTTCGCCAACGCCGGCTATGGTGAACATGCCGTTCCGCTCTGCCGGGCGGCCCGTCCGCCCGTAGCGCCGCCGTGGCGCGGCCCTGCCGTCGGACCATCGGGTGGGGTCGGGGGTGGTCAGCGGGCCCGGACCGTCAGCCGGCACCGCACGGGCACCTGCACGGTGCGGAAGCGGACCCGCGGGGCGGAACCGGCCGGGAGCAGCCGCCACTTGGCGAGCAGGGTGGCGGTCACCACGGCGACCGAGGCCATCGCGAAGTGGTCGCCGGGGCACTTGCGGGGGCCGGCCCCGAACGGGAGGTAGGTGTGGTCCCGGGCGGACGGGCCGCTCTCCGGCCACCGGGCGGGGACGAAGTCCGCGGGGTCCGGGTAGGCGGCCGGGTCGTGGTGGAACTGGTGGGGGCTCAGGTAGACGTCGGTGCCCGCCGGGAGGCGGTGGCCCCCGAGTTCGGCGGGGCGGACGGCGGTGCGCACCAGCATCCAGGTCGGCGGCCGCAGCCGCAGGGTCTCCACGATGGTGCTGTGCAGGAACGGCATCCGGGACAGGTCGGCGTGGGTGCCCGGCCCGTCGGGGGCGGCCTCGGCGATCTCGTCGGCGATCCGCTGCTGGAGGTCCTGGTGCCGGGCCAGGTGGTGCAGCAGCCAGGCCAGCGCGCTGTGGGTGGATTCGCCGCTGGCCATCAGGAGCGAGACGAAGTAGTCGCCGACCTCCGCCGCGGAGAGCGGTTCACCCGGGTCGTCGGGGCCCGCCGCGGTGAGGGCGGCGAGCAGCCCGGCCGCCCGGGGGTCGTCCCGGTACTTCGGGAGGGCGGTGGCCTCGGCCCGGCGCAGGGCCTCCAGGGCGGGGCGCAGCCGCCGTTCCAGCAGCGGCATCGCGCGGGCGGGCAGCAGGGCGCAGAGGTAGAGCGAGGACAGCAGCCGTTCGGAGGCCGCGGCGAGCCGGTCGACCTCGGCGGTCGGGACGACGGGCAGCATGGTCCGCACGGCGCTGCGGTGGACGTACGGCGCGACGGCCTCCATCGCGTCGATCCGGCGGCCGGCCCGCCAGCCCTCGACCAGCCGCCGGGCCTCCAGGCACATCGCGGGGACGGCCTCGACGATCCGGGTCCGGTGGAAGGCGGGCTGGAGGCGGCGGCGCAGCCGGAGGTTGAGCGGGCCGGGGGCGACGCCGAGGATGTCGCCGAGGACGGTGCGGGCGTTGCCGTAGAAGTGGCCGTCCTTGTCGAAGGCGTCGGTGCGGGTCACCAGGACGGTGTGGGCCAGTTCGGGGTCGGTGACCAACACGCCGGGCCGGTTCCAGAGCCTGACCTGCTGGACGGGGTGGCCGGTCTCGGCGCAGCGGCTCAGCCAGCCGGTCGGGTCGCGCAGCAGGGCGGGGGCGTGGCCGGCGAACGGCACGGCTCCGGGGGCCAGGGGCGCGGAGAGGTGGGGCACGGGAAGTTCCTCGGAGGGGCGGTGGTGGCGGGTGGCGGGTGGCGGGGGCGTCAGGGGGCCGTCGCGGCGTCCAGTTCGGTGAGCGCCCGGTCGAAGTGGCCGGGCAGGGCGTCGAGTCCGGGCAGGGCGGTGTCCGCGAGGAAGGTGAGCCGCAACTGCCGGCGGTGGGTGGTCCAGGCCGCGAACAGCGGCTGCCCGGGGACGGACGGCGGGATCAGGTGGACGTGCCGCGCGGGGGTGCCCTGCCAGGTCGGGTCGGCCCGGAGCCGGACGTCGGCCAGCGCGAGGGGCACCCGGCGGGCGTCGATGGTGCGTTTGAGGCCCTTGCGGGCGCACCAGTGCGGCAGCCGGTCGAACAGCGCGCTGTGCCGGCGCGCGAGGTCCGCGAGCCGGGCGGCGGAGGCTTCGGCGCGCAGGCTCTCCAGCCGGGCGGCCGGCGAGGGCTGCTGGCAGGGCAGCGGGAGCACCGCGACGGCGCCGCGGTTGCCGAGCAGCCGGTACGGGTCGTCGGGGGCGCGGACGCTGAGCGCGAAGGTGGCGGGGAGCGGCGCGGGGGCGTCCCGCCAGGTGTCCGGGTGCCAGGCGCGCAGCGCCCCGGTCAGGACGGCCAGGGTGAGGTGGCTGGTGCCCGCGCCGGTCCGGCGGGTGAGCGCGTGCAGGCGGCCGAGGTCGTACGTGCCGAGCACGGCCCGCCGGGCGCCGGCCGCCGGCTGCCGGGCGGGGGGCCAGTCGGTCGGGCGGTGGCGCTGCCGGGGCAGCAGGTCCTCGCGGAGCGCGGCGGCGAGGGCGGAGCCGCGCGGGGCGCGGGGCGCGGGTGCGGCGGTTCCGGCAGGGCGTCCGGGGGCGCGTCCGGGAGTGCGTCCGGACGGGGGCCCGAGGAGCAGATCGACCGTCTCGGTGACGGCGCGTCCGTCCTGGAAGGCGTGGTGGGCGCGGTAGGCGAGGGCGAAGCCGTCGGCGGTGGCGGAGCCGACGATCCACAGGCCCCAGAGCGGCCGGGTGTGGTCGAGCGGCTGGTCGAGGACGGCGTCCAGGGCGGTGGCGGGGTCGGCCAGCAGGTCGCCGGGCACGGTCAGGGCGTGCACGTGGTCGCGGACGTCGAAGGCGGGCGCGGGCTCCCAGCGCCGCCGCCGGGCGTCGGGGCGGAGGGTGAGTTCGGGCAGCGCGGGGAGGCGCTCGCGGAGGTGCTCGGCGAGCCGGTCGGGCCCGGGCGCCCGGCCCGGGAAGGTGAGCAGGGTGCCGAGGTGGAGACGGGGGTCGGGGCCGAGGCCGGCGATCTCCATGATCAGCCGGTCGCGGCTGGAGAGCGGCCGGGCGGGCGGCGGGGCGGCGGACCGGAGGGCGGCGGGGTGCGGCAGAGCCACGGGACGGCTCCTAGGCGGGGGCGAGGACGAGGGCGGCGTTGTGCCCGCCGAAGCCGGCGGAGACGCTCAGGCCCGCCCGGACCGGGCCGAGCCGGAGCGGGGCGGTGGGCAGGTGCAGGCCGGTGGTGCCGGGCGAGGGGTGCGCGAGGTTGGCGGTCGGCGGGGCGGTGCCCTCGGCCACGGCGAGCGCGGTGAGCGCGGCCTCGACCGTGCCGGCCGCCCCGAACAGGTGGCCGGTGACGCCCTTGGTGGAGGAGACCGGCGGCCGGTGCGGCAGCAGCCGGGCCAGCGCGGCCGCCTCCACCTCGTCCCCCTGCGGGGTGCCGGTGGCGTGCGCGTTGACGTAGCCGATGTCGGCCGGGTCGAGCCGCGCGTCGGCGAGGGCGGCCCGGACGGCGGCGGTGAGGCCGGAGCCGTCGTCGCGGGGGCGGACCGCGTTGTACGCCTCGCTGGCCGAGCCGTGTCCGAGCAGGCGGGCCCGGACCCGGGCGCCGCGGGCGGCGGCGTGCTCGGCCCGTTCGAGGACCAGCACGCCCGCGCCCTCGCCCGCGACGAACCCGTCCCGGTCGGCGTCGAACGGCCGGGGGGCGCCGGCGGGGTCGTCCAGCCGGTGCGAGAGCGCGCCGATCCGGTCGAAGCCCGCGAGGTGGAACGGGGTGAGCAGGGCGTCGGTGCCGACCACCACCGCCGTGTCGCAGCGGCCCAGGCGCAGCAGGTCGGCGGCGAGGCCGAGGGCGGTGGCGCCCGCGGCGCAGGCGGAGCCGACGGTGGTGCTGGGCCCGCGGGCCTGCAGGGCGATGGACACCTGCGCGGCGATCGAGTTCGGCAGCGAGGAGGGGACGGCGAACGGCGACAGCGCGGCCGGGCCGTCCGCGCGCAGCTTCAGGTGGTGCGCGTCGTACGCGGTGACGCAGCCCGCGCCGGTCCCGGCCAGGACGGCGGTGCGGTCGGCGTCCCAGTCGGCCGCGAGCGTGTGCGGGTCGACGCCGATGCCCGCGTCGCGGACCGCCTCGACGGCGGCGAGCAGGGCGAACTGCACGCAGCGGTCCAGGCGGCGGTGCCGGGCGGTGCCGAGCCGTTCGGCGGCGAAGGGCGGGGCCGGGCAGCTGAGGTAGCTGCTGACGGTCTCCTCCCCGACCCCCTCGCGCGGGTCGGGGAGGCGGGTGACCACGCAGGTCGGCAGCGCCTTGAGGACGCGCTCCCAGGTGGCGGCGGTCCCGTCCCCGGCCGGGGTGAACAGGCCGATGCCGGTGACGGCGACCGGGACCGCGATCGGGCTCGGGCTCGGGGTCGGCGTCAACGCGCGCTCCCGGCACCGGCGGTGACCGCCGCGAGGTCGCCGATGGTGACGGTGCCGCGCAGCACCTCCTCGGGGACGTGCAGGCCGTGCTGGACGCGCAGCACCTCGGCGAGTTCGGCCAGGCCCAGCGAGTCCAGGCCGACCTCCTCGCGGAGCGTGTCCGCGTCGATGTCGGCCTCGGTGCCCATGGTGGCGAGGACGGCCTTGAGTTGCTCGACGGTCATGTGGTCACACGGCTTCCGGTCGGCGCGGATCCCGGTGCGGGTTCCGGCGCGGGTTGCGGTACGGGTTGCGGTACGGAGGTGGGCGCGGGGGCCGCCGCGGGGGCGAGGGGGTCGCGGGGGGCGGCGGCGCGGCCGGGGCGGGCCCCGGCGGTCACCCGGGTGTCGGTGAGGGTCAGGGAGAACGCCGCGACCGGCTCCGGGGGCGCGGGGTTCGGGGAGTCCAGCCGCCAGCGCGCGGTGACCGTGGCCAGCACGACGGCCATCTCGGTCCAGGCGAAGGACTCGCCCAGGCAGCCGTGGGCGCCGAGCCCGAAGGGCAGGAACGCCTCGCGGCACCGGCCCGCGTCCGGCCCGGCCCAGCGGTCGGGGCGGAACCGGGCGGGCTCGGGGAAGAACCGCGGGTCCCGCTGCAGGGCGTAGTAGGAGAACATCACCATGGTGCCCGCGGGAACGTCGACCCGGTCGGCCAGCCGGGTGTCGCGCACGGCGGTGCGGGAGACCAGGTAGCCCGGCGGGTAGAGGCGCAGCACCTCGGTGAGCACCCGCCGGGTCAGCGGGAGGTGGGGCAGGTCGGCGGCGGTCACCGGGCGGCCGGCCAGCCGCCCGTCCACCTCGGCCTCCAGCGCCGCCCGGACCTCGGGGTGGGCGGAGAGCTGGTGGACGGTCCAGGACAGCGTGCGGGAGACCGACTCGACGGCCGCGATCAGGAAGGTCATGATCTCGTCGTGGACCTGCTGGGGCGGCAGCGGCCGCCCGCTCTCCTGGTCCCGCGCCGCCAGCAGGGCGGCGAGCAGGTCGTCCGGGGTGCCGGTGGCGTCGCGGCGGCGGGCGACGAGCGCGTCGACGAGGCGGGTCAGGTCGGACATGCCGTGCCGGAAGCGCCGGTTGAGCGGCAGCGGCAGCCGGGCCAGCAGTCCGGTCGGGTCCATACTCCGGGTGCCGGCCCAGGCCATCAGCTCGGGAACGGCCCGCACCACCTGGTCGAGCTCCCGCCCGGTGACGTCGGCGCCGAACAGGCAGCGCACCACGGATTCGGTCGCCAGGTGGGTGAACTCCCGGTCGAGGTCAAGCTGTTGGCCCGGGCTCCAGCTCGCGGCCCGCTGCCCGGCCAGGGCGGCCATCACCTCCGCGTACCGGGGCATCCTGGACTGCGCGAGCACCGGCAGCACGGTCCGGCGCTGCTGCCGGTGGAAGGGGCCGTCGGTGGCGAGCAGGCCGTTGCCGATGATCTGCTTCATCACCCGGAAGTGCGGGCTCAGTCCGAAGTCGGCGGCCCGCCGGGTGAGGAGTTCGCGCACCGGCCGGTGGTCGCCCAGCACGAGCACCCGTCGGCGGCCGAGCCGGATCCAGACCGCCGGCCCCCGGTCGCGGAGCTCCTCCAGGAAGCCGAGGCGGTCGCGGACCAGCCGGGCCGTGTGGCCGATCAGCGGGAGCCCGCCGGGGGCGGAGGGCGCGAAGTCGTGCATGCTGCTTGGACGTTCCTTGTCACGCGGGCGGTCGGGGCGGGGACGGTCGGGGCCTGGCGAGGCGGGCGGGCCGGGCCGGGGCGGGGCGGGGCGGGCGGCGGTCAGGGCCTGGCGGGGGCGGTCAGCACCGGGGGCGGAGGGCGTGGCCCAGGCCGAGCAGGACGCACACGTCCGCGAGCACCGGGGCGTCGTACAGCAGCGGCCGCGGACCGGCCTGGTCGGGCACCGAGGTGAACCCGCCGTCCGGGCGCTGGCGGCCGGTCAGGTGGTCGACCGCCCGGCGCAGGGCGGGGGCCGCCCCCGGCGAGCCGGGCGGCAGGTGGGCGAGGGCGATCGCCGCGTACGCGGTGCTGATCGGGTCGCTCGGCCCGTCCGCGTCGTGCCCGTAGCCGCCGTCCGGGCCCTGGCCCGCCAGCAGGTGGTCGAGCATCCGCCCGCGCAGCACGGCGACCCCGTCCGCCGTGCCGTGGCCCGTCCCGTCCGCCGCCCCGGGCTCGGCCGCGCGCAGGGCGAGGACGGTCCGGAAGGCCGCGTTGGTGGTGTTCCGGCTCCAGCTGCTCTCCGGGGGCAGCGCGAGCCGGGCGGGGTCGGTGAGGTGGTGCAGCGCGTCGGCCACCGCGTCCCGGCACCGGGCGGCGGGGGCCAGCGCGTTGACGGCGGCCGCGGTCATGGCCCGCTCGGAGGCCACCCCGCGGGCGAAGGTGGGGAACCCGCCGTCCTCGTTGCGCTGCGCCAGCAGGTAGTCCTCGGCCCGGCGGACCTGCCCGGCGTACCGGACGGGGTCGGTGGCCCGGAGGAGTTCCAGGCAGTAGGCGGTGTCGTCGGTGTCGCTCTGGAGCACGCCCCGGGTGAACCCGAACCCGCCGTCCCGGTGCTGGAGTTCGGCGAGCGCGCGGGCCGCGCCGGCCAGCGCGGGGTGTCCGGCGTGCCCGGCGGCGGTGAGGGCGAGGCCCGCGAGGGCGGTGGCGAACACGTCCATCCCGGTGATGAACGGCAGGCCGCCGTCGGCCCGCAGGTGGCGCAGCGTGTGCTCGGTCCCGCGCGCGGCGGCTGCCCGCCGCGCGGGGTGGTGCCGCAGCGCGAGCAGGGCGAGCAGCCGGGCCAGGAAGTTGCCCTCCCAGATCCGCTCCTCGCGGACCACCGCCGCCAGCAGCGCCCACTCGCCGTCGCCGACCCGCTCGGGGCGGCCCCGGCCGTGGGCGGCGAGGGCCTTGAGCGCGGTCATCTCCACCAGCAGCCAGGACTGTTCGCCCGGGGCCGCGTACGACTCCCAGCGGACGGCGGGGTGCGGGACGGCGCCGAGTTCGGCCAGCAGGGTGCGGAACATCAGGCGCTTGCGGCCGGCCGTGAAGTGGCCGAACCGGTCCAGTTCGGCCTCGGCCGCGGCGGCGGCCCCGGGGGAGCCGTCCAGCACGCTCCGGGCGACGGCGACCTGCAGGGCGTCGGGCGGCGCGGTGTCCAGGGTGTGCTTGAGGTGGCGGACCAGGCGGTCCCGGGCGGGGTGGGCGGGCAGCAGGTCCTCGACCAGGACGAGCAGCAGCGAGGACTCCAGCACCCGGCTCTCGACCGGGGCGCGGACCAGCCCGTCGGCACCGAGGAGCGCCAGCACCCGGCGGCTCAGGCGGTCGCGGCAGCGGTGCTGTGCGGGGGTACCGACCAGCGGGGAGGGGGCGGCGGGGATCCCGGCCGTGATCATGTGTTCCTCGGGGTCGTCGGGTCGCGGGTCCGGGCGGGCCCCTGGCCGCTACTGCGGCACCGGAACGCCCGGGACGCTCGGGACCCCCGGGGTGCCCAGGACGCCCAGCCGGGCGAGGCGCAGCAGGGCGTCCCGGCCGACCGGGTTGAACGGCCGGGGCGGCCGGGCGAGCAGTTCCTCCAGCGGCCGCAGCGCGTGCCACGCCACCTCGGCGTCCAGCGGCGCGAGTCGGGCGTCGGCGGGCAGCCGCCAGTGGTGCACGGCCAGCCGGCAGGGCCCGTCGGGCGAGTCGCGCGGCTCCCGCCAGCTCTCCTCGGGCCGGGCCGATACGGCGAACTCCTCCGCCAACTCCCTTACCGCGGCGTCCAGGTAGCTCTCCCCGGAGCGCACCGAGCCGCCCACCAGGACGTCGTGGTGCCCCGGCAGCACCCGGGCCAGGTCCGGCCGCCGGTAGACCAGGACCCGGCCCCGGCCGTCGTGCACGACGGTCGCCGCGACCCGGTGGAAGAGCCCGTCCAGCGGTCTGCGCCCCCGCACTCCGGTGGCGACCCGCCGGTCCGCGCCGTCCACGTAGTCGACGGGCTCGCCAGTGCTCGCACCGGAAGATCGATTCGTCACGGTGCGTATGTAAGGCGATACGCTGCGCGATGTCAAGGCGGTCGAGAACGGCCCGCCACCGCTATCCGTGGAGTTCAGATGACCGCCACCCGCGTACCGCCCGACCTGGACAGCCGGACGGTCGAGGACCCCCGGAGCCTGATCGAACTGCTGCGGGCGGCACAGCGGTTGGGGCCGACGACCGGCCTCGACCTCGGCGGCCGGCGGGCCGTCCTGGTGACCGGGGCCGAGCAGCTCCGCGCCCTGCTGGTGGACGGCGACGCGCGGTTCACCAAGCAGTCGCACCGGGCCCGCGTCCTGCTCGGCGACGGCCTGATCTCGGCCTCCGGGGAGCGGTGGAAGCGCCAACGCCGCCGCCTGCAGGGCTACTTCACCGGCGTCGGACTGCGCCGCAGCCTCCCGCACATCACCGCCGCGGCCCGCCGCACCGCCGACCGGTGGGCCGCACTCTCCACCCGTGCGGACGCCACCACGGACCTCGGCGAGGACATGCGCCACTACGCCCTGGACGCGATCTGGCGGGTGCTCACCGGCCGGGAGCTCGACCCGGCGACGGCCCGCCGACTGGCCGTCCTGGACGAGGTGGTGGCCGCCCTGCCGACCATGGGCACCGACCCCGCCACCGACGCCCGGCTCGCGGACCGGATCGCCGAGATCGACGAGGTCGCCCGCGAGGTGATCGCCACCGCCCGCGCCGAACTCCGCACCGGCGCAACCGACTTCCCCGCCAGCCCCGGCTCCCCCACCGACCCCACCGACTCCGCCTCCGGCACCCCGCGCGGGATCCTGCACGACCTGCTCGATCCGGCCCTCGCCGACGGGAGCGGTCCCTACCCCGAGGCCCTGGTCCGCGACGAGTTGGTCACCCTGGTGGTGGCCGGCTACGAGACCACGGCGACCGCGCTGACCTGGCTGCACCTCCTGCTGCACGCCCAACCGCACTGGCGCGCCTGGGCGTTGGACAGCGGCCCGGTCGGCTCCCCCGCCCGCGGCCGGGCACTGCAGGCGCTGGTGTCCGAGACGCTGCGGCTCTACCCGCCGGTCTGGCTGCTGCCCCGCCAGGCCGAGTCCGACGGCCCGTTGGGCCCCTTCGACATCGAGGCCGGCACCCGCGTGCTGGCCTGCCCCTACCTCACCCAGCGCGATCCGGAGCGCGTCCCCGAGCCCGACGCCTTCGACCCGGCCCGGTTCCTCGGCCCCGATCGCCCGGCCCACGACACCCACCTGCCCTTCGGGCTCGGCCCCCGGGTCTGCCTGGGGCGGCAGTTCGCCCTGCTGGAGATGGAGGTGCTGCTCGAAGCCGTACTCCCGCACTACGCAGCGGAGTTGCGCACCCCGCCGCCCGCCCCCGTCTTCGCCGCCACCCTTCACCCGCACGGCCCCCTGCCCGCGACGATCCGCCCCACCACCCCGTCGGCCCCCACCACCCCGTCGGCCCCCACCACCCCGTCGGCTCCCTCGACCCCGCCCGCGCCATCGACCCCGTCGGCCCCGCCCGCGCCGTCGGCCCTGACCGGTGGAGTGCCCGCGTGAACCGCACCGGCCTGGTCCTCGACTTCGGCGGCGTGCTCACCACCCCGCTCCCCCGGGCGGTCCGCGCCTTCGAGCAGCGCGAGGGCCTGCCCGAGGGGGCCTGCCTGACCGCCATGTACCTGGACGAGGACAGCCGGCGGCTCACCCACGACCTGGAGCTGGGCCGGCTCACCCAGACCGAGTGGAACCGGCTGATCGCCCCGGCCCTCGGCGTGCCCCCGGACGACCTGATGCGGCGGATGTTCGCCGACCTGCGGCCCGAGCGGCGCATGATCGACGCGGCCGCACGGGCCCGCGCGGCGGGCGTCAAGGTCGGCATCCTGTCCAACAGCGGCGGCCTGGACCCGTGGAACCTCTACGCCGACTACCAGCTCGACAGCCGCTACGACGCCGTCGTCCTCTCCGAGCGGCACGCCCTGCGCAAGCCCGACCCGGCGATCTACCGGGTGGTGCTGGAACTGCTCGAACTCCCCGGCTCCGCCTGCGTGTTCGTCGACGACACCGCCGGCTACCTGCCCGCCGCCGAGGAACTGGGAATGGCCACCGTGCACGCCGGGGACCCGGTCGGGACGATCGCCCGGCTCGAAGCGCTGCTGGGCGTGCCGTTGGCGGCGGACCGCTGACGGCCCGGGCCCGCCCCCGGCCCGCCGGCCGTCAGCGCGGTGCTCCGGCCGTCACCAGGTAGTAGTCGTAGCAGCCCTCCCGGTAGGCCCGCAGGAAGTTGCGGGGCCGGGTCTCGGGGGCCCAGAACTTGCTGACCCAGGCGTCCCAGCCGGACCAGACGTGCGGCCCGATCGAAGTGGCCCGGACCTCCGTCAGCCCGGCGGCGGCGAAGGCGTCGGTGAGCGCCCGCACCGGGCGCGCGTGGTCGAGCCCGGCGGGGAACTCGGGCAGCAGCTCGGCGAGTCGGGCCCGCCGCCCGGGCGCGTCGTCGACGGCGAAGAAGGTGGCCACGGCCACCCGGCCGCCCGGGCGCAGCACCCGCGCCGTCTCGGCCGCGAAGGGGGTCAGCTCCGGGAACTGCTGGGCCGCCTCCACGCTGACCAGCGCATCGAACTCGCCCTCCTCGAAGGGCAGTTGCTCGGCCGTCCCGTGGACGAACCGCAGCCGTTCGGGCTCGGCGGCGAGCAGTTCGGCGTGCGCGGCGCGGGCCCGGCGCAGCTGCTCGGGGTGGATGTCCATCCCGGTGAGCGCCGCGCCGTACTCGCGCAGGGCCAGCGCGCACCCCATGCCGATCCCGCAGCCGACCTCCAGGACCCGCGGGGCCGGTGCGCCCGGCGGGAGGGCGGCGTCCAGGACGCACCGGTAGAGGTTCTCCTGGCTGCGGATCCGGGCGGCGCCGTCGAGCGGCCGGCCGAGGTCGATGTCCTGCCAGTGCCCGAAGTTGATGAACCCTCCGGCGAAGACGGGCTTCCGGCTCACGTCGTCCGGCCCGTACGCCTCCTGCACCGCGGTGGGCATGGTGAGTTGCTCGTTCATGGGGCCGAATCCTAGGAAGGATCGGCGACCGCCCGGGTGACCGTCACCCTTTCCGGTGAACGGCGTGTCCGGCGCCCCTCGGGCCCCGCGGCGCCCCGCGGCGCCGGAGTATCCCACCGGGGAGTGAGCCGTGCCGAATCGGCCCGGATCCGCTTGCGGGAACGCTACGTTGGACTCCCAGCCACCGACATGCGAGGGGGACCTGCTACGTGTCCGGCGAGCAAGCTGCCATCGACAGGGCCGTGAGCGCCGTCATCTCCGCCGTGCAGGCCGGTGACGCCGCCGGCCTGTACGAGTCCGTGATGCCGCCGGCGGGCGTGAAGACGCCTCCCGCCGAAACCACCAACTGGTTCGCCCTGCTCCTGATCCACCTGGCGCTCGCCGCCTCGTCGGCGAGCGACCTGGAACCGGGCTGCTCCCGGGAGGCCGTCACCCAGTGGATCAGGGGCGTCCTGGGCCCGGCGCCCACCCCCGCCCTGATCCGCGGCGCGGACCCGGTCCGCATCGACCACGTCACGGCCGCCAACGCCGCGGCCGACCACGCCCGCTACGTCGGCTACGGCGTCGACCTGATGATGGTGGGCCTCACCCCGCCCGGCCAGGACGTGGACCGGCAGACCATCGAAGCCCACCAGGCGTCGACCAACGACAAGACCGTGCGCATCAACGTCATCGCCCTCCTCGCCAGCCTCGCCGCCGTCCCCGTCCGCCGCCGCTGACCCCGCTCCCCCGACCCGCCGCCCCGGGGTTCAGCGCCCGACCCGGCCCGCCTCGATGCGGCGGCCCTCGGTGGTGGTGACCACCACCGGCACGCCGTCCGGGACTTCGCCGCGCAGCGCGGCCAACAGCCCTTCCACGGGCGGGAGTTCGGCGGGGGTGCGGACGGCGACGTGCAGGGTGCGCGAGCGCGCCTGGACGTCGACCACCTGCGCGCCGGGAACGGCGGACAGCCAGGCGGTCGCGGCGGCCGAGGTGCGGTTGGTCCACACGTGCACCAGCACGGTGCCGACCGTGCTGCCCGCGAGCAGCACGCCGACCGCCGCGAACAGCACCCCCACCGTGGCGTACGCGCGGCGCGGGCCGCGCCTGGAGGGCCCCGCGCCGATGGCGGCGAACACCACCATCCCGGCGAAGACCAGCGCCAGCAGGTTGGAGACGAACAGCACCAGCGCGCCCAGCGCCAGCCACCAGGCGCCCTGCCCGGCGCAGACCCCGACCACCACCAGCGGCGGCACCAGCGAGATCGCGATCGCCACGCCCGGCAGCACCGCCGCCACGTCCCGGCGGGCCAGCGCGACCGCGCCCGCGAAGCCGGTGGCCAGCGCGGCCGCCAGGTCGAGCAGGCCGGGCGAGGTGCGTCCGGCGATCTGGCCGTCCGCCAGCAGGTCGTAGCCGGACGGGACGACCAGCGAGGCCAGCGCCCCGACCGCCACCACCAGCGCGACACCGCCGAGCACGAACCACCCGGCGCCGCCGATGCTGCGCCGCACCACGCCCAGCGCGATCCCCATGATCGGGGTGGACAGCGGGGCGATGATCATCGCCCCGATCACGGTCGCGGTGGAGTCGGTCAGCACCCCGCACGCGGCGATCACCGCCGAGAGCACCAGCATCGTCCAGAACGCCGACCGCTTGGCCCGCACCTCCCCCGCCGACAGGTCGAGGTCCCCCCGCAACTCCTCCACCGACCGCCGCTGCCGCTCCGGCAGCACCCACTCCCGCACCGAACCGATCATCGGACCAGTCTCCGGCGCCCCGCCCCCGGAGCCCCGGTCCGCCGCACCCCGCTCACCCGTCCGGCCGCGCTACCCCGCCGCCGAAGTCGCTGCCGAAGTCGCTGCCGCCGTCGGCCTGCGCGGGCGAGGGGTCAGTCGTGCCGTCCGGCACCGGCCTTGGCGTCGATCTCGGCGATCAGGTCTTCGACCAGGGCCTTGATGGCGTCGCGGATCGGGCGGACGGCCTCGACTCCTCGGCCGGCCGGGTCCTCCAACTTCCAGTCCAGGTACTCCTTGCCGGGAAAGAAGGGGCAGGCGTCGCCGCAGCCCATCGTGATGACGTAGTCGGAGGACCGGACGGCCTCGGTGGTGAGGATCTTCGGCTTCCGGTCGGAGATGTCGACGCCGGCCTCTGCCATCGCGGCGACGGCGGCCGGGTTGACCTCGTCGCCGGGGGCGGAGCCCGCGGAGCGGACCTCGACGCGGTCACCCGCCAGGTGGGCGAGGAACCCGGCGGCCATCTGGGAGCGGCCGGCGTTGTGGACGCAGACGAACAGCACGGAGGCGAGCGGCGCGGCGGCGGTCATCGGTGGACGGTCCTTCGTTCGGGTCGGGCATCCGGACCGGGCGGGCGGCAGCGACCGCAGGAAGCATCAGCTGTCACTGGCGTCAGCCCCGGCTGATATGAAAGTATCAGCCCATGGTGATGTCAGTCGACACTGAACTGTTGCGGGTGCTGTCCGATCCGCTGCGGCTGCAGATCGTGACCCTGCTGGCCCGCGAGACCCTGTGCACCACGCACCTGGTGGCGGAGACCGGTGCCCGCCAGACCAACCTCTCCAACCACCTCAAGGTGCTGCGGGACGCCGGAGTGGTGGACACCGAGCCCTGCGGCCGGTTCACGTACTACCGGCTCCGCCCGGAGGTGCTGGAGTCGCTGTCCGCGCGGTTCGCCGACCTGGCGGCCACCGCCCGCACCCACGCCGACACCAAGAGGTCCTGCTGATGCCCCGCACCGAGGCCGCGCCGGACGCCGGAGCAGCTGGAGCAGCGTCGGCGTCGGTCGCCGGGAAGCTCTCCTTCGTCGACCGCTACCTGGCGGTGTGGATCCTGCTGGCGATGGCCGTCGGCCTGGGCCTGGGCCGACTGATCCCGGGGTTGAACGACGCGCTCGCCAAGGTGGAGGTCGGCGGGATCTCGCTGCCGATCGCGCTCGGCCTGCTGGTCATGATGTACCCGGTGCTGGCGAAGGTCCGCTACGACCGGCTCGACACCGTCACCGGCGACCGCCGCCTGATGGCCTCCTCCCTGGTGGTCAACTGGATCGTCGGCCCGGCGGTGATGTTCGCCCTGGCCTGGATCTTCCTGGCCGACCTGCCCGCGTACCGCACCGGGCTGATCATCGTCGGACTGGCCCGCTGCATCGCCATGGTGGTCATCTGGAACGACCTCGCCTGCGGCGACCGCGAGGCCGCCGCCGTCCTGGTGGCGCTCAACAGCGTCTTCCAGGTCGTCATGTTCGGCCTGCTGGGCTGGTTCTACCTCGACCTGCTGCCCGGCTGGCTGGGCCTCGGCGAGGGCGAGCACCTCGACGTCTCCATGGGGAGGATCGCCCTCAACGTCGTCGTCTTCCTCGGCATCCCGCTGATCGCCGGGTTCCTCACCCGCCGCCTGGGCGAGCGGAGGCTCGGCCGCGCACGCTACGAGGCGAAACTGCTGCCGCGTATCGGCCCCTGGGCCCTGTACGGCCTGTTGTTCACCATCGTCATCCTGTTCGCCCTCCAGGGGAAGACGATCACCTCCCGGCCGCTGGACGTCGCCCGGATCGCCCTGCCGCTGCTCGCCTACTTCGCGCTCATGTGGTTCGGCACCTTCGCCCTCGGCAAGAGCCTGGGTCTGGGCTACGACCGCACCGCCACCCTCGCCTTCACCGCCGCCGGCAACAACTTCGAACTCGCCATCGCGGTGGCCATCGGCACCTTCGGCGTCACCTCCGGCCAGGCCCTCGCGGGCGTCGTAGGCCCGCTGATCGAGGTCCCGGTGCTGATCGCCCTGGTCTACGTCTCCCTCGCCCGGCGCAGGAAGTTCGCCCTGGCGAGCTGACCGAGCCCCCTTCGGGATCGGGCCCATCGGTCGACCAGCCGGTGGTACCCGGTCGGGCCGAGGAACCGGGCGAACTGCTCCCGCGCCCAGGCGGCGTCGAGGGCCACCACGCCGTCCTCCTCCGCCGCGCCGTCCCCTCCAGGGGTCCGGACAGCCGGATTCAGCCGATCAACGGGCTGCGGCGTTCGATCAGTACGGTGTCGCGCCAGACGCCGTGGTGGCGGGCGATGCGTTCGCGGGTGCCGATGACGCGGAAGCCGGCGCGGGCGTGCAGGGCGAGGCTGGCGGTGTTCTCCGGGAAGACGCCGGACTGGATCGTCCAGATCCCGGCCGCCTCGGTGGAGTCGATCAGCGCCGCCAGCAGGGCGCCCGCGATGCCCCGGCCGCGGTGGCCGGGGTGGACGTAGACGGAGTGCTCGACCACCCCGGCGTAGGCGGGGCGGGTGGAGACCGCGCTCACCGCCGCCCAGCCGAGCACCTTCCCGTCCGGACCGAGGGCGACGTGCCGGTGTGCGGGCAGGCGGGCGGCGTCGAACGTCGCCCAACTCGGCGCCTCGGTCTCGAAGGTGGCGTTTCCCCCCTCGATGCCCGCCCGGTAGATCGCGAGCACCTGCTCGGCGTGCTCGGGCCGCATCGGGGCGAGCGGCGGAAGCCTGACGGGCACCAGAGCTCTCCTTCGGGGTCTCGGGTCAGCGGTTCAGGTCGAGGAGTCGGGCCAGGCCGGCCAGGACGGACGGCTCGACCCGGTAGTACACCCAGGTGCCGCGCCGCTCGGAGGCCAGCAGTCCGGCCTCGCGGAGCTTCTTCAGGTGGTGCGAGACGGTGGGCTGGGAGACGCCGACGTCCTGGATGTCGCACACGCACGCCTCGCCGCCCGGGTGGGAGGCGACCTTCGAGAACAGCCGCAGCCGCACCGGGTCGCCCAGCGCCTTGAACATCGTCGCCATCCGCGCCGCGTCCGCCTCGGAGAGTTCCGCCGAGGTCAGCGGCGGGCAGCACGGCACCACCTCCGGTGCGAGCACCGGCAACTCGACCCTCGAATTCGACATACGCCTATATTGACATCCATCGATTCAGTGGGCAAGGTCGGAGACGACAGCACATCGACGTCTGTCGAATCAGGCGGATCGCGGCGGGGCCGCACCGCCCAGCGCGAAGGGGAGCCAGCCGCCATGACCTCCGACACCACCGGCCTGCCCGTCCTCGTGATCGGCGCCGGACCGATCGGCCTGGCCGCCGCCGCCCACCTGCTGGAGCGCGGTCTCGAACCGCTGGTGCTGGAGGCCGGGCCGTCGGCCGCCACCGCCGTCCGCGAGTGGGCGCACGTGCGGCTGTTCTCCCCCTGGGCGGAGGTCGTCGACCCCGCCGCCGAGGAACTGCTGGCCCCCACCGGCTGGACCCGCCCCGACGCCGACGCCTACCCGACCGGCGGCGAGTGGGTCGCCCGGTACCTGCAGCCGCTCGCCGACGTCCTCGACGAGTGCGTCCGCTACGACGCCCGCGTGACCGGCGTCGCCCGCGCGGGACGCGACCGGATCGTCGACGCCGACCGCGAGCAGCAGCCCTTCACCGTCCACGTCACCCGCGCCGACGGCCGCGAGGAACGCCTGCTCGCCCGCGCCGTCGTCGACGCCTCCGGCACCTGGGCCACCCCCAACCCGCTCGGCGCCGACGGCCTGCCCGCCCTCGGCGAGCGCGTCGCCGCCGACCGGATCTCCTACCGCGTCCCCGACCTGCGCGACCCCGCCGTCCGGGCCCGGTACGCCGGGAAGCGCACCGCCGTCGTCGGCACCGGCGCCTCCGCGTTCACCGCGCTCGCGGCCCTCGCCGACCTCGCGCAGGACGCGCCCGACACCCACGCGGTGTGGGTACTGCGCCGCGGCCTCACCGGCTCCACCTACGGCGGCGGCACCGCCGACCAGCTCCCCGCCCGCGGCGCCCTGGGCCTCGCCGCCAAGCAGGCCGTCGAGGACGGCCACGCCACCGCACTCACCGGCTTCCGCACCGCCGCCGTCGAACGCGCCACCGACGGCACGCTGACCCTCGTCGCCGAAGACGGCACCCGCACCGAGGAGTTGGACGAGGTGATCGTCCTGACCGGCCTGCGCCCCGACCTGTCCTTCCTCACCGAACTGCGCCTCGCCCTCGACGACCGCCTCCAGGCGCCCGTCGCGCTCGCCCCGCTGATCGACCCCAACCAGCACTCCTGCGGCACCGTCTACCCGCACGGCGCCAGGGAGTTGAGCCACCCCGAGCAGGACGTCCACCTGGTCGGCACGAAGTCCTACGGCCGCGCCCCGACCTTCCTCGCCCTGACCGGCTACGAACAGGTCCGCTCCGTCGCCGCCGCCCTGGCCGGCGACCACGAGGCCGCCGCCCGGGTCGAACTCACCCTCCCCGAGACCGGCGTCTGCGGCGGCGCCGGCCTGTACGACGAACCCACCCAGGACCAGGGGCAGGACGGCGGCTGCTGCAGCGTTCCCGCATCTCCACGGCTCATCACTCTCGGCACCCCCACCACCGGCAGTTCCTGCACGCCCGACAACCGTTGCTGACCTGCCACGTTGCCGCTTCGGGGCCGACGTGGCGCATCACCGGCGCAGCGGGCGCGGGGCGGAGCGGAAGCCCTCGGCGGCGTCGGCGGCGCGGCCGAGGGCGATCTCGCCCGCGCCCCCGCGGGCGCGCGGCGGGCCCGATGCGCGGCTGTTCTCCCGTGATGTGACGGCCCATCATGGGAGAACCCTCACCCACCGACGTACGGAGGCTCCCCATGCGCTCCCCGCACCGACTCGCCGCCGCCCTGTCCGCCGCCGCCCTGTCCGCCGTCCTGGTGCCGGCCGGCACCGCCCACGCCGACACCGTCGTGCTCGACTGCACCGCGAGCACCACGGCCGACTACAGCCCGGCGATCACCGACACCGCGCAGAGCGTCACCGTCGACGCCGCCACCACCTGGACGTGCACCGGCCTGCCGACCGGCTACACCTCCGCCACCGCCTCGGACCACTACACGACCACCCTCACCTGCACCGACCTGCTCAACTTCCCGACCGGCAGCAAGACCTACACCTGGAACAACTCCACCACCAGCACCTTCAGCTTCACCCGGATCAACACCCGCGTGGTCAACGGCACCACCGTCGTCGAACTGGCCGGCAGCATCACCGCCGGCACCTTCCAGGGCGCCACCGTCAGCTCGACCGCCGTCGCCGCGAACACCCAGCTCGACGCCTGCTCCACCACCGGCGTCGCCGAGCTCGACTTCACCGGCGACACCGTCATCGCCGGCCTCTGACCGCCCGCACCCCGCACCCCGCACCCCGCGTCAGATCCTCGACCGGCCCCCGGCCCCGGCCGGGGGCCGGCCTGACCCGCTCGGGGCCGCCTCCCCGAGACGTGTCCTCCACGGAGCCGCTGAACAGCCGTGATAACTCTCAGCACACATCGATGTGACGTGGAGTAACCATCCCGGTTCTTGGAGGTCGCAACTGTGCGGAGGATCCTCGCCGTGCTCCTGGCGGGCACGCTGCTGGCCGGCGCCGCAGGGAGCGCCGGTGCCGCACCGGCGGCCGAGCCGGCGCCCGTTCCCACCATCACGCCGCCCCTGATCACCGACGTGGTCGCGCGCGACGGCGCGGTCGACGTGGACTTCATCGGCGGCCGGGGCGGCCCGCGGGGCTTCGTCGTCACCGCGACCCCCGGCGGCGGCAGCCTCACCGTGCCGTCGGACGCCCGGACGGCCCGGCTGACCGGCTGACCGGCTGACCGGCCTGGCCAACGGGACGACCTACCGCCTGACGGTCAGCCAGCAGAACACCGACGGCGCCGATGCCACCTCCCTGCCCTCCGACCCGGTGCAGCCCGGCCCGGCACTGGCACCGACGGCGCCCGTCCTGGGCCGGGAGGGCTCGGCCGAGGTGCTCTGGGGCCCCGCCGACGACGGCGGTTCCCCGCTGACGCGCTACGTCGTGACCGCGGAGCCCGGTGGCCACCGGGTGGAGACCGGCCCCGACACCACCGGCGCCGTACTGGGCGGGCTGGACGACGGCCGGGAGTACACCGTCGCGGTCCGCGCCGAGAACAGGACCGGCCCCGGCGAGGCGGCCAGCGGGCAGGTCACCCCCGGCCCCGCCCGCGCCCCCGGAGCCCCGGGCGACGTCAGCGTCTCCCCGTCCGCCGACGGCACCGGCCTCGACGTCCACTGGAGCGCGCCGCTGGACGACGGCGGCTCCGCGCTCACCGGCTACACGGTCTCGGTCGACGACCGCGTCCTGGAGACCTCCGACACCTCCCTGCACGTGGACGGCCTCGCCCCCGACCACGACTACGCCGTCTCCGTGGCCGCCCGCAACGCCGTCGGCACCGGCCCGCAGGCGAAGGCCGCCGAGGCCGTCGAACCGGGCGTGCGGGTGGACGACAAGACGGTCGTCCTGTCGCCCGACTCCGTCGCCGGGATGTCGGCCGCCACCGAGGACACCGTCACCTTCAGGACCCCCACCGACCAGGTCCGCGGCCTGCGAGCCGGGCAGATCATCGTCGGCGCGGCCAACGCCCAGGTGCCCGGCGGCGTCCTGCGGACCGTGGCCGGGCTCGACGACAACGGCTCCTCCCTGGTCGTGCGCACCACCGAGGCCACGCTGGAGCAGGCGATCGACGACGGCGAAGCCTCGTTCGCGGGCGTGCTGGAGCGCGACCAGATCCGCTCCGTGCGCTCCCTGCACCCCGGCGTCCGGCTCAACCTCGACGACCGCGGCCGCCGCCCACGGGCGATCAGCGCCGCGGCGGGCTGGGACTTCGGCGTCACCGTGACGCCCAACCCCGAGGACCCGACCCGCACCCTCACCGTCTCCTCCGCGCTGCGCGGCGAGATCTCCCTGGACCCGCACTGGTCGGCGTCGCTGGACTTCTCCCTGTTCAAGGGGGTCACCGCGGACTTCCGGGCCACCGCCGACGTCCGCGCCTCCCTCGACGCGAAGCTCTCGGCCTACTTCAACAAGTCGTTCCTCAACGAGGAACTCGCCAAGGTGGAACTGAACCCGATCACCTTCGCCATCGGCCCCGTGCCCGTCGTGATCACCCCCGAACTGTCGCTCTCCCTCCAACTCGACGGCAAGGGCGGCCTGGAGGTCTCCTTCAGCGGCCACTACCACCAGGTCGTCGGCGGCGCGGTCGGCTACCGAGGCGGCTTCTACGCCGAGAACCTCACCACCCCCGCGGAGACCGGCTTCCACACCGCCTTCTCCCCCTCCGTCTCGGTGACGGTGGCGCTGCCCGCCAAGCTCACCCTCTACCTCTACCTCTACCTCTACGGCGCGGCCGGCCCCAGCGTGACCGCCGCGCCCAGCGTCACCTTCCGCGCCGCCCCCGCCGAGACCCCCTGGGCGACCGTCGACCTCGGCGGGAGCATCAACCTGGGCCTGCGCGTCAAGAAGCTGAAGCTGAACTGGTCCACCACCCTGGCCTCCGTCTCCTACCGGATCTGGGACAGCGGCGGCCCCTACGACAGCCTGTCCGTCGACCCGCCGGTGAGCCTGGTCCAGACCGGCAGCCGCACCCGCCCGATCCGCCCCACCCCGGAGCCCCCGCACCACCCGGATGGTCCAGCACCGGGTGTGGCGGGGGCTCCGGCCCGCGGAGGACGGGGGGATCTGACGGCGTGGCGGCGGGAGTGTGGCGATGACGGCAGGACGCAAGTACTGGCTGGGCGCGGACGAGGGGATGACGTTCACGCCCTCGGGGGAGAACAGCGCGTACACCGAGTACGCGGACACGGTGCCGCGGGCGATGACCGAGCACTCGCGCACCATGGACCCGGGCGTGTTCGAGGTGGTCGGCCGCGGCGTCTACCAGGTCTTCGGGTACGCGCTGTCGGCGCTGACCCTGGTGGTGGGCACCGACGGGCTGATCCTGATCGATCCGCCGGAGGACGTGGAGAAGGGCCGGCGGCAGCTGGAGGAGGTCCGGAAGATCTCCGACCTGCCGATCCGCGCGATCGTCTACTCGCACTGGCACACCGACCACTACGCCGGGGTGAAGGCGTTCGTCACCCAGGAGCAGGTCGACGCGGGCGAGTGCGTGATCATCGCGCACCGCGACTTCATGGCCAACGTGCTGGCCGGGAACGCCTCCGGCACCGGCCCGCTGCTGGCCGCCCGGGTCGAGTACTCGCTCGGCTCGCTGCTGGAGACCGGCCCCGAGGGCCGGGTCAACGGCGGCCTGGGGCCGGACTTCGTGATGCGCACCATCTCGCTGATCGCCCCCACCGTCCTGGTCGACGACCGGCTGGAGCACACGGTGGCCGGGGTGCGGATGGTGCACTCCTGGGCGCCGAGCGAGGCCATCGACGAACTGATCACCTGGTTCCCGGACCTGGGCGTGCTGCAGTCCGCCGAGGTGATCCAGGGCGAGTCCTTCCCCAACCTGCACACCATCCGCGGCTCGCGCTACCGCGACCCGCAGCAGTGGTTCAAGTCCATCGACCGGCACCTGCGCCCGCTGCCCGCCGAGTTCATGATCCCCTCGCACGGGCGGCCGGTGGCCGGCCGGGCCGAGGTCGCCAAGGTGCTGCGCGACTACCGGGACGCCATCTCCTACGTCTACGACCAGACGTTGCGGCAGATGAACCGCGGCCTGCTCCCCGACGACCTGGTCCGCGAGGTGCGGCTGCCCGCCCACCTGGCCGCCAGCGAGTGGCTGGGCGACTTCTACGGGGGCGTCCCGCACTCCGTCCGCGAGATCTACGTCGGCGAGTTCGGCTGGTTCGACTCCGACCCCACCAGCCTGGACCCGCTGCACCCCGCCGAGTCCTCGCGCCGGTACGTCGACCTGATGGGCGGCCGGGAGGCCGTCCTCGCCGAGGCCCGCAAGGCGGCGGACGGCGGGGACCACCAGTGGGCCGCCGAGCTGGCCCGGCACCTGGTGCGGATCGACACCACCGACCGCGAGGCCCGGCAGGTCAAGGCGGACGCCCTGCGGCGGATCGGCTACACCACCCCCAACAGCAACTGGCGCAACTACTACCTCACCGCCGCCCGCGAGTTGGACGGCACCATCGACTACAGCCGCAAACTGAGCCTGGACGCCCCCGACCAGATCGCCGCCCTGCCCGCCACCGCCCTGCTGGAGGGCCTGCGGGTCCGCATCGACCCCGCGCGCAGCGCGAACGCCGAGCGGACGCTCCACCTCCACCTCACCGACAGCGGCCAGGACCTGGCCCTGCACGTGCGTCGCGGCGTCCTCGAAGCCGTCCCCGGCCTGCCCGAACACCCGGACCTCGCCGTCGAGTTGACCAAGCCCGTCGTGCTCGGCATGGTCTACCGCGACCTGTACGGCACCCTCGCCCAGGCCGTCGACGCCGGGCAGGCGAAGATCACCCGCGGCACCCCCGCCGACCTGCGCGAGTTCCTCGGCTGGTTCGACCCCCTCGACCCCGCCCCCATCCGGCTCTCCGACCGCTGACCGCGACCGGCCCCCGCGGGGGCCGGCCCGCGGGGCAGGACGTCTCCGGGCGGGCCGAGGTCAGTGGGCGTGGTCGGCGGTGATGTCGGCGGAGAGGTCGAGGTGGGTACGGGCGGTGTCGGGGCGCAGCGCCATCAGGGTCTGGGCGAGGGCGTCGACGGTGGCGAGGTGGGCGATCCGGCTGGCGGAGGTCTCCAGGCCGAAGACGAGGTCCTGGCCGCCGGCGACGAGGACGTGGTCGCTGGTCTCGCTCAGCGGTGAGCGGGCGTAGCTGGTGAGGGCGACGACGCGGGCGCCGGCCGTGCGGGCGCGGCGGGCGGCGTCGACGGTGCTGCGGGTGGCTCCGGTGTGGCTGATGGCGAGGCAGACGCCGCCGGGGGGCAGCCGGGCGGCGGCGAGTTGGGCGGTGAGGGGGTCGGCGGGGGCGTCGACGGGGCAGCCCAGGGCCCGCAGGCGGTAGGCGGCGTCGAGGGCGACGGCGCCCGAGAGTCCGGCCGCGGCGACGACGGTCTGCGGCGCGGCGTCGAGGGCGGCGGCAGCGGCGGCGAGCGCGGCGGTGTCGAGGGTGGTCGCGATGCCGTCGAGGGCTTCGCGGGAGGCGTGCAGGACCTGGCCGAGCACGTTCGCGACGGGGTCGTCCGTGGTCGGGGGCGGGGGCTTCTCGGCCTGGCGGGCCGCCTCGATCTTGAGCTCCTGGAAGCCGCGGAAGCCGAGCCGTTTACAGGCGCGCACGACGGTGGAGGCCGCGGTGCCGGCGAGCGCGGCGACGTCGCTGACGCTGAGTCGGACCAGGGCGGCGCCCTGGTCGAGGACCACCTGCGCCACCCGGGCCTCGGTCTCGGGCAGTTCGGGCAGCCTGGCCCTGATCCGGGCGGCGAGCCCACCCGTGCCGGAATTCTGTTCCATGTTCGTAGTCTACTGTGGAATTCCATTCCATACCTCCCCTCGGCAGGAGTCGCTCCGCCATGCCCGCACCACTTCCCGGCCCCGCCCTCGCCGCCGTCCTCGCGGCCGCGGTCCTCCACGCGGTCTGGAACGCCATGGCCCACCGGATCCCGGACAAACTCGTCGGGTTCGCGCTCATCAACTGCGCCTACACCGCCGGTGGTGCCGTCCTCGCCTGCTGCGTGCCGCTGCCCTCCGCCCGCGCCTGGCCGTTCCTGGCGGCCTCGGCCGCACTGGAGGCCGCCTCGCACCTGTTCCTCCTGCGGGCGTACCAACTCGGGGACTTCGGCCAGACGTACCCGCTGGCCCGCGGAGTCGCCCCGCTGCTGGTGGCCGTCACCTCGGTCACCGTTCTCGGCGGCACGCTCACCCCGCTCCAGGGCGCGGGCGTCCTGCTGGTGTCCGGCGGACTCGCCGCGCTCACCCTCGCCTCCGGGCGCCTGCGCCGCAGCCACCTGCCCGCCGTGGGCGCCGCGATCGGCACCGGCGTGGTCATCGCCGCCTACACCCTCGTCGACAGCGTGGGCGTGCACCGGACCGACAGCGTGCTGCCCTACGTCGCCTGGCTCTTCCTGTGCCAGGGCCCGGTCCTGCCGCTGATCGCCCTGGCCCGGCGCCGCCGGGCCCTGCTGTCACAACTGCGCCCGGTCCTCGGCACCGGACTGACTGGCGGCGCGCTCTCCATGACCGCGTACGGCCTGGTCATCTGGGCCCAGGCCCACGGCGACGTGGCTGCCGTGGCCGCCCTGCGCGAGACCGGCATCCTCGTCGCCGCCCTCCTGGCCACCCTGTTCCTGCGCGAGCCCTTCGGCCGCGTCCGACTGGCGGCCGGGGCGGTCGTCCTCGCCGGAATCGTGCTCATGCGCTGACCGGCCCGCCCACCGGGACCGCACCCGCCCGGACCGCCGCCCGGACCGCCGCCCGGACCGCCGCCCGGACCGCCGCCCGGACCGCCGCCCGCCCCGGCCGGTGAACCCACCGGAAGCCCGGCGCCCCGGCGGAGAAGGCGCGCCTGACCTGCCGCGGCGCCGTTCTTGGGTCAGCGCGGTGCGCTCACGGGCGCGGCAGGCGCGGGGTGGGGCAGAAGTCCTCGCCGCCCTCGGCGGCGACGGTGGCGCTGCCGGGGGCGATCTCGCTCACGCCCCGCTCCAGCACATGCACCCCGGCACGCACCCGGCACCGAGAACCTCACCGCCCCGGATCGCACTCACCTGCCGGGCCGTCCCAGCAGCCCGGCAGGTGAGCTGAACAGCGAAGGCCCGGACGGGTGCCGACGGCCGTCGACGACTCCGCCTCCGCGCACCCGTAGCGGCACCGAGGGACGGGGGACGCCCGGACCTGCACCGTTCGCCCGGCACGGCGCCCCGGTCACGGCAGCCGCGACCTGCGGTTCCCGTCGTCGGCCGCGGGTCCGGGGTCCTGCGGCATCGGGCGGGTCCGGGTGCCCGCGGTCTGCTCCCGGGCGTGGTCGGGAGTCCTGTCCGGGGTCTCGCGCTGCCGGGCGAAGTCGTCGCGGTACCCGTCGGCCGTCGCCGGGTCGGTGCGGACGTCGTCGTCGCGCTGTCCGACGGGGGCACGGCCGTGGGCGCGGGCGTCCGCCGCCTCGTGGCGGGAGTGCCGCCGTCCGCGCCGGGCGGCCGCGCGGCGGCGGAGGCCGGCCAGCAGGAGGGCGAGGCCGAGTACGGCGGCGGCTCCGACCGCGATGCCCCAGAGGAAGAGCATCCCGGTGGAGCCGGTCATGTGGTGGCCGAACACCGAGAAGGCGCCGTTGAGTTCGTGCGCGCTGCCGGTGTTGCCGAGGATCCCCGCCACTCCGACGGTGGCCGCGGCGACCAGGAGGAGGAGTCCGAGAAGGATGATCATGACGTGCTCCCAACGGGTCTACGTCGTATGCCTACAGTCAACGCCTGCACTACACTGGTGTCTACACCGTATGACTACGAACTTTGCGTCACCGGCGCTCACGCCCGGCACGACCCCGGCACGACGAGGAGGCTCCGACATGGCAGTCACCCCGACCCCGACCCGCGCGTCCGACCGGGACGCCGAAGCGCCCTCCGCGGAGCGGCTCAGTCTGGAGCGCATGCTGGCCTGCGCGCTGGAGATCGTCGACCGCGACGGCGTCGAGAAGCTGTCGATGCGGCGCCTGGCCCGCGCCCTGGGCCACGACCCGATGAGCCTGTACCGCCACGCCCCCAACAAGGCCGCCCTCCTCGACGGCGTCGCCGACACGCTCCTGCGCCGGCTGAGCATCGATCCCGGCGACCCCGACTGGGCCGGCCAGCTGCGCGCCTTCGCCCGCGGCTACCGGCAACTGGCGCTCGACCACCCCAACGCCGTCCCCCTCCTGGTGACCCGCCCCCTGGCCACGCCCCTCGCCCTGCGCCCCGCCGGCACCCTGCGCCCCCTCGAGGACGTCCTGGCCCTCCTGACCGGGGCGGGCTTCACGGGCGCCGCCGCCCTGCACGCATACCGCTCACTGACCGGGCTCCTGCACGGCCACGTCCTGAACGAACTGCAGGAACTCGTCGACAACCCCGACGAGACCGACGACCTGCTCCGCCTGGGCCTGTACCGCCTCCCGCTCCGCGAGTTCCCCCTCCTGCGCGGCCTCGCGGCCGAACTCGCCTCCTACGACGGGGCCGCCGAACTCGAACGCGGCCTCGACATCCTCCTCTCCGGCCTCACCCCCGGAGGACCCTGACCCGCCGCGAGGACCGGCCCCGGCCCGCGCGCCGGCCGCCGGACGCCACGACGGGCGCACCACCGAAAGGAGCAGCACCGACTCCGCACCGCGGAGCACCGCACCACCCGGGGGGAACAGGAACGAAGGTCACCATGATCATCCTCGGAGTCATCCTCCTCGCCATCGGCTTCCTGGCCGGCATCCCGGTCCTGTGGACCATCGGCATCATCCTCGCCGTCGTCGGCCTCGGCCTGGTGGTCGCGGGCGCGCTCGGCCACGAGGTCGCCGGACGCCGCCACTACTGGTGACGCGCGGCACCCCTCCCGCACCCACGGGGTGCCCGGCCCACCGGGGCCGGGCACCCCGTCTCCACTCGAACGCCCCGCCCCCGCGCCGCGCTGACACGCCCGCCGCTCCGGCCTCCTGGAGGAGACCGGAGCGGTTCGGCGGCCCCGGACCGGAACCGGACCGACCCGCCGCGGCCCGCGGCGCGGCTCCCGTCGGCCGTCTACGCCGGCGCGGGCCAGGAGGCGGCCCGGCTCCGGGCGGTGTCCGCCCGCCGGTCGGCCGCGCCGGCGCCGCCGGGAGGTGCGACGGACGACGGCAGGAACCCGGAACCTGGCCCGGGGCGCGCCCCGCCGCCGCCCGCGGCGAGCAGTTCGCTCGCGGTCCGGGTGTTCGCCGGGTCGGCGGCCTCGGCCATCAGCCGGGCGGCGTCGGCGCTGTCCGTCCCCGGCGGGACGACCAGCAGGTCCAGTCGGCGCGGGGCGTACGAGCACACCATGATCATGTGCTCGTCCTGCTCGGTGGTGTACCAGCCCACGTGGACGGTGTGCCCGGTGACCGGGACGCGCCGGGGGACCACGGGCCACTGCGCGGGGTTGACGGTGATCCGGGTGACCCGGCCCCACCGCGCGTCGAGTTCGGCGGCCAGGGAGGGGAGTTCGAGGAGGAGGTCGCGCGAGCGGGGCCACCAGGCTCCGTCCAGGCGGCCGGGCCGGACACCGCCGGGGGCCAGGGAGAGTCGCGGGACGGATTCCAGGGCGGCGGGTGCCGCCGCGGCACGATCGAATGTCGTGGTCATGACTGAGGACCTGTCTCCGGGACCGGCCCGAGGGCTCGGACCCGGCATCGCCGTTCGCCGGAGACGACGCCAGTATCCGGTGCCGGCATGCGAAGTGCCTTCGGTGATGTCCAGCCTACTCTCCGCCCTCCCCCGACCCGCCCTCCTCCTCCCGGCCGGGAGGGGCGTACTGCCGGTGCCGGCCCGGAGTAGGCTGGTCGGCACCGAGGGCACTGCGTGGACCGGCACCGGACACCGGCCCCGTCTCCGGCGAACGACTGATCCCGGATCCGGTGCAGCCGGGCCCGGAGGCGGGTCTCCGACCATGAAGGCGATCCCCGATCGCGCCGCACCCGCCGTTCCCGGCCGCCCCCTGCGGCTCCTGCTCGCCCCCGAACGGCGGAAGCCGGGCCGGCTGGACGGTGCCTGGTGGCCCCGGTCGAACGATCTCCTGCGCGAACTTCCAGCGCTGGCAGCCGCCTTGGACGCGCGGTGGGGGCGGGTCACCCGGATCACCGTGAACCCTGCACAGTGGCCGGTGGTCCCCCGCCGGGTCCCGGTGGCCTGCCACGTCGTCCACGCGGGCTGGTACACCACCGAGCAGGACAAGCACATGGTCATGCTCTGCTCGTACGGTCGGCGGCTGGACCTGCTGGTCGTCCCCCCGCAGACGGACCCGGTCGACGCCGACCGGTTCATGGCGGAGGCGTCCGACCCGCGCAACACCCGGGCCGCGAGCGACGTGCTCGCACGGGAACCGGCCCGCCGGGAGGGGCCACGGCCGCGCCCCGACGGGGCGGCGGCGACCGCGCGCTTCGACGGCACCCGCGGGGCCGGTCGGCGGGCGGTTCCGCGACGGCAGCGCGCCGCCTACTGGACGGCGCAACGGTAGCCGGACGGTGCGTCAGCTCCGCCTCACGGTGAGGGGACCGGGCCGCAACGCCGGGCTCACTCCTCCGCCCCTTCGCCCGGCGCGGCGAGCAGGAGCGCGGTCCGGTCCGCGGTGAGCACGCCGAGGGGGTAGCCGTCCTCGTCGACCACGGGCCAGACGGTCAGGCGCCTGACCCGCATGGCCACGGCGGCGAGGGCCAGCCCCAGGGTCGGCCAGGCGAACGGGCCGCGCTGGTGGGCGGTGGCGCCGACCGCGGCCCGGCCGGACGGGGCGCGGAGTAGCGTGGGGAGTACAGCCGAGGACATCCCGCACACCGGCACCCGCGCCGACGTCGCCCTGGGTCATGAGTGGTCCCGCAACGGACCGGACGGGCGGCCAGCCGTGATGCCGATCCCCCTTCCCATCCCTTCCTCCCCCGGCCCGTGGTCGGTGCCCGGCTCCCCCCTGCTGCCGCGCCTCACCCTGGAGCCGACCCTCTCCCGGGAGGGCGTCTTCGACGGCGCCTGGTGGCCCCGCAGCACCCACCTCCTCGCCGAACTCCCGGACCTGGTGACCGCGTTGGGCGCCCACCTGGGCCGGATCGTCCGGGTCGGCCTGGACACCCCGGCCTGGGACGGCGTGCCGCGGTCCGTCGTGGTCGACGGCGTGATGGTCAGGATCAACCGGTTCGACGGCAGCGACGCCACGATCAGCGTCACCCGGGGCTTCCAGGACCACTTCCTGCTCCTGGTGGTGCCTCCGGACACCCCGCCCGCGACCGCCGCGGCCGCGATGACCGGTGCCTCCGCCACGGGCAACCACACACCGGCGGCCGAACTCCTGCTCGACTGAGGCGAGTTGCCGCCGGGCCGGCGGCACCGGGAGAAGCGGTCGGGCCGCTCAGCGCCACTCGATCAGGAACAGCGTGGCGTCGTCGCTGGTGCGCCCGCCCCGGCGGGCCTTCAGCGCGTGCGAGAGGGCGCGCACCGTGGCCCGCACGCCGGAGCCGGTGCGCTCGATGCGGTCGACCCAGTCGATCAGCTGCTCCTCGCCGAACTGCTCGCCGCCCGCGCCCCGTTCCTCGACCAGGCCGTCGGTGAAGCACAGCACCCGGTCCCCGTGCCGGAGCTCCCGCTCGCTGACCACCGGCTGCTCGCCGCCGAAGCCGACCGGCAGCGTGGTGGCGCTCTCCAGCCGTCCGACGACCGCGCCGTCGCGGATCAGCAGCGGTTTCGGGTGACCGGCGTTGACCCACTGGAGGTGGCCGGTGGCGGTGTCGAGCCGCATCATCTGCGCCGTGACGAAGTGGTCGGGGCCGAACTGCTCGGCGACGGCCCGGTCCATGAAGGCGTAGATCCCGGCGAGTCCGACGCCCGCGCGGCGGGCGTGCCGGTACGCGCCGACGGCCACCGTCGCCATGGTGGCCGCGTCCAGGCCGTGGCCCATCGCGTCCAGGGTGGCGACGTGCAGCACGTCGTCGTCGAGCGCGTAGTCGAAGCTGTCGCCGGCCACCTGGTAGGCGGGCTCCAGGATGCCCGCCACCGCGACCCGGGGCACGGACATCGACAGCGGCGGCAGCAGCGACCACTGGATCTCGGCGGCCACGCTCATCGGCTCCAGCCGCCGGGCCCGGAAGACCAGGTCGGTGTAGCCGCTCCTGGTGATCAGCAGGTCCGCCACCAGGGCCGACAGCCGCCGCAGCGGCAGCCGGTCGCCGTCGCCGACCGCGTCCAGGGTGAAGGCCAGCACCCCCGCCTCGTCCCCGCCGTCCAGCAGCGGCAGGTACACCCGCACCCCGCCGTCCTGCGGCACCTCCACCGCGGTGCCCCGCAGGAACGCCTCACCGGCCGGAGAACCGACGATCGGCAGCGGCGGGCCCCCGGCCAGGCCCTCGCCGGACAGCGGCACCAGCACCGACTGGCCGTAGTCCTGCAGCAGCAGCGCCGGCTCCCGGCCGCCCAGCCCGGCCACCGCCTCGGCGACCAGCGGGGCGATCAGCGCCGGCGCGAGCTCCCGGGCCCGGTCGAGCAGCACCTCCAGCAGGTGCTCCCCGGTCCCCGCGGGGCGCTCCGCTCCTCCGCCGCGCCGCCGTTCGCCGCCGCTCACCGCCATGCCTGCCTCCTGATCCGCCCCGGCCCCCGCGTCCGCCGTCCCTTCCATTACGCCCGAGACCGGCCGGGCCCGCCCCCGGCCACGGCTACCCGGTCGCCAGCTCCGCCCACACGGACTTCCCGGCGTGCCCCGCCACCGCCCCCCATCGCGTGGTGAGCCGGTCGAGGACGACGGTGCCGAAGCCGTGGGGCGCCCCCGGCCCGGTGGGGCGGCGCCGGGGCAGGACGCGGTTGCGGTCGCCGACCGTGACGCGGACGGCGCCGGGACGGCGTTCGAGTTCGAGGTAGCGCGGTCCGCCGCCGTGGTCGCAGGCGTTGGACAGCAACTCGCCGACCACGAGGAGGGTGTCGTCGGCCAGGTGGGGCCGATCGGGCGGCGGCTCCCACAGGTGCCACGCGGCCAGGGCCCGGCGGGTGAAGTCCAGGGCGGGCCCGACCGGTGCCTCGGTGCGGGCGGGGAACGACAGGCGACGGCGCGGCGGTTCCGGGTCCGAATCGTTTCGCATGGGTCGCCCCGCGACGGATCGTGTGGTGCCCCGCGGATACCCGGGCCGCCGTCCACCACACCTCGGGGCAGGACCCGCGACCGCGGCCGCCGGGAGCGGGGCGCTGCCAGGCCCCTGCCCCGGGGAAACCGGACCGGGGAAACCGGAATCCGGGTTCATACTTGTGGTGTGGCGGACGCACCCGGAACGGGCACCGCAACCACTACCAGGTGGTCCGGCACGCCTTCTTCCGCCACCCGCGGAGTCCCGCCACGAGATCGCCGGACTGCTCGCCCTGTTCGGCGACCTCGCCCCCGCGACCGGTACCGACGCTCCCCTTCCGGGTGGCGACCATGAACACCACGAACACCCCTGAGCCGCGGACCCGAACGGAGGCCGCCCCATGCCCGCCCATCCCCGCGCCCCCGGCCACCGCCGCGACCCCGGCCTGCGGATCACCATGACCGACCTGCCCGGAGCCGTGGTGGTGCTCCGCCCCGCCGGAGACCTCGACCACGACCGGGTACCCGAACTGGAACACGCCCTGGCCCGCGCGCTCGCCCGCCGCCCGCGACGCCTGGTAATCGACCTGTCCGCCGTGCGGTTCTGCGACACCGCCACCCTCCACCTGCTGTTCAAGACCCACCGCACCGCCCGCCGCACCCGCGCCGCCCTGCTGCTCGCCCAGCCCTCCGCCCCGGCCCGCAGGCTGCTGGAGATCACCGAGATGGACACCGTCCTGCCCACCCGCCCCACCATCCGCGACGCCCTCGCCGATACCCCCGGGACGGACACCTGAAGGACCCCCACCCGCCGGTCAGCACCGGGCAGGACACCCGGCACCGACCAGCGGCCCCGGCGCGGGCTGTCTGCTCAACCGGATCCGGCACCGCCCCGCGCATGTCCGCCTCCCGCCCCGGCAAACCCCACCCGCCGCCACGCACACCACCGCCAGCGCCAGGTGCATCCGCTGCGACTGCCCGCCCGACATCGCGCTCAGCGGACGACGGACTTCGGGCCCGGTGCCAGTGCACGGGTCCGGGCGGGCGCTCCGTGTCCGCGGCGGCGTCGGTGCGGCACCGGTCGGACGAGGTCCTCTGCTCGAAGTAGTGGCCGACTTCCAGCAGGAGGCCGCCACGCGCTTCGCCCGTGCAGGAGGTTTTGGTGAGCCGGGGCGGAACCGCGTCCTTTGGTAGGCCTCTCCAGCAGGTCGGCGCGGAAACCCTGCACGCACCCGATACGGCGCGGAGGCCCCGCAGGAAGAACCGCACCGGTCCGGTCGCGCTTGTGCGCGGAGGCGCGGCGGGACACCCGGAACCAGCGCACCTGACCTGCCACGTTGCCGTGCCCAGGTCAGACTAGTGCGGTCGCGAGCGTTGCAGGCGCGGGGTGGGGCAGTAGACGGTGCCGCCTTCGAGTGCAACAGTTAGCCCGGGGGCGATCTCGGTGAAGCCGGCGTCGCGGACGACCGGGAGGCGGCCGTCGGTGAGGGCGGGCCAGTCGGTGGTGGGGGCGGTGCGGACGGCCAGCGGGAAGCCGGCGGCGGCCCACTTCTCGCGTTGCGGCCCGTCCAGTTCCCACCAGGCGAGCTGGGCGGCGTGACCGGTCTGGGCCATGGTCTTGCCGGCGCTCATTTCGAGCGCGGGGTTGAGCCAGAGCACCGGGACGCCTTCGGGGGCGGGGCCGGGCGGCTCGGGGTCGTCGAGGTCGGTGCCGGAGACCTGGAGCTTGGCGAGTTCCTTGGGCCAGCCGTCCAGCGGGACCGGCGGGAAGACCCGCACCTCGGCGCCGCCCGGGCCGGTGACGGTGATGCCGGGCAGTTCGCCCGCCTTGCGCCACTCGCCGCCGCGGGCGCGCCGGACCACCTTGCGGATCCGGGCGTCCTCCCAGGCCGCGACCCGCTCGGCCCACTCGCCGTCCGGCTCGGTGACCCGGGGGTCGGCGAGCAGGGTGAGGACGGCGCGCGCCGAGGTCTCCAGCGCGTCGGTGCGGGCGGGCGGGTCGGTGCGCTCCAGCCGGACCACCAGCGGCAGCACGTACTGCGGGCGGGTGTCGCGGTCCTCGGCGTGCCCGCCCACGGCGGGGGCGGGCGCGTCGGCGGGGGCGGGCGCGTCGGCGGGGGCGGGCGCGTCGGCGGGGGCGGGCAGGTCGGCGGAGGGCCGGGCGGCGGGCGGGTCGAAGGGTGAGCTCACCCTCCCAGCATGCCAGTTCAGCGGCGGTAGCCCCGGCCGGGGTCGCGTTCCTCGGCGTCCTCGTAGTCGAGGAACCAGCCCTCGGGGTGGGTGGCGGCGAGGAGTTGGTCGATCCGCTGGCCCGCGTCGAGGTCGCTGTCCTCCTCGTCGGGGCCGTAGACGCCGAACAGTTCGTCGGAGCAGCCGTCCCAGTCGTAGTCGTACAGGTCGGCGGGCAGGTCGCCCATCATGTCGGCGACCGATTCGGGCTGGGCGCCGAGCAGGGTGCGGGCGTCGGCCAGGGCGAGCCGCAGCGCGACGTCCTCGGCGGGGCAGCGGGGCAGCGGCCACTCGCCGATGGCGAGGTCGTCGGCGAGGTCGTCGAAGGCCCGGGCGAAGGTGCGCCGCCAGCCGCGGTGCAGGTTCCAGGTGCGCTGCGGGAGGCGGCCGAAGACCGTCCAGTCGCTCTCGTCGGCGACGGTGACGGGGTCGTCGCCGTGGTCGTCGAGGTCCTCGTAGGCGGCGTCGGCGAGGCTGATCAGCTGGGTGTGGACCAGGCAGGCGGTGCGCGGGGTGAGCGTCCAGTCGCCGGTGTCGCCGTCGTCGTCGAGCGGGAAGAGCTCGGCGAAGTCGGGGGCGAAGTCGTCGGTGACGCTGATCTCCAGGGTGCCGCCGAGGGCCTCGATGCCGGGCAGCGAGGCGACCAGCCGGTCGGGGTGGAGCAGCGCGCCGAGGGCCGCGTTGGGGTCCTCGGCGACTTCGCGCAGCAGTTGGGCGCGCTGGCCCTCCGGGTCGATGCCGGCGAAGTCGAGTTCTTCGACGGCGGCCCGTGCGGCGGCGCGCAAGGCCGGCCAGTCGGTGATCCGCAGGCCCAGTACCACGGTGGCCTCGATCTCCTGCGCGCCGGATTCCTCCGCCGCGTGCGACCCCTGTGGCTGATCGTTTCGCTCGCCCATGCGACAAGGTTGACAAACCCGGTGCCCGGTGTCCATCAGCTCTTCCGATCCGGTGTCCGGCAGCGGTGGCGCGCGGGCGCGGAACGGGGCCGCTCGGCGCGCCGGGGTAGCCGACGGGCCGGGTCGGGCGGGAGGCTGGGAGGCATGAGCGAACTGAACGATTTCGGCGGCGGGCAGGACCCGTCCGGCGGTGTGCTGGTGGTGACCACGAACGACGTTCCGGGCCACCGGGTGGTCCGGGTGATCGGCGAGGTGTTCGGGCTGACGGTGCGGTCGCGGCACATCGGCTCGCAGATCGGCGCGGGGCTGAAGTCCCTGATGGGCGGCGAGCTCAAGGGCCTCACCAAGACGCTGGTGGAGACCCGCAACCAGGCGATGGAGCGCCTGGTCGAGCAGGCTCGGGCCCGGGGCGGCAACGCGGTGCTGATGATGCGCTTCGACGTCACGGAGGCGGCGGACGTCGGCACCGAGGTCTGCGCGTACGGCACGGCCGCGGTGATCGAGCCGCTGGACTGAGACCGGGGAGCGCGTGCCCGGACGGCCCCGGAGCGGTGCGCTCCGGGGCCGCGGTCCGTGCTCCGCGGCTACAGCATGACCAGCAGCCGGGTGCCGGGCAGCAGCTTCCGGTTGACCGAGGTCGACTGGACGAACACGGTGTACGCCGGGTTGTCGCCGGGCTTCACGGTGGCCTCCGCGGCGGGCAGGCCGAGCAGGCCGCGGGCGGCCGGACCGGAGAACACCCGGCCGGTCAGCTCGCCGGTGACCGGGTCCTTCTCGGCGACGGCGATCTGCTTGGCGGCCTGGATCTTCTCCCGCTTGGACAGCTCGTAGAAGGAGCAGCCCGTCCGGTACGGGTGCCCGGCGCCGGTGACGAACTCGCGCAGCGCCGCCTGCCGGTCGACCGGGACGAGGGCGTACGTGTCGGCCGCCAGCGCGTCGAGGCTGGCCTTCACCTCGTCGGCGCTGAGGTCCTTGCCCATGGTGAACAGCTGCTTGGTGCCGCGCACGCCCTTCTCGCGGCCGCGCAGGAAGCTGGTGGCGGCGGTCTTGACGGTGTCGATGGCCTCCTCGACGCCGCCGGTGGAGTCGGCGTCCCAGATCGCGATGTTGCCGGCCGGGAAGCCGTACTCCTGGGCGGTGCGCTTGGCCAGCGAGTTGGGGACCAGGATCGCCGACGTCCAGTGCTCGGGGAGCTCGGCCAGCGCGCCGCGGATGCGGTCCATCCAGCCGCGCAGCACGGCCTTGCCCTCGGCCGGCTTCATCCGGGCGTGCATCCGGCCGTGCTCGGAGCAGCCGGAGGCGTTCTCCTCGCCGTCGGTGACGACGACCTGGAGGAAGGAGTGCTCGCCGTAGCCCTCCCAGACGTGCTTCAGGTCGTCGATGGACTTCACCGCCGCCTCGATCAGCGCCGTCGCGCCGTTGTCGACCGCGTAGAGGCCCTTGAGCGAGGGGAGGTGCTTGACGTCCATGTCCCACACCAGGTTGTGCACCTCGTGGTCGAAGGCGTAGAGGCTGATCCGGGTCTCGTGGCCGAGGCGGTCGGACTCCTCCTGGAGGCCCTTCACGAATTCGTCCACCACGCGGATCAGCTGCGCCTCGTGGCGCTGCATCGAACCGGATTTGTCGACCACCAGCGAGACGTGGTTGACCTTGTGCGCGATGCGGTTCGCGGAAGCGTTCGCGGACATGCTCGACCCCTTTTCCAACGCCTTTCCCGACGCCTTTTCCGGCGCCCCCTCCAGCGTTGTTCCCACACTACGGCGGGCCACTGACAATTCCGCCGGGCCCGACGTGCCGTCAATTCCGCCGGGTACCGGGCCGCTTCGGGGAACCGCCCGGCGGCGGGCCGCGCGCTATCCGGAGAATTCGGGCGAGGCGGGGTCGAACGTCAGCGTGTTCCCGCAGTTGTTGGTGAAGGTCTCGGAGTCCGCCGCGCCCGGGGCGAGCGGCTCCCCCGGGGCGAACCGGGTCAAGTCCGCGCCGTCGCAGTCGGCTTCCCGCCCGGTGCCGTCCGGACGGAAGAGTCCGCACCGGACCGGCATCCGGCCCTCGGCCCACAGTTCGTCCGACCGGCCCACCGTCGTCCCCCGTTCCGGGTCGCCGGGCCGACCGTCGGGCCGGTCGCCGGGCCGACCGTCGGGCCGGTCGCCGTGCCGGCCGCCGGGCCGGCCGTCCGCGAACCCGGTGCCGCGTCAGGCGGCCTTCGCCCGTCGCGACGCTAGCGGGCGGCGGGGGCCGGCGGGCGGGCGTCGCCGGACGGTTGCCCCTCGTTCGGGGAGCCGTCACCGCGGCGGGGGCCGGTGGCCGGGGAGAGCGCGGCGGCGGCGAGGACGAGCAGCAGGACGGGGACCATCGCGGCGCGCAGGCCGAGGCGTTCGCCGAGCAGGCCGAGCACGGGCGGTCCGGCGAGCAGGGCGACGTAGCCGATCCGGGAGGTCAGCGCGATCCGGCCGGTGGTGTCGGGGCCGGACTCGCCGGCCGCGGAGAGCGCCAGCGGGAAGCCGAGCGCGGTGCCCAGGCCCCAGAGCAGGACGGCGCAGCCCGCGGCGGCGGGGGCGTCGGAGAAGGAGACCAGGGCGATGCCGGCCGCGGCGAGCAGGGCGCCGCCGCCGAGCACCGCGGGGCGGCCGAAGCGGGCGACCACGGGGCCGCCGGCGAACCGGCCGACCGCCATGGTGGCGGCGAAGCCCGCGTAGACGGCGGAGCCCAGGCCGGCCGGCATGTCGTGGCCGTCGACCATCAGCAGCGGCAGCCAGTCGGTGGCGGCGCCCTCGGCGAGCGTCATGGCGAACAGCACGCCGCCGATCAGCAGCAGCTTCGGGTCGAGGTACAGCCGCCGTTCGCGCGCGCCGTCCTCCTCCGCCTCCCCGGGCAGCGCGCGTCCCAGTCCGGGGCGCAGGCCGGGCAGGGCCAGCGCGAACAGCGCGGTGGCCAGGAGCAGCACCGCCGCCAGGTGCCAGGGCACCGGCAGGCCGGCGGCGGCCCCGGCGACGCCGAGGACGGCGCCGATCACGGTGCCGAGGCTGTAGCAGCCGTGCAGGGCGGGCAGCACCGGGCGGCCGTACTCGCGTTCCACGACGGAGCCGTCGACGTTGCTGGCGACTTCCGAGAGGCCCACGCCGGAGCCGATCAGGAACAGGCCGAAGGTGACCAGCGGGGCGGAGGCGACGGCCGCGCCGAGGGCGGTCACGGCGACGCTGGCCAGCACCAGGGACATGCCGGTGACGACGACGGGGCGGGTGGCGAATCGGGCGACCAGGGCGCCGGCCACCAGGATGCCGAGCATCGAGCCGGCCGCCATGCCGAAGAGCACCAGGCCCATCTCGGCGGTGGAGGCGTCGAGCCGGTCCCGGACGTCGGGGGTGCGGGTCACCCAGGTGGCGAGCGAGAGTCCGGGGATCGCGAAGCAGAGTTGCAGGGCCAGGCGGTGGCGGCGGACCGCCGGGGGCGGGGGTGGCATGGGGGGCGCGGCTCTCCGTGGCAGAACGGTCCGGGGTCCCACGTACCCTAACCACCTGCCGCCGGGCCTCGGCGGCCACTCCCGGACGATCACGTTCCGCATCCGCCCGGACACGTGGCGATCACGGCGGCGGGCGGGGCGGGACGACGGTACGAAATACCGATTGACACTGCTCAGGGGGCCGGTGGACGCTCGCCTGGCACCGTCCCGCCCCGATCCCAGGAGCCTGCTGTGAGCACCGCCCCGCACCCGCCCGTCCGCCGTCCCGCCAGGGTCGCGTACGCCACCTGCCGCGGGGTCGAGGACGTGGAGCGGCTGCCGGTGCTGGCGGCCCTCGCCCGGCTCGGGGTGCACGCGGAGGCGGTGTTCTGGAACGACCCGGCGGTGGACTGGGCGGGCTACGACCTGGTCCTGGTGCGCAGCGTCTGGGACTACATCCTGCACCACCGGGAGTTCCTGGCCTGGACCCGCCGGGTCTCCGCGCTGACCCGGCTGGCCAACTCGGCCCGGGTGCTGGAGCGCAACACCGACAAGACCTACCTGCGCGAACTGGCCGCCGCCGGGCTGCCGGTCGTGCCGACGCTCTGGGTCGCCCCGGACGATCCGCTGGACGCGGTCGCGGCGGTCGACTGGCCGGAGCTGGTGGTCAAGCCGACGGTCTCCTCCGGCGCGCGGGACACCGTCCGCACCACCGACCGGGCCGCGGCGCTGGCCCAGGTCGCCGCGCTGACGGCGGCCGGGCGGACGGCCATGGTGCAGCCGTACCTGGCGATGGTGGAGGACGAGGGCGAGACCTCGCTGCTGTACCTGGGCGGGGAGTTCAGCCACGCGGTGCGCCGCGGCCCGATGCTGGGCGGCGGCTTCGCGGACGCGGCCCGCGAGCCGGACGCCGACCAACTGGCGCTCGCCGAACGGGTGCTGGCCGCGGCGGCGGAGCCCGGCGAGCTGCTGTACGCCCGGGTCGACCTGGTCCGGCTGCCGGACGGCGCGCCCGCGCTGATCGAGCTGGAGCTGACCGAGCCCCGGCTGTTCCTCGACCTGTGCCCGGGCGGCCCGGAGCGGCTGGCCGCCGCGGCCGTGGCGCTGCTGCCGGGGAACAGCCGACCGCGCCCCGGTGTTTCACCAGTGTGACCGTTGAACGTGCAAGTACCGCGGCGGGCGCCGACCCCGCCGGCGCCGTCCGCGAGGTGGACGCGCTGGTGATCGGCGCGGGCCAGGCCGGCCTGTCCGCCGCCTACCACCTGCGCCGCCGCGGCTTCGCCCCGCACACCGGCTTCGTGGTGCTGGACGCGGACGACGCCCCCGGCGGCGCCTGGGCGCACCGCTCCCCCTCGCTCACCATGGCGACCGTGCACGGCTTCCACGACCTGCCGGACTTCGAGCTCCCCGCCACCGACCCGGCCGTCCAGGCCCGGATCGCCGTCCCCGGCTACTTCGCCGCGTACGAGGCCCGGCACGCGCTGCCGGTGCTGCGGCCGGTCAGGGTGCTCGCCGTGCGCGAACGCCCGGACGGGCGGGCCGACGGCGGGCCGGACGGGCGGCTGCTGGTGGAGACCGACGCCGGCCGCTGGGCCACCCGCGCCCTGCTGAACGCCACCGGCACCTGGACCCGGCCCTTCCTCCCCCGCTACCCCGGCCGCTTCGCCGGGCGGCAGCTGCACTACGCCGACTACCGCGGCCCGGCCGGGTTCGCCGGTCAGCGCGTCGTCGTGGTCGGTGGCGGCGCCTCGGCCGTCCAGGTGCTCTCCGAGGTCGGCGCGGTCGCCGAGACGGTGTGGGTGACCCGCACCCCGCCGGTGGTCCACCAGGGGCCGTTCACCGAGGAGTTCGGCCGCGAGGTGGTCGCCCGGGTCGACGAGCGGGTCCGGGCCGGACTGCCGGTGCGCAGCGTCGTCTCGGTGACGGGCCTGGGCCCGAGCGTGGCCTACCGCCGCGCCGAGGAGCTGGGCGTGCTGCACCGCCGACCGATGTTCGACCGGCTCACCGAGCACGGAATCGCCTGGGGCGAGCAGGAGTTGGCCGTCGACGCGATCATCTGGGCGACCGGCTTCCGGGCCGAGCTCACCCACCTCGCCCCGCTCGGCCTGCGCACCGCGGGCGGCGGCATCCGGATGGACGGCACCGAGGTCGCCGACGACCCCCGCATTCACCTGCTCGGCTACGGCCCCTCCGCCTCCACCGTCGGCGCCAACCGCGCGGGCCGCGCGGCCGTCAACGAGGTGGTCCGCCTGCTGGGGGCACCGGCGCAGCCCGCCGCGGTCTGACCTTCAGTCCACCCCGGCCGCCGCCGCGAACCGGGCCGCCAACGCGGCCACCGCCGCCCGCAGTTCGGGCCCGTCCAGGACCTTGAACGGGAACGGGACGGCCGCCAGCCACTCCCCCGCGTACATCGCCGGGTTGCGGGTGCTGCCCTCCAACAGGCAGTGCTCGCCCGCCGGTTCGAGCCGCCCCATGGTCGGGCCGACCCACGGGACGACCTGCTCGAACGGCGCCTCGAACAGCACCCGGGTGCGGAACGCCCAGCCGGTGCCGAGGTGTTGCTCCAGCACGGCGACCGGGTCCAGCCCCTCCGGCGGGTCGAACGGCACGCCGGAGCGCTCGGCGGCCCGGACCCGGTCGATCCGGTAGGTGCGGACGGCGCCGGCCCGGTGCGAGTGGCAGAGCAGGTACCAGCGGCCCCGGCGCACCACCACCGCCCACGGGTCGACCTCCGCCCGCCACTCGCTCCCGCCGCCGCTGCGGTAGTCCAGCACCGCCCGCCGCCGGGCCGCGATCGCCTCGACCAGCGCGCTGACCACCACCGGGTCCGGGTGCGCCGGGTACGGGTCGGGCGCCGCCGCCGCGTGCGCCCGCAGCGCGGCCGCCTGCCGCCCGATCGCCTCGGGCAGCGCCCGGACCACCTTCCCCAGCGCCGCCCCCACCGGGTCCGCCGGGTCGGTGGCCGCCGGCCGCCCGTCCAGCACCGCCATCACCAGCCCGAGCGCCTCCTCCTGGGTGAACGAGACCGGCGCCAACCGCGCCCCCCGCCCCAGCCGGTACCCCCCGTACGGCCCCCGCTCCGACTCCACCGGCACCCCGGCCTCCCGCAGGATCGCCACGTACCGCCGCGCCGCCCGGTCGCTCACCCCGAGCCGCGCCGCCAACTGCTCCGACGTCGTCCCGGGCCGCTCCCGCAGCACCTCCAGCGCCCGCAACGCCCGAGCGGTGGGGCTGATCTCCGTGTTCGCCACACCCGACACCCTAGAGAAACGAGCCAGGGGCTCGGGGAACGGCGAGGCCCAGTCTGCTGACGGTGCACTGCCGGAGCGCGCATCGGCTTCCGGTTCTGTCACAGACACACAGCAGCACGAACCTCCGATGGGCTCCGGCCACCAGCAGCACGGACTCGCCGTTCCCCGAGCCCCTGGCGGGGCTCTTCCTGCATTTAGGAAGCTGATCGTCCGGAACCCTTCCTAGCATGGTCAGTGACCTGCTCGAACGTTGAACGGAGGGGACTCCCATGGACGTCCTGTTGATCAGCGGCCTCTGGCTGAACGGCACCACCGCCTGGAACGCGGTCGTGCCCGCCCTCGTCGAACGCGGCCACCGCCCGGTGCCGCTGACCCTGCCCGGTCAGGGGGACGGCCGTTCCGACGCCACCCTCGCGGAGCAGCTCGCGGTGGTGCTCGCCGCCGTCGACGCGGCGGCGGGGAAGCCGCTGCTGGTGGCGCACTCGGCGGCCTGTTCGCTGGGGTGGATGGCGGTGGACGCCCGGCCGGGCGAGGTCGCGGGACTGGTGCTGGTGGACGGCTTCCCGCACGGGGACGGGCACCCGTACGCGGACCTGTTCCCGGTGGTCGACGGCGTGGTGCCGTTCCCCGGCTGGGAGCCCTTCGCGGGGCCGACCAGCGCGGACTTGGACGCGGAGCTGCGGGCCCGGTTCGAGGCGGAGGCCGTCCCCGTCCCGGCGGGGGTCGCGCTGGCGCCGGTCCGGCTGGCGGACGAGCGGCGCTACGGCGTGCCGGTGACGATGTTGTGCGCCGAGGCCCCGCCGGAGCAGGTGCGGGGGTGGGTCGCGCAGGGCGCGGCGCCGGAGGTGTCCCGGATGGAGCGGGTCGAGTACGTCGACCTGGACTCCGGCCACTGGCCGATGTTCACCCGCCCCGCCGAACTGGCCGCCCTGATCGACGCGGTGGCCGAACGGGCCTGAGGGTCAGGCGTCGTAGTCCACGGTGACCCGGTCGGAGACCGGCCGGGCCTGGCAGGTGAGGACGTACCCGGCGGCCAACTCGGCTTCCTCCAGGGCGAAGTTGCGCCGCATCTCGACCTCGCCCTCGCGCACCAGGGCGCGGCAGGTGCCGCAGACGCCGCCCTTGCAGGCGAACGGCAGGTCGGGGCGGGCGCGTTGGGCGCCGTCCAGGACGGAGCGGTCGCGGGGCAGGGCGAGGGTGCTGGAGCGGCCGTCGAGGACGAGGGTGACCTCGCTGGCGGCGGCGTCGGGCGCGGGTTCGGGGTGCCGTTCCTCGGGGTGCTCGTCCTCGGCGTGGAACAGTTCCTGGTGCACCCGCCCGGCGGGGACGCCGAGTTCGGCCAGCAGCTGCCTGGCCCCGCGCACCATCTCGTACGGTCCGCACAGCCACCAGTGGTCGACGGCGGGGACGTCCACCAGGGCCGTCAGCAGGGCGGCGACCCGGTCGGGGTCGAGGCGGCCGCTGAGCAGTTCGGCGTCGCGGCTCTCCCGGGAGAGCACGTGGACGAGCTGGAAGCGGTCCAGGTGGCGGTCCTTGAGGTCGGCGAGTTCGTCGGCGAACATCACCGTGTCGCTGCGCCGGTTGCCGTAGAGCAGGGTGACCCGGGAGTCGGGGTGCCCGGCCAGCACGGAGGCGGCGATGGAGAGCATCGGGGTGATGCCGGAGCCGGCCGCGATCAGCACGTGCTCGCCGGGTTCGGCCGGGTCGGCGGCGAACGCCCCTGCGGGGGGCAGGACTTCGACGACCTCGCCGGTCTTCGCGCCGCTGACCAGCCAGTGCGAGAACAGGCCGCCGGGCACCTCGCGGACGGCGATCCGCAGCGGGCCGCCGACCGGGGAGCAGAGCGAGTAGGAGCGGCGCTCGTCGGCGCCGTCGACGATCCGGCGCAGGGTGAGGCTCTGGCCGGGGCGGAAGGCGAACTCGGCGGCCAGGTCGGCGGGGACGTCGAAGGTGACCGCGACGGCGTCCTCGCAGAGCCGTTCCAGGGTGCCGATCGGCAGCGGGTGGAACCGCGGGCGGCGGACGGCCATCAGATCTCCTTGATCCGGTCGAAGGGTTCCCGGCAACTGCGGCACCGCCACAGCGACTTGCAGGCGGTGGAGCCGAACCGGGACAGCTCCTCGGTGTCCTCGGACCCGCACTGCGGGCAGGCCACCGCCCGCCGGGTCGGGCCGAGTCGCAGCAGTCCGCCGGGGTGCGGGGGCGCGATGCCCGCCGCGGCGAGCTTGCGGCGGCCCGCGGCGCTGATCCGGTCGCTGGACCACGGCGGGTCGATCCGCAGTCGCACCTCGACCCCGGCGAACCCGGCGGCGCGCAGCCGCCGGGCCACGTCGGCGGCCATCTCGGCGACGGCCGGGCAGCCGGAGTAGGTGGGCGTCAGCCAGACGGTGACCGTCCCGTCCGTCTCCTCGACGCCGGCCAGCACGCCGAGGTCCTCCAGGGTGAGCACGGGCAGTTCGGGATCGGGCACGGCGGCGGCGACCTCCCGGGCCCGCTCCAGCAGGGTGCTCACCACGTCGCCCCCGGGTGCGCCCGGGCCAGCACCTGGAGTTCGGCGAGCAGCGGCCCCATCGCCTCGGTGTGCACCCCGTGCCGCCCGGCCCGCCCGTTCACGTACGCCCGGCCGGGGAGGTCGGGGACGGGCAGCGTGGCCTCGGCCAACACCCCTGCCAGCGCGGCGAGTACGGGTGCGCGCAGCTGTGACGGGTCGGTGCCGAGCCGGAGTTCGACCTCGTGCGGGGTGAACAGCTCGTCCAGCCACGGCCAGAGGGCGTCCAGCGCCGCGCGCATCCGCCGGTGCGACTCCTCGGTGCCGTCGCCGAGCCGCACCGTCCAGGCGGCCGCGTACTCCCGGTGGTACGCCAACTCCTTGACGCCGAGGGCCGCGACGGCCGCCAGCACCGGGTCGGCGTGGTCGGCGAGGCGCCGGTACAGCTCCTCCCGGGCGGTGGCGAACAGCAGCAGCCGCAGCACGCACTGCGCGAAGTCGCCGTTCTCCAGCTCCACCAGCCGCACGTTGCGGAACTCGGACTCCGCGCGCCAGTAGGCGAGTTCGTCCTCGCCCCGGCCGCTGCCGTCCAGCTGCCCGGCCCGGGTGAGCAGTCGGCGGGCCTGGCCGAGCAGGTCGAGGCCGAGGTTGGCGAGCGCCACCTCCTCCTCCAACTCCGGTGCCCGGGTGACCCATTGGACCAGCCGCTGGGAGAGCACCAGCGCGTCGTCGCCCAGCATCAGGCAGTACGCGGCGAGGTCGGCCGGGTCCACCCCGGCCGGCGGCGCGGCGTCCACGCCCAGCAGCGGGTCGGCGAAGCCGGTGCCGTAGGCCCAGCGGGCTTCGCCGTCCGGCTCCCCGCCCGCCCCGGCCAGTGCGAGGTACACGTGGTCGTCGCTCATGTCGCCTTCCCTGCCCAGTCCTTGGTGCTCGTCAGATGTGCGGGACGTCCTCGGGGATCGGGTAGAACGTCGGGTGCCGGTAGACCTTGTCGCCGCTCGGCGCGAAGAACGCGTCCTGCTCGTCCGGGCTGGACGCGGTGATCGCGTCCGAGCGCACCACCCACAGGCTCACCCCCTCGTTGCGCCGGGTGTACAGGTCGCGCGCCGCGAGCAGCGCCATCTTGTCGTCCGCCGCGTGCAGCGACCCGACGTGCACGTGGTTCAGCCCGCGCCGGGGCCGCACGAACACCTCGTACAGCGGCCAGGAGGCCCGTTCCCCGCTCATCTCGAACTCCCTTCCCTGGCGGCCTTCTTGGCCGCGTACGCCGAGGCCGCCTCGCGCACCCAGGCGCCGTCCTCGTGGGCCGCCCGGCGCCGCTCGATCCGCTGCGCGTTGCACGGCCCGTCGCCCTTGATCACCTGCTGCAGCTCCGACCAGTCCGGCTCGCCGAAGTCCCAGCCGCCGCGCTCCTCGTTCCAGGCCAGGTCCGGGTCGGGCAGCGTCACGCCCAGGTGCTCGGCCTGCGGGACGGTCATGTCGACGAAGCGCCGGCGCAACTCGTCGTTGCTGTGCCGCTTGATCCGCCAGGCCATCGAGCGCTCGCTGTTGGGCGAGGCGCCGTCCGGCGGGCCGAACATCATCAGCGAGGGCCACCACCAGCGGTCCACCGCGTCCTGCACCATGGCACGCTGGGCGTCCGTCCCGGCCATCATCGTCATCAGCAGCTCGTAGCCCTGCCGCTGGTGGAACGACTCCTCCTTGCAGATCCGCACCATCGCCCGGGCGTACGGCCCGTAGCTGCACCGGCACAGCGGCACCTGGTTGCAGATCGCCGCGCCGTCCACCAGCCAGCCGATCACGCCGACGTCGGCGAAGGTCAGCGTCGGGTAGTTGAAGATCGAGGAGTACTTCTGCCGGCCGTCGACCAGCTTCTCGGTCAGCTCCGCCCGGTCCACCCCGAGGGTCTCCGCCGCCGCGTACAGGTACAGCCCGTGCCCGGCCTCGTCCTGGGCCTTGGCCAGCAGGATCGCCTTGCGCCGCAAGGAGGGCGCCCGGGTCAGCCAGTTGCCCTCCGGCTGCATGCCGATGATCTCCGAATGGGCGTGCTGCGCGATCTGCCGCACCAGCGTCGCCCGGTACGCGTCCGGCATCCAGTCCCGCGGCTCCACCCGCGCGTCCGCGGCGATCACCGCTTCGAACTGCGCCTCCACGACCCACCTCCCGACTGACCGTTCGGTCGGTTCTATTCTGTACACAGCGGCAGCACCATGACAAGCAATGCGGAGGAACGGCGGGAGGCGAAATCAGGGGCTCGGGGAACTGTCGGCAGACGAGCACGCACCGCCAGGGGCTCGGGGAACGGCGAGTCCGTGCTGCTGGTGGCCGGAGCCCATCGGAGGTTCGTGCTGCTGCGTGCAGTAACCGAACCGGAAGCCGATGCGCGCTCCGGCAGTGAACCGCTCGCAGCCACGGCCTCGCCGTTCCCCGAGCCCCTGACTTCCTTCTCGTGAGCCCCTTATCTTTCGCGCAGGCGCGGCAGCGGCACCGCCAGCAGCGCCGCCAGCAGCGCGATGCGGGGCCCTAGTTGGTCGATCCGGAGGTGTTCGTGGCGGGCGTGCGGGCCGCCGCCGACCGCGCCGAGGCCGTCCAGGGTCGGCAGGCCCCTCGCGCCGGCCAGGTTGGTGTCGCCCGCCCCGCCGGCGGGTGCGCCGTCGAGTTGCTGGCCGAGCGCGGCGGCCAGTGAGCGGACGTGCCTCAGCAGCGGGTTGCCGGTGCGTTCGGGCCAGGCGGGGCGGCTGGAGAGGACCTCGGTGCGGACGTCGGCGCCGGGCCGGTGGGGGGTGAGGTGGGCGAGGGTGTCGAGGGTGCGGCGCTGGGCCTCGGTGGTGGAGAAGCGCAGTCCGAGTTCGGCTTCGGCGTGGCCGGCGATGACGTTGGCGCGGGTGCCGCCGCCGATGCGTCCGGTGTTGAGTTCGGTGCCGGGCTGGTGGGCGAGGTCGCGCACGGTGATCAGCTGGTCGACGAGTTCGTCGATCGCGGAGAGGCCGTCGGCGGCGTCGAGGCCGGCGTGGGCCTCGCGGCCGGTGACGGTGAGCCGGACCCGGGTGGAGCCGCGGCGGGCGGTCTTGAGGCGACCGTCGGGGTGTCCGGGTTCGAGTCCGAGGACGGCGGCGGCGCCGCGCAGGTGGCGTTCGACCTGGGTCCGGCCGTCGGGGCTGCCGATCTCCTCGTCCGAGACGATCACCATCCGGACCGGTCGGTGCGGCCGCTGGCCGAGGTCGGCGAGGAGGGCGAACGCGCCTTCCAGCAGGGCGAGTCCGCCCTTCATGTCGAGGACGCCGGGGCCGGTGAGCCGCCCGTCGCGCTCCTCGACGGGCCAGTCGGTGAGGGTGCCGACGGGCCAGACGGTGTCGTGGTGGCCGACCACCAGCAGGTGCGGGAGGTCCTCCTGCTGGCCCGGCCAGTCGAGGACGAGGTGGTCGCCGTGCGCGCAGCGCTTGCGGACGGCGGTGGCCCCGGTGGCGGCGTAGCCGGCGGCGAGTTCTTCGGCGAGGGAGTCGAGCCGGGGCGCGTCGCCGGAGGGGGACTCGATCCCGGCGAGGTCGGCGCAGCGCTTGCGGACGGCCGCGGCGAGGGTCCGGGCCCGCGTGGTGAGGGTGCGCGGGAGGCCGGGCAGGGCGGCGGCGGTGGGGGGCAACGCCGCTGTGGCGGCGGGTGGTTCGGTGCTGTCGGGGACGGCCGGCGGTTCGCCGGCGGCCGGTGCCCGGTCGGGGTGCGGCTCGGGAGCCACGGTATGGGGACTCACTGTTCACCCCCGGCGGGTCGCGGGCCACCGGGCGGTATCGGTGGGGCGAGCGGCCGGGGGGTCCTGCGCGGCGTCGGGCTCGGTCGCTGCGTACGGTGCGACCTGGGGCTGGGCAACACTGCGTCCTCCTCGCTCGGTCCGCGGCTCCGGCTCGGCCCGGGGCCCGGGGACGTCGGTCTCCGTTCCTCGGCGCGGACGGGCACCGTGACAGGGGACCGATGAGCGAGCCTAGAAGATCGGTTCGTCTCCCTGCGAGGTGGCCTGCCGCTCAGCGCGTCGCGGCGGCCCCGGGGGCGCGTGCCCGGCGGACGGCGTCCGTCGGGGCGCGCGCACGGGCCCGGGCCTGGCGCGGCGAGCGGGACGCGATCTTCCGAGTGCGTCCTGCCCCCACCTTGGACCCACGGGGGAGGTTCGGCAGCACGAACCGCCCACGATCGAGCGAACCCCGTCCGATGGGTGACCGCGAATCAGCCTTTGGTACCAGTCGGGTGACCCGGTCCCGGGAAATCCGTTGGCGGGCGTTCGTCCCCGGCCGGGACAATCCTCCCCGTCAGCCCCCTTCCCCCTGGAGTCCCGGTGTCCGCCTTCCGGTCCGTCCCGCCGTCCGCCGCCGACAGCCTGCGGGGGCTGGCGCTGGGCGATGCGTTCGGCGACCGCTGGTTCCACCCGCCGGTGGAGCGGGCGTCCGTGGAGTTCGCGGCCCGGACCGTCCGCCCGGCGCCCTGGCACTGGACGGACGACACCGCGATGGCGCTGGTCCTGGCCCGGCACCTGCGCGACCGCGGCGAGGTCGAACCGGCCGCGCTGGCCCGGGAGTTCGCGGCCGAGTACACGGCCGTCCCGCACCGCAAGTACGGGCCGTCGATGCACCGGGTGCTGCGCGCGGTGCAGGACGGGGCGGACCACGTCGCGGTCACCTCGGCGCTGTTCGGCGGGCAGGGTTCGCACGGCAACGGCGCGGCGATGCGGGTCGCCCCGCTCGGCGCCTGGTTCGCGGACGACCTGGCGGCCGTCGCCGAGCAGGCCGGGCGCTCCGCCCGGGCCACCCACGCGCACCCGGAGGCGGCGGTCGGCGCGCAGGCGGTGGCGCTGGCCGCGGCGCTGGCGGTGCGCTCGCGCGGGTCGGCGGCGCCGGGGCGGGCGGAGTTCCTGGCCGAGGTCGCGGGCCTGCTGCCGGAGAGCGACGTCCGCTCGGGGCTGCGGATCGCGGCCCGCTTCCCGGCGGGCACCGGCGTGCGGCACGCCGCGACGGTGCTCGGTTCCGGCTTCGAGGTGTCCGCGCAGGACACCGTGCCGTTCGCGCTGTGGTCCGCCGCCGGGCACCTCGACGACCTCACCGAGGCGCTGTGGCAGACCCTGGCGGGCTGGGGCGACATGGACACCACCTGCGCCGTCGCGGGCGGCGTGGTCGCCGCCCGCACCGGCCTGGCCGGCGTCCCGGCGCGCTGGCTGGACGCGCAGGAGCCCCTGCCGCCGCTGTGACCGCGCGGCGGGGCTCCGGCGACGGGAGCGGCGCACCAGAGCCCCGGGCCTGAGGGTGCCACGGCCCCGGGGGCGGAGGGCTACGGCTCCGGGGCCAGGTCGAGGCGGAACGGTTCGGTGCGCCGCTCCGGGTCCCAGCCTCGGGCGCGGGCGAGCCGGACGGCGGCGGCGATCCGGGCCGGGGTGACGGCGGTGCCGGGCAGGCCGAGCCAGTTGCCGGGGTGGGCGTGCGGGAAGCGCAGCAGCAGGACGGACCCGGTCCGTTCGGCGCGTTCGACGGCCGCCGTCAACGGCGTCTGGCCCACCGCCTGCATGTAGCTGGGCCGGTGCCGGACCCGCCAGCGGTACGACACGCCGTCGACCGTGATCGGGCGGGTGCCCTTGCCGTTCAGCGTCATCGTCCCGCCCCTCCGCCGCCCGTCCCCGTAGCCTACGCGCGGCCCTGTCGCCTACCCGCGGCCGCGGGGCGGCGGAACGGGTTGCGGGCGGTAGCGGGCGGTGCCGGCGGTCCAGTGCAGCAGGGCGTGCGCGAAGCGGACCAGGGCCCTCACGTAGCAGCGCACTTGGGGCGGCCAGTGGGAGCCGCGGGCGATGCCTTCGGCGAGGAACTCCAGGGTGGTGAGCTCGGCCTCGCAGAGCGCGGCGACCTTGGCGGCGGCGGCGTCCCGGGGCAGCCGCTCGTGCACCTCCAGGGCGCTCAGCAGGTTGTTGCCGTGCCCGGCGGCGGTCTCGACCCGGTACGAGCACAGGTCGTTGGCCCAGCCGATCAGGTGGTCCAACCTGGCGCGCAGGTCGATGAGTTGGGGATGGCCGTGGAACTGCGCGGGCAGGTCGAGGCGGTGCGCGAGCTCGACCGCGCCGGTGGCGCAGCGGACGGCGCCGTCCTGCTCCCGGTACGAGAGGTACTGCGGGACGGTCGGGGTGGCGCCGCGCAGGCGCAGGAAGTCGAGCGAACCCTCCAGGTAGCTGCGGAAGTCGGCGGTCTGCCGGGCCCGCCAGGAGGGCCCGGCGAGGGCGATGCTGTCCTGCCACAGGGTACGGAACGCCCGGGCCAGCGCGGTCGCGGGGGCGGGCGGGACGGCACCGGGGCCGAGCTCCGGGCCGAGCAGCGCGGCGAGTTCGCGGACGGTGCGGTCGGCCTCGTCGGACGGGTCGCCGAGCCAGTGCCGGTCGAAGTGGTCGTCGAGGATCCAGCCGAGCAGCAGCCACTGGGTGCCGGCCCGCAGCGCGGGCCCGGGCGGCAGGTCGCCCCAGCAGCGCGCGGCCAGCTCCAAGTGGCCTTGTTCCAGCAGTCGTTCGAGGCCCTCGCGGTCGAGTAGCCCGGTCCCGGCCAGCCAGTGCACGGCCTCCTCGCGGAGCGCGTCGGCGTGCGGGTGGGGCGCGGGGAGGGGGACCCGGTCGAGCAGGCCGGCGAGCGGTCCGGCGGCCGGCCCGGCGGCTGGGCCGGGGAGCGCTCCGGCCGGGAGGCGGTGCGCGGCGGCGGGGCTCGCGGCGTGGCTCATGGCGGGGTCCTCCTCGGGTGCGCGTCCGGCACGTGCGTCGGCTCGTCCGGGCCTGCCGGGCCCACCGGGCCTGCCGGGACGGTCCGTCCCGGGTCCGTTCGGGCCCGCCGCCCGACGGGACGAGTCTGCTGGACCGTCCCGGCCGGGCGGCGCAGAACCGTCGGCCGTTCCCCCACCCGGCGGATCACTACGCTGATCCGATGATCGGCCCGCTACCGTCCCGCCGTCCGGGCCGCGAGACTGCACCGGCCGTCCGCGCACTCGCGCCGCAACCGGCCCCGGGAGAGGGTCTGCAGCAGCCCGACCGTCCAGCACATCGGGCAGCCGCGCAGGGCGAACAGCCCGACCGGAACGAGCAGCAGCGCCACCGGCCCGCACCCCGGCAGCAGGGCGAACCCGGCCGCGACCGCCCCGAACCCGACCGCTCCGCGCAGCAGGTGACGCGCCAGCGAGGCGCTCGCGAAGTCCGTCCGCCCGGTCGCCCCGGTCGTCCCGGGCCCCTCCGCCCGGCGCCCGCTCACCGCACGCCGCCCGGCAGGTCGGCGAGTTCGGCCCGGACGGCCGCCCGGGCCCGGTGCAGCCGGGACTTCATCGCGGCCGTGCTCAGCCCCAGCGCCTCCGCCACCGCCCGCCCACCGAGCCCCTGCAGGTCGCGCATGACCAGCACCCGGCGCTGGTCGGCGGGCAGTGCGGAGATCGCCGCGGCGACCCGCTCGGTGTCGAGCCGCCGCAACGCCTCCTGCTCCGCCGAGTCCGCCAACTCCAATGCCCCGCCGGGGGGTTCGGCGGCGAGCTGCCGGGGCGCCCGGACCCGGCGCAGGCACTCGTTGCGGACGATCCGGAACAGCCAGGACGCGAGCGCCCCGGTGGCCCGCAGCATGCCGATCCGCCGGTACAGCACGATCAGCGCCTCCTGCGCGGCGTCCTCCGCGTCCTCCGGGCTGGCGCACAGCGAGTGCGCGAACCGGCGGACGTTCGGGTGCGCCCCGGCGACCAGGACCGCCAACGAGTCCCGGTCACCGCCGCGCGCCGCGACGATCACCTCCTCGTCGGGCCAGCCGGTCTCAACCACGGTTCCCCCGCTTCCGCTTGAGCACCAGCACGCAGGTGCACAGCAACACCGCACCCGCACCGACCACCACGGCAACCACCACGACTTCCTCCAGGCCCTCGTCCGCGTCCTCCGCCGTACGGCGTGACGCACATGAGAGTCCCGGCCCCCCGAAAAGGATTCACCCCCGTCGGGGCCGTCCCGCTCAGTTCCCGCGTTCCGCCTGGCTGCGCTCCACGCAGAACTCGTTGCCCTCGACGTCGGCCAGCACCGCCCAGCCCGTTCCGTCCTCCCGGCGCCGGTCGTCCACCAGGACGGCGCCCAGGCCGAGCAGGCGCTCGACCTCCTCGTCCCGCGTGCGCTCCTGCGGCTGGAGGTCGAAGTGGATCCGGTTCTTGCCGGCCTTCTTCTCCGGCACCGTCACGAACAGCAGGTTCGCGGCCGGGATCAACGCCTGCGGATCGCCCGGGAAGTCGTCCTCGTGGAGCGGCTGGCCCAGCACCTCCGACCAGAAGGAGGCGAGGCGGTAGGGGTCGAGGCTGTCGACGGTCACGTGCCTGATCACAGATGTCATGTCCGGGATTCTCGACGGCCGGGTAAGGACCGGCAACCCCGTTTCCTCCTGTCGTCCCCCCGTCCGCCCGCTGTTACCGTTCACCCCATGCCCGCGACCGACTCCCCCGCCAAGGCCGAACTCGACCGGCTCACCGCCGAGTTCTTCGGCGCCTTCGACAACCGGCACGGCGGCCCGGCCGACGTCGGACGGCTCCGGCGGCTGATGCTGCCCGGCGGCGTCATCGTGGTGACCGCGCCCCGCTACGCCGCCTACGGCGTCGAGGAGTTCATCGCCCCGCGCGAACTGCTGCTCTCCGAAGGCCGGTTGACCGACTTCCACGAGTGGGAGACCGCCGAACGCACCGAGATCGCCGACGGCGTGGCCTGCCGGATCGGCACCTACCGCAAGTCCGGCCTCCTCGACGGCGAACCCTACGAGGGCGGCGGCACCAAGACCTTCCAGTTCGCCCGCACCCCGGACGGCTGGCGCATCACCGCCTTCTCCTGGCACGACGAGCCGTGACCCCGCCGCCGCCCGTCCGCCCCGAACCGCCGGGCCCCCGCGGAGGCAGCGACCGGACGGACCCGCCCGAGCCGCTGACCGGCGAGGAACTCGCCGAGATCGAGCAGCGCGCCGCGGCCGCCACCCCCGGCCCCTGGTACGTCCGGCAGCTCGACGACGAGGTCGCGATGGGCCTCGTCGCCGTCAGCACCGCCCCCGACACCGGGCTCAACGAGCGCTGGCCGGACTTCGACCACGGGCAGCTCGTGGCCGCCACCCTCGTCCAGCGGCCGCGCTACGTCGACGTCGTCGGTGGACGCTGGGACGAGAACGCCTCGTTCATCGCCGCGGCCCGCCAGGACGTCCCCCGGCTGGTCGCGGAGATCCGGCGCCTCAGCTGCCTGCTGGAGGCCGCCCGGGCCACCGGGGAGGGCGACGGTCCGGCCACCAAAGAGGGCGACGGTCCGAGCTGACGCCACGCCCCGGCACCTCCGGACGGGGAGGCGTCGCGGTGGGTGTCGAGGAGTCCGTCGTCCCGCGCGGACTGCCAGGCCACGAGGGCCGGTTGACCGACCTTGACGAGACCCCGGACGGCCGGCGGATCACCGCCTCCTCCCGGCGCGGCGAGCCGTGGCCCCGGTCAGGACCGCACCGCCCCGCCGGCCTCCACCGGGCAGGCCGGCTCCACCGGGTTCGGCCGGGCGGCGGGGCGGGGGCGGGCGAAGGTGGTGCCGAAGGCGGCCAGGGCGAGCAGGGCCACGGCGGCGCCGTAGCCGGTGGCGGTGGTCAGCAGGCCGAGGTGCGGGACGGCGAACCCGGCGGCCACCGCGGGGGCGCTGAAGGCCAGGTAGCTGAGGACGTACACGGCCGCGAACAGTTCGGCGCGCTCCGCGGGGGCGGCCAGCGGGGCGATGCCGGAGAGCACGCCGAGGAAGGTCGCGCCGAAGCCGAGCCCGGCCAGCGCGGTCATCGCGAAGAACAGCGGCGCGCTGCCGCGGTCGAGGGCCGCCAGGGTGCCGACCACGCCGAGGGCCAGCGCGGTCGAGCCGAACCGGAGCGTCGTCCGGGCGGGGCGGCCGCGCAGCAGGAGCGAGCCGAGCGTTCCGGCCGCGGTCATGGTGCTGACGACCAGGCCGCCGACCAGGTGGTTGTGCAGGTGCAGGACCCCGGCGGCGAGCGAGGGGCCGAGCGAGAGGTAGAGGCCGCCGAGCGACCAGACCGCGACCAGGGCCGGCGTGCCGACCGCGAAGGCGCGGCGGGCCTGCCGCGGGACGCGGGCCCGCGGCACCAGGGAGGCGAGGGCGCCCGGGCGGCGCCCGGCGGTCTCGGGGATCAGCGCCAGGGCGGCGACGGCGAGCAGGAACCCGGCGGCGAGGAGCGCGAAGACCAGGACCCGCGGGGCCGGGCCGTACTGCACCAGCAGCCCCGAGCCGAAGGCGCCGAGGGCCAGACCGAGGGTGGAGGCCGCGCCGTTGACGAGGGCGCCGAGGCCCGGGGAGCGCTCCGGCTGCAGGTCGACCAGGGTGGCCGAGAGGGCCCCGGTCGCGGCCCCGGTGGCGAAGCCCTGGACGGCCCGGGCCGCCAGCAGCGGGCCGACCCCGTCCGCGTTGGTGAACAGCAGCATCGCCCCCGCCTCCAGCAGCAGCGAACCGTAGAGCAGCGGCTTGCGGCCCAGGAAGTCGGAGAGGCTGCCGACGGTGGTCAGGGCGAGCAGCAGGAACACCGCGTAGACGGCGAAGATCACCGTGAGGGTGCCGGAGGAGAAGCCCCAGGCGGCCTGGTAGACGACGTAGAGGGGGGAGGGCGCGGCGGCGGCGAAGGTCAGCAGCAGTAGGGCCGCTGCGACCAGCCAGAAGGCCGGGGTGCGGGACAGCCCGCGGGAGTTCGGCATGGACACCTCGGTGGCAGGCCGGTCGGGGACCGGAAGCGTGACCCCTTAAGGCGAAAGGGTTGGCTTTAACGGATACTAGGCGACTGTTCGGAGTTAAAGCGAATCACTTTGCCTTAGCATGGGAGAGTGAACAGCCAGCCACCGGAGCCGCCCCCGGCTCCCGCCCCGGCTCCCACCCCGGGGCCGCCCCCGGCCGAGCCCGTCCGCCGCACCGGCGGGCGCAGCGCGCGGGTGTGCGCCGCCGTGCACCGGGCCGTCACCGAACTGATCGCCGAGGGCGGCGCGGACCAGGTGTCGATCCCGGCCGTCGCCGCCCGGGCGGGCGTCAACCCCACCTCCGTGTACCGGCGCTGGGGCGACCTCAACGGCCTGCTGGCCGACGTCACCGCCACCCGGCTCGCCCCGGAGGACCCGCCGCCGGACACCGGCGACCTCCGCACCGACCTGCTCCAGTGGGCCGAGCGGAGCCGGGCCTCCGTCACCACCCCGGAGACCCTGGCCCTGGTCCGGCACGCCGTCGGCCAACTCGCCTGCGCCGACTCCGGCTCGACCCCGCGGATGGCCGCCCGCGAACGGCAACTGGCCACGATCCTGGCCAGGGCCGCGGAGCGCGGCGAACCGGCCCCCACCCTCCGCCAGGGCGTGGACCACCTGCTGGCCCCGCTCTACTTCCGGGTCATCCTCAACCTCGGCCCGATCGAACCCGCCGACGTCCACCGCCTCGTCGACGACCTCCTGCACCACCACACCGGCACCTGCGCCCCCACCACCTGACCACCGCCGGAACCCCCGCCCGGCCCCGCCGCCTGAACCCCCGCCCGGCCGCGGCGCATCCCCCTGTGCGAGAGTCGTGGCCCCCACGGGGGCGGTTCGGGCGGAGGTGCGGCAGGTGGGCGGCGGGGCCGGGCGGGTGCTGGTGGTGGACGACGACGCGGGGATCCGGCGGAGCCTGGAGCGGGGGTTGCGGCTGAGCGGGTTCCGGGTCGCGGTCGCGGCGGACGGCGCGCTCGCGCTGGCGGCGCTCGCCGAGGAGCCGCCGGACGTGCTGGTGCTGGACGTCGGGATGCCGGGCTCGTCGGGGACGGAGGTGTGCCGGACGCTGCGGGCCCGGGGGGACGACACGCCGGTGCTGATGCTCTCCGCACTGGACGAACTGGCCGACCGGGTGGCCGGCTTGCAGGCGGGCGCGGACGACTACCTGGTGAAGCCGTTCGCCCTGGAGGAGTTGGTGCTGCGGCTGCACGCGCTGCTGCGCCGCCGGCCGCCGCAGCCCGCGGACCCGATCCGGGTCGGCCCGCTGCGGATCCACCCGGAGACCCGGCAGGCGTTCTGGGCGGAGGACGAACTCCGGTTGACCAGGCGCGAGTTCGAGCTGCTCGCTCAACTGGCCCGGAACGCCGGGATCGTACTGTCCCGGGAGGTGCTGCTGGACCGGGTGTGGGGCTACGGCTTCGAGGTGCGCAGCGATGCCGTGGACACCTTCGTCTCGTACCTGCGCCGGAAGTTGGAGGCCGGCGGCCGCCCCCGGACGGTGCACACGGTGCGCGGGGTGGGGTTCGTGCTGCGGGTCCCGGACGAGGGTGTGCGGGTCCCGGACGAGGGCGGGGCGGGCCGGTGAAGCTGTCGACCAGGATCGCGATCGGGGCGGCGGTGCTGGTGCCGCTGCTGGTGGCGGTGGCCGGGCTGTTGCTGCTGCCGCTGGTCGGCGCGGACCTGCACCGCCGCCAGGACGCGCAGTTGAACGCCCGGGCGGCCGCCGTGCTGCCGAACGCCCGGGCGCTGCTCGCGGCGGACAGCCGGGGCCGTCCGAAGGTCGAGCAGAACCAGCAGCGCAAGCTGATGGACGCGGCCCTGGACGCGGGCGTCCGGCTGGCCGCCGCCGACGGCACGGTGCTGCTCTCGGCGGGCTCGCAGCCGGACGATCCGCTGCTGCTCCCGGGCGCGCCGGGCGGAAAGGCGGTGACGGTCCGTCAAAATGGCTTCTCCTGGCGGGTGTTGACGGTACGGGTGGACGGCGGGGGCGCCGGCGGGACGCTGTGGGTGCTGGCTCCGGCCGGGGAGCCGGCCGAGGAGTTGCGGGCGGTGCGGCGGCGGGTGCTGCTGGTGGCGCTGGTCGCGGCGCCGCTCTCGGGGCTGATCGCCTTCGGGCTCGCCGAGCGGGCCACCCGGCCGCTGCGCCGACTGGGCCGCCGGGCGGCCGGGTTGGACCCGCGGGCCGGGCACGCGGCGTTCGCGCACGCCCGGACGGGCACCGCCGAGGTGGACGAACTCTCGGCCGCGATCGCCCTGTTGCTGTCGCGCTACGACGAGCAGGCGGCCCGCACGGCGCAGGCCCTGGACACCGCGCGGTCGTTCTCGTCGGCGGCCTCGCACGAGCTGCGCACCCCACTGATGAGCCTGCGCACCAACCTGGACGTGCTGGCCGCGCACCCGGACCTGCCGGCGGCGGAGCGGGCCGAGGTGCTGGCCGAGTCGCAGCAGGACCACGCCCGGATGCTGGACCTGCTGAGCGCGCTGTCCGCGCTGGCCCGGGGCGATCTGGTGGAGCTCTCCGCGTTCGGCCCGGTCGACCTCGCGGAGCTGCTGGACGCGGCCGTCGCGGAGGCCGCCCGCCGCCACCCGGACACCGTCTACCGCACCGAACTCCCCTCCGAGGCGCGGGTGTTCGGCTGGGACGCGGGCCTGCGCATCCTGCTCGCCAACCTGCTGGGCAACGCCGCCGTGCACGGCCGGACCACGGACCGCCCCGCCGAGGTGGACGTCCGCCTGCACGTCGGGAACGGCACCGTCCGGTTGACCGTGGACGACACCGGCCCCGGCGTCCCGCCCGCCGAACGCGCCGCCGTCTTCCACCGCTTCCACCGCCGCCCGGACAGCCCCGGCTCCGGCCTCGGCCTGACCCTGGTCGCCCAGCAGGCCGCCCTGCACCGGGGCACGGCCATGGCCACCGACCGCCCGGACGGCCCGGGCGGCCGCTTCGAGGTCCGCCTGCCGCTGCTGCTTCCCGCCGACCCCCCGGCCGCACAACTCCCCTCCCCCCGGTACTGGTTGAGCGAACGAGAGCACCGCTGACCCACCGGTCGGGTGGCAGGATGCCCGGATGGAACGAACGAAGCAGGTCCTCGCGTCCGCCGCCCGGCTGCTGGGCACCGGCCTGTCCGAGCCCGTCGACCTCGGTGGCAGCCGCCGCACCACCGTGCTGCGCTGCCGCACCGGAGACGGGCGGTCGGTCGTGGTCAAGGCGTACACCGGCGGGCCGGACGCGCTGCGCGCCTTCACCGCCGAGGCCGCCGGGCTCACCCTCGGGCTCGCCGGCCCCCGACTGCTCGCGGTCGACCCGGAGTTGCCGCTGCTGGTGCTGGAGGACCTGGGCCCCGCGCCCACCCTCGCCGACCTGCTGCTCGGCGAGGACCCGCGGGCCGCCCGGGCGGGCCTGCTGGCCTGGGCCCGCGGGCTGGGCCGACTGGCGGCCGGATCGGTCGGGAGGGAGGAGGAACTCGCCGCGCTGTCGCGGAAGTTCGACACCGGGATGCCGACCTGGGCGGAGCGGCCGTGGATCGCGGAGAACGCCGCCCGCTTCCCCGAGGTGCTCGCCGCGGCCGGAGTGCCCGTCCCCGCCGGGCTGGCCGCGGAGCTGGCCGCGGGCGGCGCCGCGGGCGGGGCGGCGTACCCGGCGTTCACGCCCGGCGACACCTGCCCGGACAACAACCTGCTCACCCCGGACGGCCTGCGGCTGCTGGACTTCGAGGCGGCCTGCTTCCAGTCGGTCTTCCTCACCGCCGCGTACTGCCGGATGCCGTTCTCGTCCTGCTGGTGCGTCTTCGAGCTGCCGCCCGACGTGGCCCGGCAGACCGAGGACGTGTACCGGGCCAAGGCCGTCCTGATCCACCCGGAGCTCGCCGACGACGCGTGCTGGGCCGCCGGGATGCGGGACGCCGTCGCCGTCTGGACGGTCAACGCCACCGTGCTCCTGCTGCCCCGCGCCGCGGAGGACGGGCCGATGCACCCGACCCGCCGCCCCGTCCCGACCCGGCACCAACTGCTGCGCCACCGCTGGGAGGCGGCGGCCCGGCTGACCGGCCGTCCGGCCCTCGCCGCGGCCTTCGAGGGGCTGCTGCGCGAGGTCGCCGCCCGCTGGTAGGCGGATCCGCTGCCCGGCTACCCGGCGTTCCGGAACGCGGCGGGCGCCTGACCGTCCGAGACTCCGTGCCCGCACCGCCGCCGCCGAACGCGCGTCCGGCCGCCGTTCCACAGGGTTTCCACAAGAAGGCTCCCTACTGTCGGGCCCGGCCGGGGGAACCGGCCGGGATTCGGAGTGGAAGGGGAGACCCATGCGCATCAACCGGGCGGCGGCCGCCGTCGGAGTGCTGGCGCTGGCGGGCGCGTTCCTGGCTGCGGGGCCCGCGCAGGCAGCGGGCGGGGCGCCGAAGGGGGACGGGGCGAAGGCGGTCTGCAAGCGGCTGCCGAAGACCCAGCAGCGGATCGACAAGGCGCTGGAGCGGCTGAACGGCGACGCCACCGTCAACGGTTCGGTGACCCGGCTGCAGCAGCGGGTGGACGACGCCCACCGGGCGGGGCACGCCGAGATCGAGAAGTACCTGAACGACCGGCTGACCTTCCGCCGCGGCCTGCTGCCGACCCTGCAGACCCGCAAGGCGGACCTGGCGGCGGTGGCCGACTGGTGCGCGAAGAACGCCCCGGCGGCCGGGAAGTGACCCGTCGGCCCGCCACCGGCCGGGCGGCCCTCGCGGCCCTCGCGCTGGCCTGCGCCGCCCTGCTGACGGCCTGCGGCCCGACCTCCTCCGGCCCGGCCTCCTCCGGCCCGTCCGGGGGCGGCGCCGACGACGCGCAGGTCCAGCAGATGCGGCAGAAGGTGGACGCCGCGGACAGCGCCGCCGCCCAGGCCGACGAGAACGCCGACCAGGACAACTGACCGCCGGAACGGCACACCCCTCGGGACCCCGACGGCCCGCGTTCTCCCCGGAGCGCGGGCCGTCGGCCGTCCGCCGGCCGTCCGCAGACCGAGACGCGGGCGTCCACGATGCGACCCTCGGCGTGGCGGAACTTGACGGGCCGCCGCCGGGTCGTGAAGCATCTGCCACATGAACCCCGGCACCTTCCTGGTCTGCCGCCTGCACGTCGATCTGCGACGCCAGGCGAGCGACATGTGTGCCTGCTGTTGACGCTCTCCGCGTAACCTCCGTGCGCGCCCTGTGAGTTGACCCAGGTCTCCGCGCGCCCCGCCCGGCCAGTCACCGCCCCTCGCCCTGCCGCCCCCTCGTCCTGCCGTCCGCGCGCCCCGCCGTACCGTGCCCCCGCACGCGTTCCCGGCGACGGCCGCCGCCCCGGCACACCCCGGAGGACCCCATGAGCATCGACCTCGCCACCACGCCCGCCACCGCACCCGCCGACCGCACCGCCCGCCCCCCGCTGTCCCCGAACGCGCTGCGCCGGATCGTCCGCGACCTGGCCGAACGGCCCGAACGCTGGCTGCACCGGGTGCGGCTGTCCGCGGAGGAGCGCTGGTACGAGCGGCTGGAGCTGGCGGAGGACTACGAGGTGTGGCTGATCAGCTGGCTGCCGGGGCAGTCCACCGGCTTCCACGACCACGGCGGTTCGCGCGGGGCGTTCACGGTGGCGCTGGGCGAGCTGGAGGAGCTGGCGCTGGCCGGGCCGGAGCACGGGCTGACGGTGCGCCGGCTGCCGGCGGGCAGCGAGCGGGCGTTCGGCCCGCAGTACCTGCACGACGTCCGCAACACGGCGCAGGGCCCGGCGGTGACGCTGCACGCGTACTCGCCGCCGCTGAGTGAGATGTCGCACTACGAACTGCGGGCCGGCGGCCTGGTGCAGACCTCCACGGAAGGACCGGAGCAGTGGTGATGACGGTGGACCAGTTGCTGGCGAAGGCCCGGACGGGCCTCGACCGGCCGGACCCGGCCCGGGCCTGGGCCGAACTCGCGGACGGGGCAAGCCTGGTGGACATCCGCCCGGCGGCGCAGCGGGCCCGCGAGGGGGAGATCCCGGGGGCGCTGGTGATCGAGCGGAACGTGCTGGAGTGGCGGCTGGACCCGACCGGGAGCCACCGGATCCCGGAGGCGGTGGACCACGGCGTGCGCTGGATCGTGGTCTGCTCGGAGGGGTACGCGTCCTCGCTGGCGGCGGCCTCGCTGCGGGAGTTGGGGCTGCACCGGGCGACCGACCTGGACGGCGGCTTCGTGGCCTGGGCGGCGGCCGGACTGCCCACCAGCCCGGTGGATCAAGGTTTGCGGTGAGAGCGGCACGGGAAGCCGGACAAGCGACGGGTCATGACCTCCCGCCCCGCGCCGACCTCCCGCCCCGCCCGCAGCACGCTCACCGCCTGAACCGCCCGCACCACTCGCACCGCTCGCACCACCCGAACTGCCCGCACCAGCCGAACCACTGACCTGACGACCACCCGACGGCCGACCCTCCGAGGACCCTTCCGTGATCAGATTCGAGGGCGCCGCCAAGCGCCACCCCGACGGCACGGTCGCCGTCCGCGGCCTGGACCTGGAGGTGCCGGCCGGCCGGACCACCGTGCTGGTGGGGCCGTCGGGCTGCGGCAAGACCACCATCCTGCGGATGGTCAACCGGATGGTGGTGCCCACCGCCGGGCGGGTGCTGCTGGACGGGGCGGACGTGGCCTCGCTGCCCGCGGCGGGGCTGCGGCGCGGCATCGGGTACGTGATCCAGCAGGCGGGGCTGTTCCCGCACCGCCGGGTGATCGACAACGTGGCGACGGTGCCCCGGCTGCTCGGCTGGGACCGCAAGCGGGCCCGGGCCCGGGCCGCCGAACTGCTGGAGCTGGTCGGCCTGCCGCCGGAGACCGCCCGCCGCTACCCGGCACAGCTCTCCGGCGGCCAGCAGCAACGGGTGGGCGTGGCGAGGGCGTTGGCGGCGGATCCGCCGGTGCTGCTGATGGACGAGCCGTTCAGCGCGGTCGACCCGCTGGTGCGCGCCGGGCTCCAGGAGGAACTGCTGCGCATCCAGGGCGAGTTGGGCAAGACGGTGCTGTTCGTGACGCACGACATCGAGGAGGCGGTCCGGCTCGGCGACCGGGTGGTGGTGCTCCGCGAGCACGGGGAGATCGCCCAACTCGCCGATCCGCGCACCCTGTTGACCGCTCCGGCGGACGCCGGCGTGGCCGCCTTCCTGGGCCGCGACCGGGGGCTGCGCGGACTGGGCCTGCGCCCGGCCGCCACCGTCCCCCTCGACGACCTGCGGCCCTCGTACGAGGAATGGCGGTTGGTGCTCGACCCGGACGGCCGCCCGGAGCACTGGGCGCGCGGCACCGAACGCCACCCGGCCCCGGTGTTCGCCCCGGCCCGGGACTCGCTGCGCTCCGCCCTGGACGCCGCGCTGCTGGCCCCGTCCGGCCGCGCCGTCGCGGTGGACGCCACTGGCCGGGCGGTCGGCACCGCGAGCCGCACCGCCGTGGTCGAGGCGCTGGCCGCCGACCCCACCCCGAGCACCGCCGACCCCGCCACCGCCACCGCCACCGCCACCGCCACCGCCACCGCCGACCCGATACCCGGGCAGGTGCCGCATGCTGGACGGTGAGCCGCTGGTCCGCTGGCGCTGGCTCGGCGACCACCTCGGCTACCTGGGCGACCTGACGGCCGACCACGCGGTGATCGCGCTGGTCCCGGTGCTGCTGGCCCTGCTGCTGGCGGTGCCGCTGGGCCTGGCCTGCGCGCGCTTCCCGCGCCTCTACCAGCCGCTCGCGGCGGTGTTCAACGTGGTGTACGCGCTGCCGTCGCTGGCGGTGTTCGTGGTGCTGATCCCGTACACCGGGCTGGCCACCCGGGAGACCGTGATGGTGCCGCTGACCTGCTACGCGCTGGCGGTGCTGCTGCCGACCACGGTGGACGGGCTGCGGGCGGTGCCGGAGCCGGTGCGGCAGGCGGCCACCGCGCTGGGCTACGGGCCGTGGCGACGACTGGCGGCGGTCGAACTCCCGGCGTCCGTCCCGTACCTGATCGGCGGGCTGCGGGTCGCCGCGGTGTCCTCGATCTCGCTGGCGGCGGTGGGCGCGCTGGTCGGCCGGGGCGGCCTGGGCTACCTGTTCGTGGACGGCTTCCAGCGGACCTTCCCGACCCCGATCCTGGCCGGGATCGTCCTGGTGGCGCTGCTGGCGCTGGCCACCGACCTGCTGCTGGTGGCGGCCCGCCGGGTGCTGGCGCCGTGGGCCCGGGGGGTGGCGCGGTGAACTGGCTGGGCTGGCTGCACGACTTCTTCGCCGATCCGGCGCACCGCTCGGGCCCGGACTCGGTCGTCCACCGGGTGCTGGAGCACCTGGCGTTCTCCGCCGAGGCGCTGGGCCTGGCCGCGCTGGTGGCGCTGCCGCTGGGGCTGCTGATCGGCTACTCGGGGCGCGGCCTGTTCGTGGTGACGGCGCTGGCGGGTGTCGCCCGCGCGCTGCCCACGCTGGGCCTGGTGACGCTGGCGGTGCTGCTGGCGGGCGTCGGTGACGCGGCGGTGCTGCTGCCGCTGACCGCGCTGGCCGCGCCGCCGATGCTGGTGGCCGCCGCCGAGGGGGTGCGCGGCACCGACCCGGACGTCCGGGACGCGGCCCGCGGCATCGGCCTGACCCACCCGCAGACGCTGCTGCGGGTGTGCGTGCCGGCCGCCGCGCCGACCCTGCTGGCGGGGGTGCGGACGGCCTCGGTGCAGGTGATCGCGACCGCCACGGTGGCCGCGTACGTCGGCCTCGGCGGCCTCGGCCGGTACGTGATCGACGGGTTGGCCACCCGGAACTACCCGACCACGGTCGGCGGCGCCCTGCTGGTGGTGCTGCTGGCGGTGGCGGTCCAGCTGCTGTTCGCCCTGCTGATCCGGCTCGCCGCGCCGCCCGGCGCGCGACCCGGACCCCGCACCCGGAGCCGCCGCACCGGCGGCGCCCCGACCGACCCCGCACCCGTGAAGACCGATCCCGCCGACTCTCCCGCACTCGTGAAGGAAACCCCATGACGCCCCGTCCGGTCCGTATCGCCCTCGCCGTCGCCCTGCTGGCGGGTGCGGCGGCCTGCTCCTCCTCCGGCGGCAGCGACCCGCTGGCCGCGAAGTCGCCCGCCCCGGCGCCGTCCGCCTCCTCCTCCGGGGCGGGTGCCGCGTCCGGGAAGACCGTGGTGGTCGGCTCGGCGAACTTCCCGGAGAACGTGCTGCTGGCCTCGATCTACTCGCAGGCCCTGCAGGCCAAGGGCGTGAAGGTGGAGGAGAAGTTCAACATCGGCAGCCGCGAGGTGCTGTACGGGCAGCTGCAGTCCGGCGCGCTGACGGTGCTGCCGGAGTACAACGGCGCGCTGCTGGGCTACCTGGACGCCAAGTCCACGGCCACCGGCAAGGACGCGGTGAACGCCGAGCTGAAGGCGAAGCTGCCGGCCGGGCTGGCGGTGCTGGACTCGGCGGCGGCGGAGGACAAGGACTCGCTGACGGTCACCCAGGAGACCGCCGACAAGCTGGGCGTGAAGTCGATAGCCGACCTGGCGGGCAAGGCGCAGGACCTGGTGGTGGGTGGTCCGCCGGAGTTCAAGTCCCGGCGCGAGCAGCAGTTCAAGGACGTCTACGGGCTGACCTTCAAGGAGTGGAAGCCGACCGGTGACACCACCGCGAACGCGCTGAAGGACGGCGGGATCCAGGTCGGCAACGTGTTCACCACCGACCCGAAGATCGTCCAGTTGAAGCTGGTGTCGCTGGACGACCCGAAGAACCTGTTCAGTTCGCAGAACGTCACCCCGCTGGTGAACACCGCCGGCCTGGACGCCACCGGGACGGCCGCGCTGAACGCGGTCTCGGCGAAGCTCGACACGGCCGGGCTGACCGCGTTGATGAAGCGCGTGGCGGTGGACAAGGAGGACCCGTCGGCGGTCGCCAAGAGCTGGCTGAAGAGCGCGAACCTGGGCTGATCCCCGCCGCCGCGCACCGTCCACCGGCCCCGTCCCGAGCACTCGGGGCGGGGCCGACGGCACGTCAGGGGCCTTATTCCCAAGGGTTGGCAAAGCTCTCCCGGGGCCTTGCCGGGGAACTGTAAAGAGTCTTGACAGACGCAGTGGTCCAGACCAACCATGAGTCCGCTGTACTTCCCGACCGGGACGCATCGTGGGGGTGTGACCACCGGCCGGGGCGAGGCATTGCCCCGCACCACCCCGGCACTCCCTGTACCAGGCCGACCCCTGCCCCGTGCCCGAACACCGGCACGCGGGCCACCCTTCCATGCCTGATGGAGACTCGATGCGCCTTCACCGACCACTCCAAGCGCTGCTCGCCACGGGCGCGATGGCGGCCGCCTCGCTGGGGCTGATCTCCGCCCCCGCGCAGGCCGCCACCCCGCTGCCGCAGCACGTCTTCGCCCCGTACTTCGAGGCGTGGACCGGCGAGAGCCCGGCCACCCTGGCCGCCCAGTCCGGTGCCAAGCACCTCACCATGGCGTTCCTGCAGGCCGCCACCAAGGGCTCCTGCACCGCGCTGTGGAACGGCGACACCTCGATGCCGGTGTCGAACTCGGTCTTCGGCGCCGACATCGCGACCATCCGCGCCAACGGCGGCGACGTGATCCCGTCCTTCGGCGGCTACACCGCGGACAACACGGGCACCGAGATCGCCGACTCCTGCACGGACGTCAACCAGATCGCCGCGCAGTTCGAGAACGTCATCACCACCTACGACGTCTCCCGGATCGACCTGGACATCGAGGACAACTCGCTGACCAACACGGCCGGCATCGACCGCCGCAACAAGGCGATCAAGATCGTCGAGGACTGGGCGGCGGCCAACGGCCGCAGCATCCAGTTCAGCTACACCCTGCCGACCACCACCAGCGGCCTGGCCTCCAGCGGCCTGGCGGTGCTGAAGAACGCGGTCACCAACAACGCGCGGATCGACGTCGTCAACATGATGACGTTCGACTACTACGACAACCAGTCGCACGACATGGCCGCGGACACCCAGACCTCCGCGCAGGGCCTGTACAACCAGCTGGCGAAGCTGTACCCGACGAAGACCGCCGCCCAGCTGTGGAACATGATCGGCATCACCGAGATGGTCGGCATCGACGACTTCGGTGCCGCCGAGACCTTCACCGTCGCGAACGCCACCACGGTCTACAACTGGGCCGTCTCCAAGGGCATCAACACCCTGTCCTTCTGGGCGCTGCAGCGTGACAACGGCGGCTGCCCGGGCCAGGGCGGCCACGACGAGTGCTCCGGCATCGCGCAGGGCACCTGGGACTTCAGCCACATCTTCTCGAAGTTCACCAGCTCCTCGGTGCCGGCGAACGACTTCTCGGTGTCGCTGAGCCCGGCCTCCGGCTCGGTCGCGGCCGGCGCCGCCACCTCCGCGACGGTCAACACCGCGGTGACCTCGGGCTCGGCCCAGAGCGTCAACCTGTCGGTGACCGGCGCCCCGGCGGGCGTCACCGCCTCGCTGAGCGCCTCCACCGTCACCGCGGGCGGCTCCGCCACCCTGAACGTGTCCACCACCTCGGGCGTCGCCAACGGCAGCTACCCGCTGACCGTGACCGGCACCGGCGCGAGCGGCACCCACTCGGCGACCTACACCCTGACCGTCACCGGCGGCACCACCGCCTCCGACTTCTCGGTCGCCCTGGCGCCCGCCTCGGGCTCGGTCCAGGCCGGTTCCGCCGCCTCCAGCACCGTGAACACCGCGGTCACCTCCGGCACCGCCGCGACCGTCAACCTGACCGTCTCCGGCGCCCCGGCGGGCGTCACCGCCTCGCTGAGCGCCTCCAGCGTCACCGCGGGCGGCTCCGCCACCCTGAACGTGTCCACCACCGCCTCGGCGGCCCCGGGCACCTACACCCTGACCGTCACCGGCACCGGCGCGGGCAAGACCCACACCGCCACCTACGCGCTGACCGTCAACGGCACCACCCCGACCGGCGGCCTCACCAACGGCGACCTGGAGAGCGGCAACCTCGCCCCGTGGACCTGCCAGAGCGGCGGCGCGGTCGTCTCCACCCCGGTGCACGGCGGCTCCAAGGCCCTGCAGGCCACCCCGACCGCCGGCACCACCGGTGAGTGCGACCAGGTCGTCACCCTGGCCCCGAACCACGCGTACACCCTGACCGCCTGGGTCCAGGGCCCGTACTCGTACGTCGGGGTCAGCGGCGGCGCCACCGCCTCCTCCTGGGCGAACGGCTCCTCCTGGAGCAAGGTGACCGTCCCGTTCACCACCGGCGCCAGCGGCACCGTCACGGTCTACCTGCACGGCTGGTACGGCCAGGGCGCGGTCTACGGCGACGACTTCTCCATCGCCTGACCGACCGCGTGACGGGTCGTCGACCCGAGCAACTCCCGTTCCGGGCCCGGACGGTGGCACGCCGCCACCGTCCGGGCCCGGCCCGTCCGAACCGGTGTTCTAGGATCATCGTCCATGACCAACGGGTGGGGAACGAACCAGGGCGAGCCGTCGGCGCCCGGGCAGTCTGGTCTGCCGGGACGGGCGCCGGGGCAGGACCGGACGCCGGGACGGGCGCCGGGGCAGGACCGGACGCCGGGACGGGCGCCGGGGCAGGACCGGACGCCGGGACGGGCGCCGGGGCAGGCGCAGGCGCCGGGACGGGCGCCGGGGCAGGCGCAGGCGCAGGCGCAGGCGCAGGTGCAGTTCGACGAACCGGACTGGGCCGCGCTCGCCGACCAGCACCAGCGCGAACTCTCCCGGCGCAGAAGGATGAAGGCCGCGGGCGGCGTCCTGGCCGCCGTCGTCGCGGTCGGCGGGATCACCGCCGTCGCGGCCACCGCCTCCTCCGCCGGCAAGCCCAAGGCCGATCCGACCGTCCTGGTCGAGGCCACCTCCGCCCCGCCGCAGCAGCCCGACAGCGGCGGCGACCCGTCCCCGACCGGGTCGCCCAGCGGCTCGCCGTCCGACTCCGCCCCGCCCTCGCCCTCGGCCTCCGCGTCGGCGTCCGCCTCGCCCTCCCGCAGCGCGAGCAGGGGCCCGAGCAAGTCGCCCACCGCGAGCGCCTCCCCCACCGCCCCGGCGGCCCCGCCCGACCCGCTGACGGTGATCTCCTCGGCGGCCACCGACACCGCCCCGCTCACCCCGGCCGGGGTGCTGCCCGCCGCGACGATGCAGGTCGGCGGCAAGACCTGGACCAGGCTGACCGACGCCCAGACCGACACCTGCTACAAGGCCACCACCGGCGGCCTGGGCGACGTGCTCGCCGCCCAGGGCTGCCGGTCGATGATCCGGGTGACCTACACCTCGGGCGACAGCGCCGTCACCATCGGCATCGCGGTGCTGGACACCAAGGCCCAGGCGGACGCGGTGATGGCCGGCTTCAAGGGCCAGGTGCAGGGCCTGGTGCCCAGCGGGCACACCTCGTACTGCACCAGCACCGGCTGCGCCAACACCCACGCCTCGGTGGGCCGGTACGTCTACCTGACCGTCTCCGGCACCCAGAAGCCGGGCGGCACCACCGCCGACGCGACCGCCACCGCCGCCGGCCCGGGCTTCGCGGCCACCGCCCGGGCCCAGCTGCTGGCCCGCGGCAGCAGGCACTGACCGCCGGACGCCGGGCCCCCGGACCCGCTCAGCGCTCCCGGCACAGCGGCAGGTAGCTGCCCAGCGCCAGCAGCGCGCAGCCCAGCACGACCGCGCCGAGCGCCGTCGCGGACGGACGCCCGCCCAGGCTGCTGAGCGGGGCGACCACCGCGCCGCACAGGTAGGTGCCGGTGCCCAGCAGCGCGGACGCGGACCCGGCGGCGTGCGGGGCCATGGTCAGCGCCCGGCCGTTGGCGTTGGGCAGGATGACGCCCATCGCGCCCATCAGCAGCGTCAGCGCGGGCCACACCCCGGCCAGCCCGGGGTCCCACACGGTGGTGCACAGCACCACGGCGGCCCCGGCCAACGCGGCGGCCCCCAGGCCGCACAGCAGCAGCGTCCGCTCGGAGTGGCGCTGCACCAGGAAGCGGCCGTTGAGCTGGGTGACGGCGAGCAGCGCGATCGAGTTGACCGCGAACACCAGGCTGTAGGTCTGCGGGGTGATCCGGTAGACCTCCTGCAGCACCACCGAGGAGCCGCCGACGTACGCGAACAGCGCGCCGAAGGCGAAGGTGCCGGTCAGCAGGTAGCCGAGGAAGACCCGGTCGCGCAGCAGCCCGCCGATCGCCCGGACGGTGGTGCCGAGGCCGCCGCCGTGCCGCCGTCCGGGCGGCAGCGTCTCGCGGACGCCGAACGCGCAGGCCACGGTGAGCGCCGCGCCGAGCAGGGCCAGCGCGACGAAGGTGCCGCGCCAGTCGGTGACGTGCAGCAGTTGGGCGCCGGCCAGCGGGGCGACGATCGGGGCGAGGCCGGAGATCAGGCCCATGGTGGCCAGGAACCGGATCATCGCGACGCCCTCCAGCCGGTCCCGGACCACCGCCCGGGCGATCACCAGCGCGGCCGAGCCCGCGGCGCCCTGCGCCACCCGCCCGGCGACCAGCACCGGCATCGAGTCGGCGAACGCGCACAGCAGGCTGGCCGCGGTGTACCCGGCGAGGCCGGCCAGCATCGGGCGGCGGCGGCCGAGGCGGTCGCTGAGCGGGCCGAACAGCAGCTGGCCGATCACCATGCCGAGCAGCGAGCCGGTCAGGGTGAGCTGGGCGGCGGGTGCGGTGGAGTGCAGGTCGGCGGTCAGGTCGGGCAGTGCGGGCAGATACAGGTCGGTGGTGAACGGTCCGAGCGCGACGAGGCAGCCCAGGGTGATCACGGTGGCGGCGGCGAAGGGGGCGCCCTGCGGGGTGTCCGCGGCCACCCCCGGCGGCCGGAGGGGGGCGGTCTGGTCGCCGTCGGGTCCGACGGTCGGGCCTGGCATGGGGCTCCTCACGGGTGGCGGGGTACGCGCACCGTCCTATCCCATCCGCCCGCCCGCGGGAAAGCCGGACGCTCAGTCCACCGGGCCGGCGCTGCGGTCGGCGGCGCGGCCGGCGCCGCGGTCGGCGGCGACCACGGCGGCGTCCTGCCAGCCGTAGAGCTGGTCGCCGACCAGCGCGACGTCGTACAGGCCGCAGTGCGCGGTGGCCCGCTGCGGGGTGTCGGCCGGGAACCAGGGCGCCCGCAGGCGGACGCTGCCGAGCGGGCCGCCGGCGGTGCAGGCGGCGGGCAGGGCGCGCTCCGGCAGGGTGGCGCGGATCAGCCGGTCGCCCTGCCGGTCGGAGCCCAGCAGGGCCACCCCGGTGGCGGAGTCGGGCAGCCAGCCCGGCGCCTGCCCGCCGCGGTCGGCCTTGGCGGCGGCCCCGCTGGGGTAGCGGGCGGTGTGGTCCATCCGGTCCTGCATCCGCTGCACCGCCGCGGGTGCCACCATCACCAGCAGCATCGCCGCGGCTGCTGCGCCCAGCACCACCACCGCCGCCCGTCCGCCCTTCATCGCCCTCGCCCCTCTCCCGCGTGTCCCGTCCCCTCCATCGTGGCCGCCCCCGCCGCCGGGATCCATGCGCACCAGGTACCGACCGCCGTCCTCCGGAAGTCGGACCCGGCCCCCGGGCCCCCGACTTCCGGCGGACCCGTCCCCCACCCCGCGGCGGACCCGGCTCCCGCCCCGGGGGGACCGGGCTCCCGGGGCGGGGCGGGCTCAGCGGTACTCGCGCACCACCTGGATCTCCCCCACCAGGTGCCGGTTGAACTCCGCCAACTCCTCGGCGGGCACCCACAGTTCGAGGATGGTCTCGCCGCCGGCCCGGCGCACCGGGTAGCGCCGCAGGAACTCCGTCCCCACCTCGAAGCGGGTGACGTACCCGACCCCGGAGGCGGGCACGTTCCAGTCCCGGGCGATCCGGATCGCGTAGTCCTCGTTGAGCACCGGGTAGAAGATCGGCTGCTCGGGCAGCCGGGGCGGCCAGGCCCGCCAGCCGGACGCCTCGACCAGCGCCAGCTCCTCGGGCCCGGTGGGCCGCCACAGGGTGGTCGTTGCGGTCTGCTGCGTCGTCATGCCGCCCATCCTGGCCGCCCGGGCACCGCCGTGACCAGCGATTTTCCGTCAGCGGCCTTCTCCTGGTGGGAAGTTCGGCACAATGGGCTTGTCCGGTCGACACCCGTGGGGGAGCATCGCAGGCGTGGGACTGCCGTGGGGGCATCAGGAACTGCAGGGCGAGACCGTCGAAGACCGTTACCAGCTGGTACGGCTGATCGGCTCCGGTGGCATGGGCACCGTCTACGAGGCGGAGGACCTGCTGCTGCGGCGCCGGGTCGCCGTGAAGCTGATGCACGGTTCGGTTTCGCCCGACGACAACACGGACGAGCGCTTCCGCCGGGAGGCGATGGCGATGGCCCGGGCCAGTCACCCCAATGTCGTCGCCCTGCACGACGTGGGGGTCTTCAGGCGCACGTCGTACCTGGTGATGGAACTGCTCGACGGGCTGGACCTGGGCGTGCTGGTGAAAGCCCGGGGAGCGCTGCCACCCGGCGCCGTCCGGGTGGTGGTCGAATCGATCTGCTCGGCTCTCGCCGCGGTCCACCGGACCGGTGTGCTGCACCGTGACCTGAAACCGCACAACGTCCAGGTCACCGCGGCCGGCCTGGTGGTGCTGCAGGACTTCGGGCTGGCCCGGTTGGTCGAGGCGTCGATGATCACCGCAGCCGGATCGGTGCTCGGCACTCCGCAGTACCTGGCGCCGGAAGTGGTCCGGGGAGAGCGCCCGACCCAGCGCACCGACCTGTACGGGGTCGGGGTGATCCTGCATCACATGCTCACCGGCAGGCCGCCGCTCGAACAGACGGACAACCTCGCCGGCCTGTTCTTCCGGCTCGTGAACCAAGGAGTGCCGACACTCGCCGACAGCAGGCCGGACCTCCCCGGCGACCTGGCCGCGCTGGCCGACCGGCTGACCGCGCTGCGGGCCGAGGACCGTCCGGCCTCCGCCGCCGAGGTGCTCGAACACCTGACGCGTCCGAGCGATTCGGACCGCGTGGCACTGGGCGCCCTGGTGAGGATGTCCGTCCTGGAGCGGCCGCCCGACGAGCGGGCGGACCCCTCCGGCTTCGCCCGGCCGGCCGTGGTCTCCCTGCGCTCCACGAGCCGCTCCTACTCGCGCGGCGGACAGCCCCTGGCGCTGCGGGAGCCGTCCCCGGTCTCCCGGACGGCCACGCTGTCCCCCGCCACCCGGCTGAGGCTGGCCTCGACCGCGGACGCCCCCACCCGGCTGCGCGAGGCCGTCGCCCTGGCACAGCGCGGGGACCACTCGGAGGCGGCCTACATGCTGGATGCGCTCACCCAGGTCTGCACCGAGGCGTTCGGCCCGACCGACCCCACCACACTGGCCGCACAGTTCTGGCACGCGGTCTGCCTGTCCGCGCTCGGAGCGGCACCTCAGGCCCTCCACCTGTTGGCCCAGATCACCGATCGCACCTCCGAGGAAGGGAACTAGCCGCAGATGTCCGAGTACGAGATCTCCGTCACCGTGGACGCGGGTGACGACACCGAGGACGCGCTGCGCTCCCTGCTCCGCTGGATCAGCACCGACGACGAACTGTCGCGGACCGTCCGGGCCCGGGTGGTGGCCGGCGGGCCGAGCGGCGAGCCGACGGAGCCCGGGCGGATGGGCGGAGGGGTCTTCGACGTCGTCCAACTCCTGGTCAGTTCGGCGCTGTCGGCGGGGGCGCTGTCGGTGTCGGTGCTCCAGTGGCGGGAGGCCCGCCGTCGGCCCACCGCGCTCGTGCTGCGCAGAGGCGCCCTGGAGCTGGAGATCCCGGCGGGAGGCCCGCACGACGAGGCGACGGTGCGCGCCCTGACGGCCCTGGTGGCGGGTGTGCCCGCCCCGCCGCCCGCCCCGTCGCCCGCCCCGGCCCCTTCGCTCGCCCCGGCCCCGTCGACCGCCCCGGCCCCGTCGACCGCCACGACCACCGAGAACCGCGCCGATGAGCAGTCTGCCTGATCCCTCGGCCTCCCGGGCGGTGATCATCGGCAGCGCCTCCTACCAGCACCTTGAGCAACTGCCCGCCGTCACGGCCAACCTCCGCGACCTGTCCGCGGCGTTCCGCGACGTCCTGGTGTGGGGGCTGCCCGAACAGCACTGCACCGTGGTCGAGGAGCCCGTGGACGTCTCCGCGGTGCTGGACCCCGTCCACCGGGCCGGGGACGAGGCGACCGACACCCTGGTGGTGTACTTCAGCGGCCACGGCCTGCGGGACGCCGACTCCGCCGACCTGTACCTGGCGCTGAACCGGTCCCGGGAGAACGTCGGCTACACCGCGGTCGCCTACCAGCACGTACGGGCCGCTGTCCGCGCGTCCAAGGCCGAACGCAAGATCGTCGTGCTCGACTGCTGCTTCAGCGGCCGGGCCGCCCGTGCCATGGGCGGTGGCGACGCGCTCACCTCGCAGGCCGCGATCGACGGGGCCTACGTGCTGGCGGCCTCTCCCGGGAACCGGGTCGCGCTGTCGCCGGAGGGCGAGACGCACACCGCGTTCACCGGAGAGCTGCTGCACCTGCTGCGCAACGGCCTGCCGAACGGGCCCGAACTGCTCGACCTGGACACCCTCTACCAGGAACTGCGGGTCCGGCTGCGGGCGAAGAACCGTCCGCAGCCCCAGTCGGTGCAGGAGAACCACGTCGGCCGGCTGCCACTGGTGCGCAACCGGGCCCGGTCCGCCCGCCCGGGGACGGTGGCGGGCCCGGTGCTGGACGCCGATGTCCGCTCGGCACTGGCCGTGGCGGGGCTCAACCTGTCCCGGCTGCTCCGTGCGGTGGGCCGCAACCGCGACGCGCTGCCGGTGCTGCGGCTCGCCCTCCAGGAGAGCCTGTCCGGCGGCAGCGACGGCAGCACCCTGACCGTGCAGCTCGAACTGGCGGACCTCCTGGCCGAGACGGGCAACGTCCGCGAGGCCATCGAGGTGCTGGAGCAGGCGTTCCACCGGACCCACCACACGTTCGGGCCGGAAGCGATCCTGGTCTGCCGCCGTCTCGCCGACCTCCTGCAAGAGGCCGGGAACCACCTGCAGGCGTGCGAGGTGCTCAAGCACGCGCTCAACCGGCTCGAACACCGCCCGCCCGCCCCGCCCGCCTGACGCACCGGCCCGGCCACCGGACCCCGGCGCCCGCGACCGGCGAATTCCGGTCAGCGGTAGGCGGGCTGGCCGGTGATCGCCTCGCCGAGGACCAGGGTGTGGATCTCGGCGGTGCCCTCGTAAGTGAGCACCGACTCCAGGTTGTTGGCGTGCCGCAGCGCCGGGTAGGCGGTGGTGATGCCGTTGGCGCCGAGGATCGTGCGGGCGGTGCGGGCGATCTCCAGCGCGGCGCGGACGTTGTTGAGCTTGCCGAAGGAGATGTGCGCGGCCTGCGCGCGGCCCTCGTCCTTGAGCCGGCCGATCCGCACCGCGACCAGGTAAGCCTTCTCCAACTCCATCGCCATCTCGACGAGTTTGGCCTGGGTGAGTTGGAAGGCGCCGATCGGCCGACCGAACTGGACCCGGTCGCGGGCGTACTCGACGGCGGCCCGGTAGCAGTCCCGGGCGGCGCCGACGGTGCCCCACAGGATGCCGTAGCGGGCCTCGCCGAGCGAGGACAGCGGGGCGCGCAGGCCGCGGGCCTGCGGCAGCACCGCGTCGGCGGGCAACCGGACGCCGTCGAAGGCGAGTTCGCTGGTCACCGAGGCGCGCAGGGAGAGCTTGCCGGGCACGTCCCGGGCGGTGAACCCGGGGGTGCCGCGCGGGACGAGGAAGCCGCGCACGCCGTCCTCGGTGGCCGCCCAGACCACCGCGACGTCGGCGACCGAGCCGTTGGTGATCCACGCCTTGGCGCCGTCCAGCACCCAGTCGGTGCCGTCCCGCCGGGCCCGGGTGCGCATCGAGGCCGGGTCGGAGCCGGCCTCCGGCTCGGTCAGGCCGAAGCAGCCGACGGCCCGCCCGGCGGCCAACTCCGGGAGCCAGCGCAGCTTCTGCTCCTCCGAGCCGAACGCGTGGACCGAGCGCATCGCCAGCGAGCCCTGCACCGAGACGAAGCTGCGCAGCCCCGAGTCGGCGGCCTCCAGCTCCATGCACGCCACCCCGTACTCGGTGGCGGTGGAGCCGGTGCAGCCGTAGCCCTCCAGGTGCATCCCGAGGACACCCAACCTGCCGAGTTCCGGGGCGAGTTCGCGCACCGGGAAGGTGCCCCGCTCGTACCAGTCGGCGAGCTGCGGCCGGACGTGCCGGTCGGTGAAGGCGCGGACGCTGTCGCGGACCAGCCGCTCGTCCTCGGTGAGCAGTTCGTCGACGCCGAGCAGGTCGAGCGGGTCGGGGGCGGTCGCCATGGGTGGGCTCCTCGGAGGGTGCGGGCGGGTGTGCGGCGGGTGTGCCACCGCTGTCCCTACCCGTCGGTACGCCGCCCGGTCAAGGGCGCCACGGGGGCGACCCGGCCGCGACACACGGCGGCGGCGCACCGGGAATGCCCGGCGCCCGTGGAAGGCTGACCGGTCCAGGAGGTGTACCGACCATGGCGGACGGACAGCAGGACCAGCACGGACAGCAGGACCGGCAGTGGCGGACCGAGCACGACTCGATGGGCGAGGTGCGCGTCCCGGCGGCGGCCAAGTGGCGGGCGCAGACCCAGCGCGCGGTGGAGAACTTCCCGGTGTCCGGGCAGCGCCTGGAGCGCGCCCACATCGCGGCGCTGGCCCGGATCAAGGCGGCGGCGGCCACCGTCAACGCCGAGTTGGGCGTACTGGACGGGGAGACCGCGGCGGCGATCCGCGCGGCCGCCGAGGAGGTGGCCGAGGGCCGCTGGGACGACCAGTTCCCGGTGGACGTGTTCCAGACCGGCTCCGGCACCTCGTCCAACATGAACGCCAACGAGGTGATCGCCACCCTGGCCGCCGAGCGGCTGGGCCGCCCGGTCCACCCCAACGACCAGGTCAACGCCTCGCAGTCGTCCAACGACGTCTTCCCGTCCTCGATCCACGTCGCGGCCACCGGCGCCGTCCTGCACGAGCTGGTCCCGGCCCTGGAGCACCTGGCGCAGGCCCTGGCGGCCAAGTCCGCCGAGTTCGCGGCGGTCGTCAAGTCCGGCCGCACCCACCTGATGGACGCCACCCCGGTCACCCTCGGCCAGGAGTTCGGCGGCTACGCGGCCCAGGTCGGGTACGGCGTCGAGCGGCTGCGGGCGACGCTCCCCCGGGTCGCCGAACTCCCGCTCGGCGGAACGGCCGTGGGCACCGGCATCAACACCCCGCCCGGCTTCTCCGCCGCCGTCATCGCCGAGGTCGCCCGCGCCACCGGCCTCCCGCTCACCGAGGCCCGCAACCACTTCGAGGCCCAGGGCGCCCGCGACGGCCTGGTCGAGCTCAGCGGCCAGCTCCGCACGATCGCCGCCGGCTTCACCAAGATCGCCAACGACCTGCGCTGGATGGGCTCCGGCCCGCGGACCGGCCTCGCCGAGATCAACCTCCCCGACCTCCAGCCCGGCTCCTCGATCATGCCCGGCAAGGTCAACCCCGTCCTGCCCGAGGTGGTCCTGATGGTCGCCGCCCAGGTGATCGGCAACGACACCACCGTCACGGTGGCCGGCGCGAGCGGCAACTTCGAACTCAACGTGATGCTCCCGGTCATCGCCCGCAACGTCCTGGAGTCGATCCGCCTGCTCACCACCTCCGCCCGCCTGCTCGCCGACCGCGCCGTCTCCGGCACCACCGCCAACGCGGAGCGCGCCCGCGAGTACGCCGAGTCCTCCCCCTCCGTGGTGACCCCCCTCAACCGCTACCTCGGCTACGAAGAAGCGGCGAAGGTCGCCAAGCAGTCCCTCGCCGAACGCAAGACCATCCGCCAGGTGGTCCTCGACCGCGGCTACGTCGACCGCGGCCTGCTCACCGAGGCCCAACTCGACGAGGCCCTGGACGTCCTGCGGATGACCCGCCCGGAATAGCCGGGAGCAGCGAAGAGGAACGAATCAGGGGCTCGGGGAACGGCGAGGCCGTGGCTGCGAGAGGTTCACCGCCGGAGCGCGCACCGGCTTCCGGTTCTGTTACTGCACGCAGCAGCACGGACCCGCCGTTCCCCGAGCCCCTGGTTCCTCCTACCTGCTGTGGCGCGCCGTCATCCCCGTGACGACCATGCTCACCGCGGCCAGGGCCAGGCAGGTCATGACTCCGCCGGTGATGACGTTGGTCAAAATGGTCCGGCGGACGTGCGCGCCGCCGTTGACCGCCCAGGGGGCGATGATCGTCCAGGCGCCGATCGCGACGCACGCCCAGGCGCGGGCGTGGGTGCGGCCGAAGGCGGAGCCGTAGCCGGCCATCAGGACGGCGTAGGCGATGCCGAGCACCAGGTTGCTGATGGTCAGGCCGGTGAAGCCGGAGAAGCCGACCACCCAGGGGGAGATCGCCAGGAAGAGGCCGGCGCAGATGGCGAGGGCCTCGGTGCCCTGTCCGGCCGTGGTGGATGTGACGCGCTCCGCGTGCTCACGCAGGGCCAGGATGTCCGGATGGTGTTCCATGCCCGACGACATGTGGGTCGACACCGGGACCACCTCCTCGTAGTCGGGACGTACGGGTCCAATTGGTCGCTACCCGTCCCGGGCGGTATGTAACGCTACCCACGGGTTTGTCCTTATTTTTTCCTTACCGGGGCGCGTACCGTGGAGGGTGGAGAGGCTCTCGACATGGACTTCACCGCCGCGCACTTCACCGACCGGACGGACGCGGGGCGCCGCCTCGCCGAGACCCTGCTGGCCGCGGCCCCGGAGCTGCGCGGCGCGGTCGTGGTCGCCCTGCCGCGCGGCGGCGTCCCGGTCGCGGCCCCGGTGGCCGCCGCGCTGGGCGCGGAGCTGGACGTGTGCGTGGTGCGCAAGGTGGGCGTCCCGGGGCAGTCGGAGGTCGCGATGGGCGCGGTCGGCGAGGACGGCGCGCGGGTGGTCAACCAGCAGGTGGTGGACGCGGCGGGGGTGACGCCGGAGGCGTTCGCCGCGGTGGAGGCGCGCGAGCGGGCCGAGCTGGCCCGGCGGGCGGCGGCCTACCGCCGGGGGCGGCCGCCGGTGCCGCTGGCGGGGCGGACGGTGCTGGTGGTGGACGACGGGGTGGCGACCGGGTCGTCCGCGCTGGCGGCCTGCCGGATCGTCCGGGCGCGCGGGGCCGCGCGGGTGGTGCTGGCGGTGCCGGTGGCCCCGCCCGACTGGGCGGGGCGGCTGGGCGACGCGGCGGACGCGTACCTGGCGGTGCGGACGCCGGAGGGCTTCCGCGCGGTCGGCGAGTCCTACCGGGACTTCCGGCAGACCACGGACGCCGAGGTGCTGGCCGCGCTGGAGCTCCCCCGGGAGCCGGGGGCCACCGGGTACGAGCTGCCGCTGGCCGCCGGTCCGGCCGAACTCGCGGTGCCGGCGGACCCGTTGGGCGTGGTGCTGTTCGCGCACGGCAGCGGTTCGGGGCGGGGCAGTCCGCGCAACCGGGCGGTGGCGGAGCGGTTGCGGCGGGCCGGGCTGGCGACGGTGCTGTTCGACCTGCTGACGCCCGGGGAGGCGGCGGAGCCGTGGAAGGTGTTCGACCCGGGGCTGCTGGGCGGCCGGCTGGCCGGGGCGACGGCGGCGGTGCGGCGGCACCACGCGCTGGCGGGCCTGCCGTACGGCTGGTTCGGGGCGAGCACCGGCGCGGCGGCGGCGCTGCGGGCGGCGGCCGAGCCGGTCGCCGGCCCGGCGGCGGTCGTGGCGCGCGGGGGGCGTCCGGACCTGGCGCGGGCGCGCCTGCCGCTGGTCACCACCCCGGTGCTGCTGATCGTGGGCGGCGCGGACGCCGAGGTGGTGGAGTTGAACCGGCGGGCCCGGGCCGAACTGCGCGGCGAGAGCGCGCTGCAGGTCGTCCCGGGCGCCGGGCACCTGTTCGAGGAGCCGGGGGCGCTGGCGGCGGTGGCCGACCTGGCCGCGCACTGGTTCGTCCGCTGGTTCCCCGCCCGCGAAGGGAGCGGGAGCCCGGAACGTTGAGCAATCCGTACAGTCGAAGCACCCCGGCACTGCTCATCTTGTACACATTGAGCAGCCGGATCCGGACCTGTTGCCCACCTCCCCGAGCAGGAGCAAGCTCTGCGCAACCGACCTCGACGTGGAGGAATGCCCCATGACCGCCGACGCCGCTGTTGAACTGACCCCCGAGGAGCTGCAGGCCGGTCTGACGGCCGAGCAGCTGCGCACCCTGGTGGGCCTGGTGGAGTACGACGCCTCGACCGACCCGTTCCCGGTGACCGCTCAGGACGCGGTCGTCTTCGTGGTCGGCAACGCGACCCAGACGGCCCAGTTCTACCAGTCCGTGTTCGGCATGGAGCTGGTCGCGTACTCGGGCCCGGAGACCGGCCGCCGGGACCGCAAGGCGTTCGTGCTGCGCTCGGGCTCCTGCCGCTTCGTGATCAAGGGCGGCGTGTCGCCGGACAGCCCGCTGCTGGACCACCACCGCCGGCACGGCGACGGCGTGGTCGACCTGGCGATGGAGGTCCCGGACGTGGACAAGTGCATCGCGCACGCCCGCGCCCAGGGCGCCACGATCCTGGAGGAGCCGAACGACGTCACGGACGAGCACGGCACCGTGCGCCGCGCGGCCATCGCCGCGTACGGCGAGACCCGGCACACCCTGGTCGACCGCTCCCGCTACACCGGCCCGTACCTGCCGGGCTACGTCGCCCGCGAGTCGACGGTGGTCCGCCCGGAGGGCGCGCCGAAGCGGCTGTTCCAGGCGCTGGACCACGCGGTGGGCAACGTCGAGCTCGGCCGGATGGACGAGTGGGTGTCGTTCTACAACCGGGTGATGGGCTTCGTGAACATGGCGGAGTTCGTCGGCGACGACATCGCCACCGACTACTCGGCGCTGATGTCGAAGGTGGTGGCGAGCGGCAACCACCGGGTGAAGTTCCCGCTGAACGAGCCGGCCGTGGCGAAGAAGAAGTCGCAGATCGACGAGTACCTGGAGTTCTACACCGGCCCGGGCTGCCAGCACATGGCGCTGGCCACCAACGACATCCTGACCACGGTGGACGTGCTGCGCTCGCGCGGCGTGGAGTTCCTGTCCACCCCGGACTCGTACTACGAGGACCCGGAGCTGCGCGAGCGGATCGGCCACGTCCGGGTGCCGATCGAGGAGTTGCAGTCGCGCGGCATCCTGGTGGACCGCGACGAGGACGGCTACCTGCTGCAGATCTTCACCAAGCCGATCGGCGACCGGCCGACGGTCTTCTACGAGTTCATCGAGCGGCACGGTTCGCTGGGCTTCGGCAAGGGCAACTTCAAGGCCCTGTTCGAGGCGATCGAGCGCGAGCAGGACCGGCGCGGCAACCTCTGACGGCGAGGCACGGACGACAGGGAGAACCAGGGCGATGGCGTACTACCGGCAGCTGGGCTCGGTGCCGCCCAAGCGGCACACCCAGCACCGCACCCCCGAGGGCGGCCTGTACTACGAGGAGTTGATGGGCGAGGAGGGCTTCTCCTCGGACTCCTCGCTGCTGTACCACCGGCACATCCCGTCGGCGGTGACGGCCGCCGCGGTCTGGGAGCTGCCGAGCCAGGCGACCACCGCCAACCTCCCGCTGCTCCCCCGCCACCTGAAGCTGCACGAGCTGTTCCCCGGCGAGGAGTGGAAGTCGGCGGACCCGGTCACCGGCCGCCGGCTCGTCCTCGGCAACGCGGACGTCCGGATCTCCTACGTCGCGGCGGGCGCGCCCAGCGAGCTGTACCGCAACGGGCTGGGCGACGAGTGCGTGTACGTGGAGTCCGGAACGGCCGTGCTGGAGACGGTGTTCGGGACGCTGGACGTCGGGCAGGGCGACTACGTGCTGATCCCGCGGGCCACCACCCACCGCTGGGTGCCGACCGGGGACGGGCCGCTGCGCGCGTACTGCATCGAGGCGAACAGCCACATCACCCCGGCCCGCCGCTACCTGTCGAAGTTCGGCCAGCTCCTGGAGCACGCGCCGTTCTGCGAGCGGGACCTGCGCGGCCCCGCGGGCCCGCTGCTGGTCGAGGGCGGCGAGGTGGACGTGCTGGTCAAGCACCGCGGCCCGGGCGGCGTGGCCGGGACGCGGTACACCGTGCCCCACCACCCGTTCGACGTGGTGGGGTGGGACGGCTGCCTGTACCCGTACGCGTTCAACATCGCGGACTACGAGCCGATCACCGGGCGGGTGCACCAGCCGCCGCCGACCCACCAGGTGTTCGAGGGCAACAACTTCGTGATCTGCAACTTCGTGCCGCGCAAGGTGGACTACCACCCGCTGTCGATCCCCGTCCCGTACTACCACGCGAACGTGGACAGCGACGAGGTGATGTTCTACTGCGGCGGCGACTACGAGGCCCGCAAGGGCTCCGGCATCGGACAGGGGTCGATCTCGCTGCACCCCGGCGGCCACACCCACGGCCCGCAACCGGGCGCCTACGAGCGCTCGATCGGCGTGGAGTTCTTCGACGAGCTGGCGGTGATGGTGGACACCTTCCGCCCGCTGGAGCTCGGCGAAGCCGCCACCGCCAGCGAGGACCCGAACTACGCGTGGACCTGGGCGAGGCGATGAACGTACCCGAGCTGTACCGGGGGCTGTTCGACGACGCGGCGGTCTTCCCGCCGGGCGACCTGCCGCTGGCCGAGGCCGTCCCCGCGCACCGGGCGCACCGCGCCGCCTGGTCCGCGGCGGCGGTCGGCCCGCTGCTCGCCCCCGTCGACAAGCTGGCCGAACTGCGGTCACTGCAACCGGAGTTCGCCATCGGACTGGTGGTCGGCCCGGGCCGGCTGGCCGAGGCACTGAAGGCGGCGGACGGCCTGCGGGTCGCCACCGTCGAGTACGCGGCGGGCGAGGACGTCCGGGCAGCGGTGGCGGAGCTGGACGCGCTGCTGCCGGCGGGCGTCGGGGCGGCCGTCGAGCTGCCCCGCTCGGAGCGGTTGGAGGACGGCCTGGACGCCCTGGCCGGCACCCGCTACCGCGCCAAGTACCGTACCGGCGGCCTGGGTTACGCCGCCTTCCCGTCGGTGACCGAGCTGGCCGCCTTCCTGCTGGGCTGCGCCGAGCGGGCCCTGCCGTACAAGTGCACGGCGGGGCTGCACAACGCGGTGCGGCACACCGACCTGGGCACCGGCTACGAGCACCACGGCTTCCTCAACCTGCTGCTGGCGGCCGGGAGTTCCGACCGTGCGCAGGCCGTCGAGCTGCTCGCCGAGCGGGACGGCGCCCGGCTGGCCACCGCCGTCGAGTCCCTGACGGAGCGTCAAGTGACCGGAATCCGGGCCTCGTTCACCTCGTTCGGCACCTGTAGCATCACCGAGCCGCTGGAAGACCTCGCCCGACTCGGCCTCCTGGAGACCCCGTGAGCACCACCACCTGGCTCGACCTGCCCGCCGACTCCCCGTTCGGCGTCCACAACCTCCCCTACGGCGTGTTCACCGCCGCCGACCGGCCCGGCCGGCGGCGGATCGGCGTCCGGATCGGGGACGCGGTGCTGGACGCCGGGGCGGCCGCCCGGGCGATCGGCGCGCCGTCCGCGCTGCTGGACGCGGACGGCCTCAACCCGCTGATGGCCTCCGGCCGTCCGACCTGGCAGGCGGTGCGCACCGCGCTCACCTCCTGGCTGACCGACCCGGCGCACCGGGCGGCGGTCGAGCCCTGCCTGCTGCCGCTGGCGGACGTCCGGCTGCACCTGCCGTTCGAGGTCGCCGACTACGTCGACTTCTACGCCTCCGAGCACCACGCCACCAACCTGGGGAAGATCTTCCGCCCGGGCCAGGAGCCGCTGACCCCGAACTGGAAGCACCTGCCGATCGGCTACCACGGCCGCTCCGGCACCGTCGTGGTCTCCGGCACCCCGGTGGTGCGCCCGCACGGCCAGCGCAAGGCCCCCGCCGACGCCGCGCCGGACTTCGGCCCGTCCCGCCGCCTGGACATCGAGGCCGAGGTCGCCTTCGTGGTCGGCACGCCCAGCTCGATGGGCAACCCGGTCGGGCTGGACGGCTTCGAGGAGCACGTCTTCGGCGTCTGCCTGCTCAACGACTGGTCCGCGCGCGACATCCAGGCGTGGGAGTACGTGCCGCTCGGCCCGTTCCTCGGCAAGTCCTTCGCCACCTCGCTCTCCCCCTGGGTGGTGCCGCTGGACGCCCTGCGGCACGCCCGGGTCGCCCCGCCGGAGCGCGACGTGGAGCCGCTGCCCTACCTGGACGACCGCAAGGCCGAGCCCTGGGGCCTGGACCTGGCGCTGGAGGTCTCGCTGAACGGGCACCCGGTCTCCCGGCCGCCGTTCGCCACCATGTACTGGACCGCTGCCCAGCAGCTCGCCCACCTGACCGCCAACGGCGCGAGCCTGCGCACCGGCGACCTGTACGCCTCCGGCACCGTCTCCGGCGCCGAGCCGGACACCCGGGGCGCGCTGATCGAGCTCACCTGGAACGGCGAGCACCCCCTGGAGCTGCCCGACGGCACCCGGCGCACCTTCCTGGAGGACGGCGACCTGGTGTCCATCACCGCGACCGCCCCCGGGCCGGGGGGCTTGCGGGTCGGGTTCGGCGAGGTCACCGGAACGATCACCGGTTGACCCGCCTGCGGACGCGCCCGCGACGGTCCCGAACCGTCAATGGCGCGTCCGCAGCACGCCGCCGAACGGGTGAGGTTCCACCGCCGCGAACCCCTCCGCCACTAGAAGTTGTCCCGACACCGGACCGGTGTCCTCCCCCCGAGCCGGGCCGCCCACGCCCGGCGCCGAAGGGGGCGGCCGCCCGCGTTCGAGGACGACTCTCTTCCCCGGAGGAACCCGATGATGAAGCTGCGCACCCTGGTCTGCGGAGCCGCGCTCGCCGCCGCCAACCTGCTGATGCCCGTCCCGCAGGCCCAGGCGCTCCCGATCGTCCCGCACCCCGTGCAGCTGTGCGGCTTCGCCCCGCGCCCGCTCGCCCCCGCCTCCCCGGTCCTGCTCGCCATGCCGCTGCGCCCCTGCTGAGCGGAGCCCCGCCGCCGTACCGGGCCCGCCGACCCGCCGGGCAGGCCCGGTACGGTGCACCGGAAGATCTTCGTACCGGAGAGGTCTTCGGACGATCCGAACGGACGGGAGCGGCGGCCATGAACACCCCCGACAGCCAGGGCACCCAGCAGGACGTGCTGATCGAACGGAGCGGCCCGCTCGGCCGGATCACCCTCAACCGGCCGCGCGCCCTGAACTCCCTCACCCGCGCCATGCTGGAGACCGTCCGCACCGCCCTCGACGACTGGGCCGGGGACGACGCGGTGACCGCCGTCCTGCTCACCGGCGCGGGCGGGCGCGGCCTGTGCGCGGGCGCCGACATCCGCGCCGTGCACGACGACGCCAAGCTCGGCGGCGCGGGCACCCGGGCGTTCTTCCGGGTCGAGTACCCGCTCAACGAACTGGTCTCCCGCTACCCCAAGCCGTACGTCGCGCTGATGGACGGCATCACCATGGGCGGCGGCGTCGGCCTCTCCGGGCACGCGGGCGTCCGGATCGTCACCGAACGCTCCGCCGTCGCCATGCCGGAGACCCGGATCGGCCTCGTCCCGGACGTCGGCGGCAGCCGCCTGCTGGCCCGCGCCCCCGGCGAGCTCGGCACCCACGTCGGCCTCACCGCCGCCACCATGACCGCCGGCGACGCCCTGCACTGCGGCTTCGCCGACCACTACCTGCCCTCCGCCGCGCTGCCCGACCTCACCGCCCGGCTCACCGCGGGCGAGGACCCGGCCGCCACCGTCGCCGCGCTCGCCGCCCCCGCCCCCGCCCCGGCCTCCGAACTCGCCGCCCAGCGCGGGTGGATCGACCACTGCTACGCCGCCGACAGCGTCGAGGAGATCCTGGAACGGCTGCGCGCCACCGGCCTGCCCGCCGCGAAGGACGCCGCCGAACAGCTGCTCGGCAAGTCCCCCACCATGCTCAAGGTGACCCTGGCCGCGCTGCGCCGGGCCCGCGAACTGCCCACGCTGGCCGCCACCCTGGACCAGGAGTACCGGATCTCCTGCGCCGCGCTGGCCCACCACGACCTGGTCGAGGGCATCCGCGCCCAGGTCGTCGACAAGGACCGCGACCCGCACTGGCACCCCGCCGCCCTGGAGCAGGTCACCGCCGCCGACGTCGCCCGCTTCTTCGAGACCCCCGAGGGCGGTGACCTGGGCCTGGGGCGCGCGGGGTGACCATCGTCTCGCCTGTCGAGACTGGCATCCGGGGCGGCGTTCGGAGATCGTATCCAGCGGCAGAGGTTCCGCTCGGCGTGGAGAGGAAGAAGCGGCGATGACCGAGTACGAGACGATCCTGGTGGACCGCAAGGGCCGGGTCGGCATCATCACCCTCAACCGGCCCGAGGCGCTCAACGCGCTCAACACCCGGCTGATGACCGAAGTGGTGGCGGCCGCCAAGGAGTTCGACCGCGACCCGGGGATCGGCGCGCTGGTGGTCACCGGCTCGGCCAAGGCGTTCGCGGCCGGCGCCGACATCAAGGAGATGCAGGACAACCGCTTCCCCGCCGTCTACCTCGACGACTGGCTCGGCCCCTGGGACGAGCTGGGCCGGCTGCGCAAGCCGGTGGTCGCCGCGGTCGCGGGCTACGCGCTGGGCGGCGGCTGCGAGTTGGCGATGCTCTGCGACGTCCTGATCGCCGCCGACACCGCCAAGTTCGGCCAGCCCGAGATCAAGCTCGGCGTCATCCCCGGCATCGGCGGCTCGCAGCGGCTGACCCGCGCCATCGGCAAGGCCAAGGCGATGGACCTGTGCCTGACCGGCCGGATGATGGGCGCCGAGGAGGCCGAGCGCTCCGGCCTGGTCTCCCGCGTCGTCCCCGCCGAGCAGCTCCTCCCGGAGGCCCTCGCCGTCGCCGAGGCCGTCGCCGCGATGTCGCTGCCCGCCGCCGTGATGATGAAGGAGTCCGTCAACCGGGCCTTCGAGACCACCCTCGCCGAGGGCGTCCGCTTCGAACGCCGCCTGTTCCACGCCGCCTTCGCCACCGCCGACCAGAAGGAGGGCATGGCGGCCTTCGCCGAGAAGCGCCCGGCCGCCTTCACCAACGGCTGAGCCCGCTCACGCCCCGCCCCGGCCGGCGAGCGCCGCCGCGACCGCCCTGGCCGTCGGCCGGTACGCCGGCGGCGGCGAGGTCGGCCGGCACCCGATCGGCCCACGGCTCACCGGGGTTGAGCGCCGGAGCGCCGAACCCGGCGACGAGGGACGGCAGTTCGGCCACCGAGCTGCCGATCAGGGCGGTGCGCCGGGCCGTTGCCACCACCGCGTCCGGCAGATCCCGTCCGGCCTCCCGGTCGGCCTCCAGCAGGGCGGTCAGCCGCCGGCCCTCCCGGAGCGCCGTCCGCCCCGCCGCCTCGGCCGGCAGCGGTTCCCGCCGGGGCGCCGACTGCCGGGCCGGAACCGGGCCGTCACTGGATGACGCGCGCGAGTCCGGACCGGGTGGCGGCGATCACGATCCGGTCGCCGGGGACCAGCCGCCGGGAGCGGTCGGCGAAGTTCCACTGGTAGTCCTGCGGGCGGCGGTGCAGTCGGACGGCGAGCACCCGGACGCCGCCGGGGCCCTCCAGGTCGCCGGTGTTGCGGCCGTCCAGGCCGGTGCCCTCCTCGACGGTGAGTTCGGCGATCAGCAGCACGTGCCGGAAGACCGAGAGGGTGCCGAGCACCTCGCGGCCCATCAGCGCGGCGGCGAAGGCGGGGGCGGCCAGGTAGGAGACCGAGCGGGAGGCGACGTTGCCGAGGGTGGCGTACACGTGGTGGGCGAAGTCGTCGTCGAACAGCCGCACCACGATCCGGACCTCGGGGCGGACGGCGCGGGCCTCCAGCGCGGCTTCCAGGTTGGCGGCGTCGTCGGAGGTGACCGCGACCACGGCCCGGGCGTGCTTGACCCGGGCCTGCTTGAGCTGGGCCTCCAGCGGGCCCTCGCCGATCAGGACGGGGATGCCGAGGGCGCGGGCGGCGGCGATGCCGCGGGCCTGCGGGTCGCGCTCCAGGCAGACCACCGGCAGCCCGGTGCCGTGCACCAGGGTGGCGACCCGGGTACCGACGTTGCCGAGGCCGACCACGATCACGTGGTCGCGGGTGCGGGCCCCGGGCGGGCGCGGGACGCCGCGGCGGCCGCTGGCCAGCGCCTCGACCACGATGGCGGTGGCGACCGGGACGAAGGTGATCCCGCAGAAGGTGATCAGCACCTGGGCGGCCCGGGCCCAGGAGTCGCCGAGCACCTGCTGCCCCGGCACGTCGGGCTGGACGGCGCCGGCCGCGTCGAGCAGCGTGAAGTACACCGTCCAGCCGAAGCCGCCGGGGTGGGTGCTGTGCCGGGCCAGCACCAGGCCGCCGAGCAGGATCGCCGCGAACGCGGTGATCAGGATCATCCGCAGCCGGGTGTTGGTGAAGTGCTTGAGCCCGTCCAGCAGCCACCACTTGAGCCGCTTGCGCCACGGCTGGCGCAGCGGCGGTTCGACGTCGAGGGTCTGCAGCGCGGCCAGGCCGCCGGGTTCGGACGCGGGTCCCGGCAGCGGGCGGCCGCGCGGGACGATCTCCTCGCCGCCGCCGAGGAACTCGGCGATCCGGATGAAGTCGGCGGCGCGGCCGCCCGTCCCGGGGAGCAGCCGCAGCCGGCTGAGGTCCTGCCGGTCGATCCGGTCGGCGACCAGGCAGATCTGGTCGGGCCGGATGTCGCCGTCGTGGGCGACGTACAGCTGCCGGCCGCCGACCTCGACGGTGTGCGGGCGGCTGAGCGCGCCGTTGGCGAAGGCGGGGGCGGCGGTGGCGGAGCCGGAGAGCGCGGCGCAGTTGGGGAGCAGCTTCTCCAGGTGCTCGCCGAGCCGCTGGTTGAAGATCCGCAGCACGATCCGGACGCCGGGGTTGCGGTTCTCGGCGGCGAGCGCGGCGTGGATGTTCTCCTGGTCGGTGCCGTCCATCAGCGCGATGCCGCGGGCGTGCTCGACCCCGGCCGCGCCGAGCGCCTCGCCGGTGACGGTGGAGTGCTCCAGCACCGCCCGGACGCCGGGTATCCGGGCGATGGCCGGCCCGTGCTCGCGGGAGCGGTCGGGGACCACGGCGACCACCGGGACCTCGTACTGCTCGGTGAGCTCCAGGATCAGCCGGTACGCGAGCGAGTTGCCGCCGCAGACGATGTAGTGCCCGCCGCCCGGCCCGTCAGGCTCGCCACCCGCGTCCGCGCCGCCACCGGTTTCCGTCCCGCCGCCGCCCGCGTCCGCGCCGCCGCCCGCTTCCGCCCCGTCCGGCACCGTCCCGTCCTCCGGGCTCCCCCGCCCCTGGTCCGTCATACCGTCAGATGGTAGACGGCCGGTCGGTGCGGACGGGTGAACGGACGGTAGCGGATCGGGGGGCGGACGGGGCGTGCGGTTCGTCCGTCCGGCGGATCCCGCCGCGCCCCGGGGGTGGTGGGGCGCGGAGGCTGGAGGTGTCGTGTCCGTTCCGTCCAGTTCCGCGGAGGAACCATGAGTGCCCCGTACCGGATCGATTCGCGTGACGACCTGCCCGGGCCGTTCCAGCAGCTGGCCCGGCTGGCCTGGCAGGCGGTGCTGGCGGGCGGGCTGGTCTCGCTGGCGCTGGGGATCGTCGTGCTGGTGTGGCCGAAGCAGACGCTGTGGGTGGTCGGCGTGCTGTTCGGCCTGTACCTGCTGGTGATCGGCGTGGTGCAGCTGGTCGGGGCGTTCGGCACGCACGCGTCGACGGCGCTGCGGGTGCTGGCGTTCGTCAGCGGGGCGATCTGCGTGCTGCTGGGCCTGCTGTGCTTCCGCTCGGCGGCCCAGTCGGTGCTGCTGCTGGCGCTGTGGATCGGCATCGGCTGGCTGTTCCGCGGCATCACGCACCTGGCGGCGGTGGCCTCGGACCCGATGATGCCGGCCCGCGGCTGGCAGGGTTTCGTCGGCGGCCTGAGCGTGGCCGCGGGCATCGTGCTGATGGTCTGGCCGGCCCACTCGATCACCGCGCTGGCGGTCCTGGCGGCCTGCGGCCTGCTGCTGATCGGCATCACCGAGATCGTCGCGGCGCTGCGGATCCGCAGCGGCGCCAAGCAGTACCCGCACGACCTCTGAGCCCGCACCCCCCGCGCAGGGGCCCGGCCACCGGTGCGGTGGCCGGGCCCCTGCCGCGTGCGGGCCCTGCTCCCCGGGGTCACTTCCCGGGCGCGACCGGGCGTTCGGGGGCGAGCGAGTTCCCGGCCGGGATGCGGCCGCAGTCGGAGGGGGCGGCCTTCCCGGCGAAGCGGTCGTTCAGGTAGAGCACGGCGGTGGGCGCCCACGGGACGGCCGTGCCGAGGTGGCTGAGCAGGTCGTACTGCTGGTACTTGATGCTGCCGTTGCCGGTGGCGCAGTACTGCCGGGCCAGCGCGCGGACGTCCCCGGCGACCATCACGCCGTCGCCGGTACCGATGCCGGGGAGGTTGCTGAAGGTGCCCTCCAGGACGCCGCCGTTGCCCTGGGCGATGTAGCCGGGGACGGTGGGGGTGGCGGCGGAGCCCAGGTTGACCTTGTTGACGGCGGCCAGGTACTCGGGGATCGAGTTCGGGTCGGCGTAGGCGGGCTTGGCGAGCTTCTGCCAGGTCAGGCCGGGGTACTGGGCGAGCGCGTTGACGATCGAGGCGTCCTGGGTCTTCGCGAACACCTGCTTGCCGTAGTCGCTCAGGTAGGGCTGCAGGTCGAAGCCGTAGGCGCGGGCCACGCCGGTGATCGCCATCGGGATGACGCCGGGCCACACCGCGCCCCCGGCCACGTACTTCAGGTTGTGCGCGGGGTCGACCAGCAGGCCGCCCTCGGCGAAGCCGACCAGTCGGCGGTTGACGTCGGGGGCGTAGGAGGGGGCGAGCGCGGCGGCCCAGTTGGTGGCGATCGCGCCGCCGGAGTAGCCGATCATGCCGAACCGGGTGTCCGCGTCCAGGCCGGTGGCGGGCGAGGCGGAGGCGGCCCGGATCGAGTCCAGCGTGGTGGTGCCGTACTCGGGCCCGGCCGCGAAGTCGGCGCTCTGCCCCTCGGTGTCGGGGATGACCACGTCGTAGCCCTGGAGCACGAACGGGACGACGAACAGCGCCTCCGCGTTGGCGATCGCGCCGCCCAGGCTGACGTCCCCGGCGACCGCCCGGGAGGGCGCGTCGGCGGGGTTCAGCGAGTCGTAGAAGGACTGGTACGAGACGGCCCGGCTGCCGTCGCCGCCCAGCCCGCGCACCACGGTGGTGACGCCCGCGCTGGGCCGCCCCTGCGCGTCGGTGGTGCGGAACAGCAGCTGGACGGCCCGCACGGGGGTGGCCAGGCCGAGCAGGTGGTACGAGAGGGTGCGGGTCTTGAGCACGGTGCCGGGCGCGTACGAGGACAGCGGGGCGGTGCCGTCGTACGCGTAGAACGGGTCGGCGGCGCTCGCCGCGCCGGCGGTGGCGGCGGTGGCGGCGGTGACCACGGGGGCGGCGGTGGCGACCGCGGCGGCGGCGAGGGCGGTGGCGATCAGCCGGGCGGCTCGGTTCATGGCGGTTCCCGTCTCTGACTGGGGGGTGGGGGCGCGCGTCCTGAACAAGGTGGGGGATCGCGGGAGTTACCTACGGGTAGGTAACCTCCGGGGAACCATGATGGCCGCACCGCCCGGCCCCGTCGCCAGGCCGCCGCACAGAGATTCGCGAGGTGGATTGTGACCGAACCCAACGCCGAGCCCGTCCGACCCGCGCCCGAACTCGCCGAGGACGGGCCCAGGTTCGGCGGCCGCCCGGTCCACCTGCGGCTGCTCGCGCTGGCCCCCGCGCTGGCCACCGAGGTGATGCTCCGACTGCTGGACCGGCTCCCGGCCTACCACGCGCTGCCCCCCGAACAGCTCCGCGGCGAGATCACCCGCCAGGTCGAGCGCGGCCTCCGGGCGTTCGTCGAAGTGCTGCGCACCGGCGTGCTGCCCGGCGAGGCCGAACTCGCCCGGATCCGCGAGTCCTCGGCCCGCCGCGCCGACGAGGGCGTCCCGCTGGAGTCGGTGGTCGGCGCCTACCACCTGGGCGCCCAGCTCTGCGCGGCCCGCGTCCTGGCCGAAGCCTCCCCCGCCGACCTGCCCGACGTCGCCCTCGCCCAGGACCGCCTGCTCGGCTACCTGCGGGTGGTCAGCTGCGCGGTCGCCGCCGGGTACGTGCAGGAACGGCAGGCCGCGCTCGGCGACGAGCAGGTCTCCCGGCAGGCCCTGCTCTCCCGGCTGCTGGAGGGCGGCGACCCGCGCGCCGCCGCCGACCGGGCCGGGATCCGGCTCCCCGCCCGCTACCTGGTGCTCTCCCTCGCCATCGGCCCGCACCCCGACGAGTCCCGCCCCGGGGTCAACCGCTCGGTCGTCGCCCGCCGCAAACTCCGGCGCCTGCGCGCCGAGTTGGAACGCCGCACGGACGGCGTCCCGCTGGCCGCGCTGGCCGCCGACGGCGGGCCCGTCCTGCTCCCCGACGACTCCCCCGACCCGGCCCCCGACCGCGCCGCCCTCACCGCCCTGCTCGACCGGCTCGCCCGCGCCTGCGGCGCCGAACTCACCGCCGGCACCGCCACCGCCGCCCCCGGCGAGGTCGCCGACGCGGTCCGGCTCGCCACCGAGATCCGCCGGGTCGCCGAGGCCACCGGCCGCGGCCCCGGCCCCCACCTGCTCGACGACGTCCTGGTCGACTACCAGCTCAGCCGCCCCGGCCCGGCCCGCGACGCCCTCGCCGCCCTACTCACCCCCCTCGCCGCCCGCCCCGAACTCCTCGACACCCTCCGGACGTTCCTCACCTGCGGCCTCGACCGCCGCCGCACCGCGGCCACCCTCCAGGTGCACCCCAACACCGTCGACTACCGCCTGCGCCGCACCGCCGACCTCACCGGCCTCGACGCCGTCCGCGGCCCCGACCTCCTCACCCTCCGCGCAGCGCTCGCGGCGCACGAGATGCGCGCCCAGGGGCTCGGGGAACGGCGAGCCCGGGTCTGCTGACGGTGCACTGCCGGAGCGCGCATCGGCTTCCGGTTCCGTCAAAGACACGCAGCAGCACGAACCTCCGCTGGGCTCCGACCGTCAGCAGCGCGGCCCCGCCGTTCCCCGGGCCCCTGAACCGACGGCGAGAGAGCCCCACCAGGGGCTCGGGGAACGGCGAACCCGGGTCTGCTGACGGTGCACTGCCGGAGCGCGCATCGGCTTCGGGTTCCTGTCACTGCACGCAGCAGCACGAACCTCAGATGGGCTCCGACCGTCAGCAGCACGGCCCCGCCGTTCCCCGGGCCCCTGGATGCCCGCAGCACCTTCCGACGGCGAGAGAGCCCCACCAGGGGCTCGGGGAACGGCGAGCCCGGGTCTGCTGACGGTGCACTGCCGGAGCGCGCATCGGCTTCCGGTTCCGTCAAAGACACGCAGCAGCACGAACCTCCGCTGGGCTCCGACCGTCAGCAGCACGGCCCCGCCGTTCCCCGGGCCCCTGATCGTGCATGCTCGCCTGCCGACAGTTCCCCGACCCCTGGGTGTTCACGCCGCCGCCGTGACGCCCGCGACCGCCAGCAGCAGGACCGCCGAGACCGCGGAGAGGCGGCGGGCCGCTCGCGGGGTGCTGCCGATCCGGCCCCCGAGGCGGGCCGCGCCCAGGGCGACGGCCGAGTAGACGGCGGCGCAGCACAGGACGTTGACCGCGCCGAGGGCCGCGACCTGGGCGCCGACGGGGAGGGCGGCGTCCGGGGCGACGAACTGCGGGACGAGGGAGAGGTAGAGCAGCAGGCCCTTCGGGTTGAGCAGCGCGGTGAGCAGGGACTGGCGGAGCACCGTCCGGGCGGGCTGGGGTCCGGCCGCGGTGACGGCCCGGCCGGTTCCGCCGCGGCGGAGGGCGAGCAGCATGCCGACGGCGAGGAGGGTCAGGTAGCCCGCGCCGGCCAGGCGCAGCGCGGGGAGCAGGGCGGGCACCGCCCGCAGCGCGGCGGCCAGGCCGGCGGCGGAGAGCAGGGTGTGGACGGCGTAGCCCGCGCAGACGCCGGTGACGGCGGTGAGCGCGGCGCGGCGGCCCTGGCCGAGGCCGCGGGCGACGATGTACAGCCAGTCGGGGCCGGGCGTGCAGACCAGCAGCACGTCGACGCCGAGGAAGAGCAGCAGGGCGTGCGGGTCCATGGCACCTTCGGGGGACGGCGGAAGCGGGGGAAATCCCACCCCCTGGACGCTAGCGGCCCACGGTTGGCAGCCGATGTCCCGTTTTCGCTGGTCAAGGGGGTGCTCTGGCAGAATGTTGCGCCATGGACCGCCTCGACCGCAGAATCCTCCACGAGCTCCAGCAGGACGGCCGGATCAGCAACGCCGAGCTGGCCGAGCGGGTGGGCCTGACCCCGTCGCCGTGCCTGCGCCGGGTGCGCCACCTGGAGGAGCAGGGGGTGATCCGCGGCTACCGGGCCCGGCTGGACCCGGGGGCGGTCGGGCGCGGCTTCCAGCCGTTCGTGACGGTGGTGATGCGGCACGAGGACCGGGCGACCGTCAGCGAGTTCGAGCGGCGGGTGGCGGAGCTGCCGGAGGTGGTGGAGGCGCACCGGCTGTTCGGCGATCCGGACTACCTGCTGCGGATCGCGGTCGCCGATCTCGCCGCGTACGAGCGGTTCGTCACCGACGTGCTCTCGGGGCTGCCGGGCATCGCCCAGGTGCACTCGCACCTGACCATGAAGCAGGTGAAGGCCGACGCGGGCATCCCGGTGGAGCCGGCGGCGCGCGGCTGACGACGTGCGGCTGGCGGCGCGCGGCCGACGACGTGCCGTTGACGGCGCGCGACCGGCGCTCCCGGGCGCCGCCGGGCTCCGGTCCACCGCTTCCTGTCGGATTGACGGATCGGGTTCCGGTGATCTCGGCCCCGCCCGGCGGCGCGGCCGGGTACGGTCGCAACTCCCCAGCTGCTTGCGGAGGTTGCCGTGTACCAAGCCCCTGCCCCGAAGCCCTCGGACACCGCGGACGCCGTGCTGACCGGCCTGACCGCCGCCGAGACCGCCTACCTGCGAGAACCCCCCGAGCAGACGCCCGACGACGCCCGGGCGCTGGCCGAACTGCAGGCGCTGGCCGGTGTCCTGTCGCGCTCGCTGACCCAGCTGGAGTACGAGCGTCCGCTGACCGAGCTGCCCGCGGCGACGCTGGCCCACCACGCGAAGGCGGTGCGCCGGAAGGTCCTCGAACTGACCACCGGTTCCGGTCAGCTGCCCGGCCGGGAGGCCCGGAAGAAGCTGTTCTCCTGGTCGCAGGGCGAGGGCCAGGAGGCGTTCGCGGCCGTGGCCGCCCTGCGCAAGGTCCTGGTGGCCCGGCTCAAGGAGAACGACGCGGCCCGGCTCGCCGCCCAGCAGCCCGCGCAGCGGCCGGCCCCGGCCCCGCCCGTGCAGCGCGGCAACGGGGAGATCCTGGCCGCCGAGCTGGCCAAGGCCCTGCGCGAGAACGCCCCGCAGGGCACCGAGACGGTGGTCCGGGCGATCCTGGTGGCCGGCGGCGAGGTCTACCGGGGCCGCAACGACGGCAGCGCCCTGCTGGACCTGACGTACGCGGTGGTCAGCCACCGCACCGACCGCCTGGAGACCTGGACGGTGGGCAACTGCGCCGAGGTGCACGCGCTGGACTGGTTCATCCACGCGCAGGGGTTCAGCACCGAGGCCGAGGTGGTGGCCGCCTTCCTCAACCCGCCCGTCGCGTTCCCCGACAGCTGGATCGTCGCGATGGACGCGCGCGGCCGCGACGTCCGGTCCTGGGTCAAGCGCACGCCCTGCGAGAACTGCCAGCAGTGGTTGAAGGCCCTCGGCATCAAGGCCGACACCAAGGGCGCCGCCAGCTGACCCGCCCCGCCCGGCGCCTCCCGGCCCCGCCCGGATCCTCCCGGTCAGCCCGCCGTCGCGGGCTGGCCGACCGGCAGGCCGGGGGCGGCGTCCAGGCGGCGCAGCGAGTGGAAGTGCACCACCGTCGGCGGGTGCTCCAGTTCGTGCAGTTCGCCCTCCGACCAGACCGGCCGGATCCGCCACATCGGCCCGGCGTAGGCGCGCAGCGCCTCCTCGTCGCGCCAGCGGGTGATCATCTGCACCCGGTGGTCCTCGGCGGAGCAGGCCCGGAGCAGTTCGCCGCCGAGGAAGCCGTCCCAGCGGCCCAGGCCGGGCAGCACGGTCGAGGCGAGTCTGGCGCAGAAGTCCTCGGCCCGGTGCGGGGCGACCTGCGCCTCCCAGATTCGGATGATCATCTCGGCCTCCTCGGCTGAACACCGGACCCTGCTGACCATTATCGGACGGCTCCCGGTTTTTCGTTCGCCCGCGCCCGACCACCTCCCTCCCCGCCCGACCGCGCCCGCCCCGGTCCGTTCGGACCGCCGCCGATTGCCGTCCGCCCGTCCCGGCCCAAGACTCGGCGGTGGACCCGTACGGCGAGAGGAGCCCGACATGGCGGTCTGCGTGGTGTGCCAGAACGACTACTGGCTGTCCTTCGAGATCAAGACGATCACCGGTGACACGTACGTCTTCGACAGCTTCGAGTGCGCGATGGAGAAACTCGCCCCGCGCTGCGAGCAGTGCACCGTCCGCATCGTCGGCCACGGCGTGGAGGTCGCCGGACGCTTCTTCTGCGGCGCCCACTGTGCCCGCGCGAACAGCGTGATGGGCGCCGATATCCACGACACGGTGGGCAGCCACCCGTCCTGAACCCGACGACGCACCGGAACGGGGGCGGCCACCGCGCACGGCGGTGGCCGCCCCCCCGTCGTCGTCGCCGTCGTCGCCGTCGTCGCCGTCAGAACGTGAACGGCAGGGCGCGGACCCGGTGGTCGAAGGAGGACGGGACGGTCTCGGGGGCCGCGGTGGAGCGGATCTCCGGGAGGCGGGTGAGGAGTTCGCGCAGTAGGGCCCGCATCTGCTGGCGGGCCAGGTGGGCGCCGAGGCAGAAGTGCGGGCCGCCGCCGCCGAAGCCGAGGTGCGGGTTGGGCGAGCGGGTGACGTCGAAGGCGTCGGGGTCGCGGAAGACCGCCTCGTCGCGGTTGGCGGAGCCGTAGAACAGCACCACCTTGTCGCCCGCGGCCAGCCGGATCCCGGACAGCCGGTGGTCGACGGCGACGGTGCGGCGGAACTGGACGATCGGCGCGGAGTACCGGACGATCTCCTCCACCGCGCCGCCCAGGTGCGCGTCGAGGTCGCCGAGCAGCAGGGCCCGCTGCTCGGGGTGCGCGGTGAGCAGGTGCAGGCCGTGGGCGAGCGCGTTGCGGGTGGTCTCCGCGCCCGCGACCAGCAGCAGCGAGAAGAACGCGCCGAGCTCCCGGGAGTTCAGCCGGCGGCCGTCGACGTCGGCGGTGACCAGGGCGGAGATCAGGTCCCCGGTCGGCCGGCGGCGGCGCTCGCGGCCCAGCGCGGCCACCGTCAGCCGCATCGAGGCGAGCGCCCGCAGGCCGCGCCCCGGCACCCGCAGCCCGCGGCGGGTCGCCCCGGAGGGGGCGGCGGCGCGGTCCGTCCGGGCCAGGATCCGGCGGCGCTGCTCGGGCGGGACGCCCATCATCGTGCAGATCACCCGGTACGGGAGTTCGGCCGCCACCGAGCTGACGAAGTCGGTCGGGCGCTCCCGCTCCAGCCGGTCGACCAGTTCGACGGCGGTCTCCCGGATGTCCCGCTCGACCTCGGCGAGCAGCCGCGGCGTGAAGGCCCGGCCGACCACCCGGCGCAGGTCGGCGTGCCGGGGGTCGTCCAGGTCGACCATCGAGTCGCCGAACACCGCCCGCACCCAGCGGGCCGGCTCCGGCGTGGTCGCCCCCGGCCCGGACAGGTACACCTCCGGCGAGCGGCTGACCGCCGTCACGTCCGCGTGCCGGACCAGCGCCCAGCACCGCCGCCCCGTCGCCCGGTCGGTGAACCCGACCGGGCCGGAGCGCTCGCGCAGGCGGGCGAACGCCGCGTCCCGCGCCCGCGCCGGGAGCCGCCAGAACGCGGGGTCGCCGAGATCGATGCCGCGCGGGGCGGCGTCCACGGATAGCGCCATGGGGACGTTATCGCGCGGCCGGTGACGCTACGTCAATTCGCCGTAGCGTGCGGCAATGGGGGCGGTCATCCGATCTGCGGGTCGACGGCGTACGGGTTCACGCCGGGCCGCTTGCGGAACGGGTCCGGATCCGGGTCCGCCCCGGGCCGCCCGCCGTCCCCCTCGCCCGCGCCGCCGTCCGCGCCGCCGGGCTCGTACGGGGCGAGCTCCCGGGCCAGCAGCGTCGCACCGGCCACCGCGCCCGGCATCGCCAGCACCGTCAGCCCCGGCACCAGGAACAGCAGCGTCAGCCCCGTCCCGAACCCGAGCGTCATCGGCAGCCGGGAGCGCAGCAGCCGCAGCCGCTCCTTCTGCGGCAGGCCGCGCTTCTGCAGCGGCGTCCCGGTCAGCTCCGCGGTCAGGTAGTACCCGGACACGCACAGCGCCAGCACCGGAACCACCGTCTGCCCCAGCACCGGGAGGAACCCGCACAGGAACAGCACGAGCCCGAACGCCGCCGCCCGCAGCAGCACCGCGACGCTGTCCCGCGACGCCACCCACAGCTCCCGCCACAGCGGCACGTCCGGCTCCGGCGGGCCGCCGCCCTCGGTGGCCTCGACCTTCGCCGACAGCGACTCGTAGAACGGCTCGCCGATCAGCAGCGTCACCGCCGTGAACGTCAGCACCGCCAGCAGCCCGCCCGCGCCGACCGCCGCCACCGCGACGACCACCCGCACCGCGTTCCGCCACAGCTCGCTCCAGCCGTCCGCGAACGGCGTCGCCCACTGGGCCAGGTCCCCCGCGTACACGACCAGCACCACCAGCGCCGCCACGTACCCGGCCAGGGCGATCAGCGCCGGGATCATCCCGAACCCCCACCACCGCCCGTGCCGCGCCACCCACCGCTGCCCGTCGAACAGGAACCGCAGTCCCGCCCCGAAATCTCGCATCCCCGCACCTTAAAGGAAACGCCAAGTCCGCCGGACACCGGCCCGAACCCGACGCCCGCCCGCGCGGCGGGGAGCGGGACGGCCGCCGGACGGGAAGAGTGGACGCAGGAGGTGGCCGAATGGACACACGGGTGACGGCGGAGCGGGCACGGGCCTGGCTGGACGTCGCGGTGGCGGAGGCGGAGGCCGGGCTCGCCGAGGGCGGCGTCCCGATCGGAGCGGCGCTGTTCCGACTGGACGGCGAACTGCTCGGGCGGGGCCACAACCGCCGCGTCCAGGACGGCGACCCGTCCATGCACGCGGAGACCTCCGCCTTCCGCGCCGCCGGCCGGCTGCGCGGCTACCGGGACACCGTGATGGTCACCACCCTCTCCCCGTGCTGGTACTGCTCGGGCCTGGTCCGCCAGTTCGGCATCGGACACGTGGTGATCGGCGAGTCCACCACCTTCACCGGCGGCCACGACTGGCTCGCCGCCCACGGCACCGGCATCACCCTGCTCGACGACCCGCGCTGCGTACGCCTGATGACCGAGTTCGTCGCCGCCCGCCCCGACCTCTGGTACGAGGACATCGGCGAGTGACCCCCCGGAACGCCACCGCCCGCCGCTGCGCACGAAACGCCAACGGCGGGCGGGAGCAAGGCCCCTGACGGAACGTCAGGCGCGGACGGCGGCCACCGCCGCGCCCAGCGCCTCCTTGATCCGCGGCCCGAGCCGGGCGAACCCGAGCTCCTTCATCGCCGCCCGCAGCAACTCGTCGTCACTGCGCTTCTCACCGTCCGCGTCCAACCAGGCCACCAACGCCACCAGTTCCTCCGCGGAGTACCCGGTGATCGGCTTCCCCGGCACCAACTCGGGCTTGACCACCCCGGCCGCCACCACCGCAACAGCCTCCGGCTCCTCGACCACCGGCTCGACCTCGACGGCAACCGCGGGCTCCGGCTCGATCACCGGCTCCTCGACAGCAGCCTCAGCCTCAACGGCCACCGGCTCGACCTCGGCCACGACAGCCTCAGCCTCCGGCTCGGCCGCCTCGACCTCAGCCACCGGCTCCTCGACGACAACCTCAACCCCGGCCTCGGCCTCGGCCTCAGCAGCCACCTCCGGCTCCGGCTCGACCACCGGCTCCTCGACAACCGCCTCGGGCTCGACAACAGCCTCAACGACCACCGGCTCGACCTCGGTCACGACAGCCTCAGTCGCAGCCTCCGCAGCCGCCTCGACCTCGGCCACCGGCTCCTCGGTCTCGGTCTCAGCCTCGGCAGCCACCTCCGGCTCCGGCTCGGTCACCGGCTCCTCGACGGGAACCTCAGCCTCCGCCTCCACGACCGCCTCGACCTCAGCGACAGGCTCCTCGGTCTCGGTCTCAGCCTCGACGGCCGCCACCTCAACAACCGGCTCCTCGACCGCAGCCTCGGCCTCGGTCTCCTCGACGGCCTCAACCTCGGCCACCGGCTCAGCGGCAGCCCCAGCCTCAACGGCCTCCGGCTCGACCTCGGTCACGACAGCCTCAGCCGCAGCCTCCGCAGCCGCCTCGACCTCGGCCACCGGCTCCTCGGTCTCGCTCTCAGCCTCAACGGCCGCCACCTCAACGACCGGCTCCTCGACGCCAGCCTCGACCCCGGTCTCCTCGACGGCCTCGACCTCGGCCACCGGCTCCTCGGCCTCAGCCTCAACGGCCTCCGGCTCGACCTCGGTCACGACAGCCTCAGCCGCAGCCTCCGCAGCCGCCTCGACCTCGGCCACCGGCTCCTCGGCCTCAACAACAGCCGCAGCCTCGATCTCCGCTTCCGCGGCCTGTCGCGGTCCCCCCGCCAGCGCGGCCTTCGCGGCGACGTGCCGGTCGTACGCGGCGAGCGCAGCGTCCTTGTCGGCCTGCCGCTCGTTCAGCTCCTCCAGCAGCTCCGTGAGTCCCTGCTCGGCGAGTTCCAGGCGCAGTTGGCGCAGTGCGGAGAGCCGGTAGAGGGTGCCTTCGTCGGCGGCCAGGCGGTCGACGAGTTCGGCGAGTTCGGCGAGCGGGAGGGCGTCGAGGGCGCGCTCGGGGAGGAGGCGGGCGAGGGAGCGGACGGCGTCGGCGAGGGAGTCGACGACGTTGGCGGTCTCGGTGAGCAGGGTGCCGTCGACGGGGACGGAGGGGCGGGAGGAGCCGGCGGCGAGGGCGCTCCAGTCGCGGTGGGCGGCCTCGGCGGCGACGAGCGCGGCGTGCAGGTCGGCGCGGCCGGGGCGGGTGCCGGGGGCGGCGAGGGCGCGGGCCTGGCCGCGGAGCTGGCGGCGGCGGTTCCAGCCGAGCTTGGCGCCGGTCTCCTTGCGGTAGGTGCCGGTGCCGGTGGCGGCGGCGAGTTCGGCGAGGTCCTTCTCGTACGCCTCGGTGCGCAGCGTCGTGGTGGTGGCGTGGACGCGCTGGAGGAGGTCGAGGAGGGTGGTGAGGCCGCCGAGGGTGTCGGGGATGTCGAGGCCGGCCTTGGCGGCGATGGCGTTGGCGGCCTGGCCGACGGCGCGGGTGTCGCGGCTGCGGAGTTCGGCGAGGACGGTGGAGGCCGCGCGGGCGTCCTCGGGGCCGGTGAGCGTCTCGGCGGCCTCCAGCCAGGGGTTGGCGTCGGCGGTGAGGGCGAATCCGCCCTGGTCGGCGAAGCGGCCGAGTTCCTCACGGGTGCTCTGGCGGGTCTCGCCGTCCGTCGCGGACGCGGTCGCGGACGCGGTGTCGTCGGCGTCGTTCAGGGTGCGCACTGTCATGTGAAGTCCGGTTCGTGGCGTTTGGCGGGCAGAAGGGCTGGCGGGGCGGGTGGGGTGTTTGCGGCGGCGGTGGCGTCGCGGGAGGCCAGAATACGGGTGTGCGTTCGAGGCTCGCACGCACCGGACCTCCCCGGGATCCGCCGGCCGCGGTGGGCCGCGGGCGGGGGCGCGGGGGCCGTCCGCACGGTCCGTAGGGTAGGGAGTGGCACCGACAGTACGCCCCGCCCGGGTGGGGGGCGGGAGTTGGGTGGGGTCATCGGCGTTCTCCGGGCTCCTTCGGGGTCCGGCCCGGTGGGGCGTGCGGCGGGGCGTCCGGTGGGGCGTGCGGTCGGGCGTGCGAGGGGGTCTCCGGCGGGGCGTGCGGTCCGAGTTCGGCGAGGCCGACGGGCCGCTGGTAGGTGCGGACGTGGCGGCGGTGCCACCAGGCGCCGGTGGCGCGGAGTTCGGGGCCGTTGGTGAAGCGGTAGTGGTAGAGCTCGGCGCGGACGAGGGCGGGCGGGTTGTCGGGGAAGGGGTTGCGGCGCAGCAGGCGCAGGGTGTCGGGGTCGTTGACGAGCAGGCGGGCGAGCAGCGGACGGAACCAGGGGCGGGCGTAGGCCGGGGAGATCGCGGCGAACCACATCAGCCAGTCGAGGCGCAGGTGGTAGGGCGCGAACTGGCGTGGCAGCCGCCGCAGTTCGCCGGGCTTGCCGTGGAATTCGTACTCCTGCCAGCCGTCCGTGCCGTGAACGTCGCGGGTGCCTTCGAGGACGATCTCGTACCGGACGCGGTTGACCGAGCCGAACGCGCCGTAGCTGTTGACCAGGTGGAGGCCGTCCCAGGAGCGGTTCATCTGCTGGCGCGGGGAGATCAGGTTGCGCAGCGGCTGCCAGGAGCGGGCCAGGACCAGCAGGGCGTACCCGGCCACCAGCAGTTGGTGCCAGAGGGGTTGGGGTGCGTGGGCGGGGTCGGGGCCGATCGGCAGGACGCGGCGCAGGGTGCCGGTGTCGAGGACGGACAGCGCGAGGGCGACGGTGAGCCAGTTGAGCCAGGCGAAGTTGCCGGAGGCGATCAGCCACAGCTGGGTGACGACCATCAGCAGGGCGGCGGCGGAGGCGATCGGCTGCGGGAGGAACAGGCAGAAGGGAACGGCGAGTTGGACGACGTGGTTGGCGGCGGCCTCGGCCTTGTGCAGCGGTCGGGGCAGGTGGTGGAAGAACCAGCTGAGCGGGCCGGGCATGGGCTGGGTCTCGTGGTGGTGGTAGAGGCAGGTGAGCTTGCGCCAGCACTCGTCGCCGCGCCACTTGATCAGTCCGGCGCCGAACTCGACCCGGAACAGCACCCAGCGCAGCAGCAGCAGGACGGGCAGCGGCGGGGCGATGCGGTCGTTGCCGAGGAACACGGCGAGCGCCCCGGCCTCCAGCAGCAGGGACTCCCATCCGAAGGCGTACCAGGTCTGACCGGTGTTGACGATCGACAGGTAGAGCAGCCAGGGCAGCGCCCACAGGGCCGTCGCGGCGCCGAGCGGTAGCAGGTTCGCCGCCCCGGCGAGCAGGGCGAGCGACAGCAGCAGGCCGGTGTGCGCGAGGGCGGCGTAGAGGCGGTCGCCGTAGTGCCAGTGGAACAGGCTGGGGGCGCGGCGGAACGGGACGCGGGCCAGGAAGCGCGGGATCGGGAGCATGCCGCGGCTGCCGAGCAGGGCGCGGAACTGCCGGGCGGCGGCGAGGAATCCGCAGGCGTAGACGAGGGCGAGCAGGCGCAGGAACAACTCCCGGGCGAGCCGGTACTCGGGGGCGGCGAACCATGCCATGCGGCCGCTCCTCCGATCGGCTGCGCTCCGGCCGCCCCCATCCCTACCATCCGGCGCGGCCGGGGCGGGGCGGCTGGGGTCGCGGTGGTGCGCCGGTTCATCCGGTCGGCCCTGTCCGGCGTGCGGCGGCGGGCGTTCGCGCGTAGTGCCCTCGGTGCCCGTACCGAGTGGTGAAACTGCCTGCCGTGGGCGAACGGAGTGTGGTGTCATTCCGCCGAACGCACCCTGTCAGCACCAAGACGAGGAGACGCCCATGTCCGCGACCTCTCCGCAATCCCCCGCCGACGCCGACCCCGACTGTCCGCCGCCGGCGGGCCCGGTCGACGCCGTCCCCGACGCCCCTTCCGTGCGGGCGAAGCCGGCCCCGGCCGGCGGACTCGGGGCGGCGGTCTGGGCGGCGCTCGGCATCGTGTACGTGGTGTGGGGATCGACCTACCTGGCGATCCGGGTGGTGGTGGAGACGATGCCGCCGCTGCTGTCGGGCGCGCTGCGCTTCGGCGCGGCGGCGCTGCTGCTCGGCGCCGGCTTGACGGTCCGTCACGGCTGGGGGGCGCTGCGGGTGACCCGGCGTCAGTTGGGCTCCGCCTTCCTGGTGGGCGTGCTGCTGCTGGTCGGCGGCAACGGCCTGGTGGTGCTGGCCGAACGCACCGTGCCCTCGGGCCTGGCGGCGCTGATGGTGGCGAGCGTGCCGCTGTGGGTGGTGCTGCTGCGCCGGGCGTTCGGGACCCGGACCGGCGGGGCGACGCTGGCGGGCGTGCTGGTCGGCCTGGTCGGCCTGCTGGTGCTGACCGCGCCGGGCCTGACCGGCGAGGTCGGACTGTCGGGCCTGCTGCTGGTGGTGGCCGCGGCGGTGGTGTGGGCGCTGGGCTCGGTGCTGGCCGGCCGGCTGCCGATGCCGGCCGACCCGTTCGTGGCGAGCGTGTACGAGATGCTGGCGGGCGCGGTGGGCGCGCTGGTGCTGTCGGTCGCGCGGGGCGAGCCGGGCGACTTCGATCCGGGCGCGGTCTCCGCGGGGTCGTGGACCGGACTGGTGTACCTGGTGCTGTTCGGCTCCATTGTCGCGTTCACGTCTTACGCCTGGCTGTTGCAGCGCGCTCCGCTTCCGCTGGTGGCGACCTATGCGTACGTCAATCCGGTGGTCGCGGTATTCCTCGGATGGATCTTCCTCTCCGAGGCGCTGACCTGGCCGATCTTGCTGGGCGGCGCGATCGTGGTCGGCGGGGTGTTCCTGGTGGCGCGTAGCGAACACTGAACAGTCCGTGAGCGAATCTCCCGGTATGCATTCAAGAAGGTAACGACTTGGTCGATTCCCTCCGAGCAATGATTTACTTCTTGACGACACCTGGTGGGTGAGCTTGACTCCCCTCACCTCGCCGTAGGGACACGGCGCTGTCAGGGAGGCACCACCCACCATGAACTCGATGACGCGTCGACTCGTCATCGGCACGGCCGCCGTGTCGATGGCGATGTCGCTCGCCGCCTGCGGGGACGACAAGCCCTCGTCGTCCAAGGGCAACCAGTCCATCGGACTGCTGTTGCCCGAGCGCTCCTCGTCCACCCGCTACGAAGCCTTCGACAAGCCGCTGATCCAGGCGTCCGTGGAGGGCCTGTGCACCAAGTGCACCCTCGACTACGCCAACGCCGACGGCGACGAGAAGGTGCAGAAGGAGCAGTTCGACGCGCTGCTCTCGCGCGGGGTCAAGGTGATCCTGCTCGACCCGGTGAACGCCGCCGTCACCGCGCCGTGGGTGGAGGACGCCAACAGCAAGGGCGTCAAGGTCATCGCGTACGACCGGCTCGCCTCGGGCCCGGTCGCCGCCTACATCTCCTTCGACAACGAGCGCACCGGCGAACTCCAGGGCCAGGCGCTGCTGGAGGCGATGGGCAAGCAGGCCGCCAACGCCGACATCGTGATGATCAACGGCGCCGAGACCGACCCCAACGCGGCCTCCTTCAAGGCCGGCGCGCACAAGGCGCTGGACGGTGCGGTCAGGCGGATCGCCTACGAGCAGTCCGGCGAGTGGAAGCCGGAGGTCGCCGCCGCGAAGATCGACGATGCGATCTCCAAGCTCGGCAAGAACGGCTTCCAGGGCGTGTACTCGGCGAACGACGGCATGGCCGGCGCGATCATCGACGCGCTGCACAAGGCCGGCCGCACCGACGTGCCGGTCGGCGGGCAGGACGCCTCGCTGGACGCGGTCCGCCGGATCCTCACCGGCGAGCAGGCGTACACCATCTACAAGCCGTACCAGCCGGAGGCCGACGCGGCCGCCAGCATGGCGGTCTACCTGGTGAAGGGCATCGACATCACCTCGGTGGCCTCCACCATGACCGACTCGAACGGACTGCAGATCCCCTCGATGCTGCTCACCCCGATCGTCGTCACCAAGGCCAAGGTCGTCGAGACCGTCATCCAGGGCGGCCTCTACAAGGCCGACGAGGTCTGCACCCCGCAGTTCGCGAAGGCGTGCAAGGACGCCGGGGTCCCCGGCACCTACTGACCGGAACGGGCGGCGCGGCTCCTTGTGCGGGGGTGCCGCCCCGCCCGTTCCTCCTCCGACCCCACCGGCCCGTCCGGTCCGTCCGGTCCGTCCTCCGGCTGCCCGGCGGTGACGGCCCGCCAGACCGGGACGGCCAGCACCACCATCGCGGCGCCGAACAGCAGGAAGGTGCCGGACGTGCCGAGCGCCCGCTGCAGCAGCAGGCCCGTACCCGCACCGGCCGGCATCGCGCTCATGATCACCGCCCGGTAGGCACCACCGACCGCGCCGCGCACCCGTGGCGGCGTCAACCGCTGCCGGAGCGACACCGTGAGCACGCCCCACATGCCGCCCAGGCAGCTGCCCGCGGTCATCGCGGCGAACAGCGGCACCCCGCGCAGGAACACCGGCGCGACGAACACCAGCCCCCAGCCCAGCCGGGTCGCGCACAGCACCGGCGCGCTGCCGAACCGGCGTTCGGCCCGGTGCGCGGTGAGCGAGCCGATCGCGGTGCCGACGCCGACCGAGCTGAGCAGCACCCCGTAGCCCGCGTCGCCGAGGTGCAGCGGGCCGGTGGTCGCGTACACCACGAACAGCGCCAGGAAGGACGTGTTGGCGAGCGTGGTGAGCACCCCGGCGAGGGTGATCATCCGGATCGCCCGGTGCCGGGCCAGGAACACCAGCCCGGTCCACAGCCGCACCCGCTCGACCGGCGGCACCGGCCGCACCGGCCGCACCGGCGGCGGGACACGGCCGACGTCGCGCGGCAGGGCGGTGAGCCGGAGCATCGAGCCGAAGTAGCCCGTCCCGGCGACCAGGAAGGTCACGGGGGCGGCCAGCGCGGTCAGCCAGCCCGCCAGTGCCGGGGCGGCGAACTGGCTGGTGACCCGGACGGTGGTGGCGAGCTGCCCGTTGGCCCGGGTCAGCTCCGCGGCGGGGACGACGGTCGGCAGCACGGTCTCGCCACTGGTGTTGAACACCGTCTCGGCCACGCCCACCAGGAACGCCAGGGCCAGCAGCAGCGGCAGCGACAGCGCCCCCGCCCAGGCGGCCGTCCCGATCGCCAGGATCAGCACCGCCCGCGCCCCGTCCGCGGCCACCATCGCCGCCTTCCGGCTGACCCGGTCGGCCAGCATCCCGGCGGGGATCCCGAACAGCAGCCACGGCACCGTGGTCACCGCCATCACCAGCGAGGAGGTGTCCACCGAGCCGGTCAGGTGCGCCACCACCAGCAGCAGGCCCGTCCGCAGCACGCCGTCACCGGTGTTGGCCAGCACGGACGCGCCCAGCAGGACGCGCAGCGGCCGGTTCACCGGACGGCGGCCGGCCGTCCCGGCGGTCCCGGCGGTCCCGGCGGTCCCGGCGGGGGGCGGCAGCGGCGGCAGCGGGCTCACGGACGAAAGCTAGTGCGCGAACTTCCTTGGCGGAACACCCCGTTGACACGTGGGAGGCAGATCACAGGACGGCGACCGGGTACCCGCCCCGGCGCGTACTGTGGTGCACTGGGCGCCTTGCCGAGCGATGGGGAGCGTGCGACATGGACCTGCGGACCGACTACTTCCGGGCCGCCGACGAGGCGGCCGTGCACCAGGTGATGAAGCTCGGGACCCGCCCGCCCGCCGAGTCCTTCGAGTCCGTGCAGGCCCGGGGCATCGACCCGACCGTGGTGCTGCCGCACCTGGTCGCCGCGCTGCGCGGCGGGGAGTCCCCGGTCAAGGACGGCCCGGACCGCTCGGTGTGGCCGACCGGCCTCCAACCCTGGCACCCCGAGGCGCCGAGCACCGCCGTCGACCTGGACGACCCCTGGATGACCGGCCCCTGGGTGGTCGAACTCTCCGACGAGACCCGCGACGCGCTGGCCGGCATCGAACGCAGGCGGCTGCCCCAGCTCACCACCCAGTGGGGCCGCACCGACGAGGTGAAGAACGTCGAGCGGATCGAACTCATGCGGCTGATCCACCAGTTGGGCGTCCTCGCCCGCCGCGCGCAGAAGGACGGCCAGCACCTCTACTGCGCCCTGACCGGATGAGCCCCCTCGGGTACGCCTTCTTCCGCGCCCCCGGCCCGGACGCCGTCCGGGCCGCCTTCGACGCCGGCCCCGCCCTGCACGACCCGGCCGCCGCCTTCGAGGTCCTGCACCCCGCCGACGCCGACCCGGGCGACGTCCTGGAACTCCTGGACGAACTGGTCCGCACCCGCCCCGACGCCGACCTGGTCGACCGCACCGTCTGGCCCTCCGCCGAACGGCCGCACTGCTTCGAGATCCCCGGCGACCCCTGGACCACCGGCCCCTGGGCCCACCAACTCACCGCCGCCACCCGCGACCTGCTCGCCACCACCCCCGCCCGCACCCTCCTCGCCCTGCGCCCCCACCGCCGCACCCCACCCGCCGCCGCCCTCGCCGCCCTCGCCGCCCTGACCCCGCTGGCCCGCCGCGCCGCCACCGCCGGAGAACACCTCTACTACTGGCTGGCCGCCCCGCCCGCTGAGTGACCACGATGCAACCGACAACCCCCAAGGCCGCAGGAACCGCCGCAACAGGCAGGGCCCCCACGAGACTCCCCCACCTCACCCACCCCCGGCCTGCCGCCCAGGCGCCCCCTCCTTCCCCCGCCCCGCCCGCTGAGTGACCACGATGCAACCGACAACCCCCAAGGCCGCAGGAACCGCCGCAACAGGCAGGGTCTCCGCGAGCAGCAGGACGGCCCAGCAGAGCGTGAGCAGGGGTTGGGCGAGCTGGAGTTGGCTGGCGCGGGGGACGCCGATCGCGGCCATGCCCCGGTACCAGACCACGAAGCCGCCGAACTGCGAGACGGCGGCCAGGTAGGCGAGGCCGGTGAGGCCGTGCCAGTTCCAGTGCACGGGTTCGGTGGTGAGGGCGAGGGCGCCGGTGAGGGCGGTGACGGGGAGGGCGGCGACCACGCCCCAGGCGATCACCTGCCAGCCGGGCAGGTCGCGGGCCAGGCGTCCGCCTTCCGCGTAGCCGAACGCGCAGAGCAGCAGCGCGCCGAACAGGTACAGGTCGGCGGTGGTCAGGCCCGCGCCGCCGCTCTGCTGGACGGTGAAGGCGAGGACGACGGCCGCCCCGGCCGTCGCGGCGAGCCAGAACGCCCGTGGTGGCCGCGCCCCGGCGCGCAGCGCGCCGACCGCGGCGGTGGCCAGCGGGAGGAGGCCGATCACCACGGCGGAGTGGGCGGTGGAGGAGAGTCGCAGCGCGAGCGTGGACAGCAGCGGGAAGCCGACCGCGCAGCCCACCGCGACGGCGGCCAGCGCGGGCCAGCTGGACCGGGGCGGGACGCGGGCGCCGGTGGCGAGCAGGCAGGTGCCGGCCAGCAGCGCGGCGAGGACGCCGCGCAGGCCGGTGACCGTCCAGGGGCCGAAGCCTTCGAGGGCCCAGGCGGTGGCGGGGAAGCTGAACGAGAAGGAGAGCACCCCGAGGGCGGCCTGCGCGGTGCCGCCGAGCGAGCCGAGCGGCCCGAGCGGCCCGAGCGGTCCGACCGCTATCGGGCGGAGTCCAGTAGCGCTATTCTGTGCTGACATACAGGACGGTAGCAGTTGCCGCCCGCCCGCCGGAAGGGCCGTCGATGAGCGTGCAGGAACTGACGGACGCGCTGCGCCGTACGGTGTTGCGCTACCCGCCGGGCGAGCGGATCCCCAGTAGCAGGGAGCTGGTGGAGCGCTACCGGGTCAGTCCGGTCTCGGTGTCGCGGGCGATCCGGGAGCTGGTCGCGGAGGGCGTGGTGGTGTCCCGGCCGGGGGCGGGGGTGTTCCGGGCCGAGCCGCGTCCGGCGGCCGCGGTGCGGGGTGACTTCTCCTGGCAGGAGGTGGCGCTCAGCGCGGAGGCCGGGGCGCCGCCCGCCCGGGTGGTGGACGCCTCGGGGGTGCTGGCGGCACTCGCCCTGGCCCCGCCTGAGGTGGTCGACCTGAACAGCGGCTACCCGCACTCCTCGCTGTTGCCGGAGCGGGCACTGGCGGCTGCGCTGGCCCGGGCCGCCCGCCGTCCGGGCGCGTGGGGGCGGCCGCCGCTGGAGGGGCTGCCGGAGCTGCGCGGCTGGTTCGCCCGCGAGTTGGGCGGCGGGGTGACGGCGGCGGAGGTGCTGGTCACCGCGGGCGGGCAGAGCGCGCTGACCTGCGCGTTGCGTTCGCTGGCCCCGCCGGGCGCGCCGGTGCTGGTCGAATCCCCCACCTATCCGGGCCTGTTGGCGATCGCCCGGGCGGCGGGCCTGCGGCCGGTGCCGGTGCCGGTGGACGCGGACGGGGTGCTTCCGGAGCGGCTGGCCGAAGCGTTCGCGGCCTCGGGAGCCCGGCTGTTCGTCTGCCAGCCGCTGTTCCAGAACCCGACCGGCGCCGTCCTGCCGGCCGAGCGGCGGCGGGCGGTGCTGGCGGCGGCCCGGCGGGCGGGGGCGTTCGTGGTGGAGGACGACTTCGCCCGGCTGCTGGCGCACACCGACGCGGGCGAACTGCCGCCGCCGCTGGCCGCGGACGACCCGGACGGCACGGTGGTGCACGTCCGTTCGCTGACCAAGGCGGCCTCGCCGAGCCTGCGGGTGGGCGCGCTGGTGGCCCGGGGTCCGGCGCTGGCCCGGCTGCGCTCCGTCCAGGCGGTGGATTCGTTCTTCGTGCCGCGCCCGCTCCAGGAGGCCGCCCTGGAGTTGGTCACCTCCGCCGACTGGCCGCGTCATCTGCGCACGCTGGCCAGGGAGTTGACCGATCGGCGGCAGCTGTTCGCCGCCGCCCTGGCCCGGCACGCGCCCGCACTGCTGCCGTCCCGGCTGCCGCGCGGCGGCTTCCACCTGTGGCTGCCGCTGCCCGCCGGGGCCGATCCGGCGGCCTTCACCGCGGCCGCGCTGCGGCACGGCGTCGCCCTCTCCCCCGGCCCGAACTACTTCACCGCCGAGCCCGCGCCCCGGGCCCGGGTCAGCCTGGCCGCCGCCGAGACTCCCGCCCAACTCGCCACCGCGGCGCACCGCTTGGGCGACACGCTGAATTCACTTTCCTGACCTACCGTCAACTCATGGCCGCCTGGCAATCGTTACCGGGCGGGACGTCAACTCCCGCTCAGTGTGCGAACTCCAGCAGCGCGATACCGGTCAGCACGGTCGCGCTGGCCGCCAGCCGCAGGCCGCCGAGGCGTTCGCGCAGCACCAGGGCGCCGATCAGGGCGGCGATCACGATGGAGGTCTCGCGCAGCGCGGCGATGGTCGGCAGGTCGCCGACGGTCTGCGCCCAGACCACCAGGCCGTACGCGGTGAGCGACATCAGGCCGCCGCCGAGTCCGACGGCGCGGCCCTCGCACAGGGCGGGCCACAGGTCGCGGCGGCGGACGACGGCCACCGCGGCGAACACGGCCGCGCCCTGCAGCAGGAACATCCAGGCGATGTACCCGGCGGCGGAGTCGGCGACCCGGACTCCGCCCGCGTCCACCACCGTGTACCCGGCGATCAGCACGCCGTTTCCCAGGGCGGCTGTGATCGCCGGGAGTTGGGCCCGGCCGGGGCGGCCGCCGACCAGGGTGAGCCCGGCCAGGCCGAGCGAGATGACGGCGACGGCGGCGACCTGCCCGGCGGGCAGCGGGCGGTGCAGGACGGTGGCGGCGAGCAGGGCGACCACCGCCGGGGAGGTGCCCCGGGCGATCGGGTACATCTGCCCGAAGTCGCCGAGCCCGTAGGCGCGGGCCAGGAGCAGCTGGTAGCCGGTCTGCAGCGCGGCGGAGGCCAGCAGGTACGGCAGGGCGGCCGTTCCGGGCGGCGGGACGAACAGCGCGAACACCGCGCCGAAGGCCACGAACACCAGGTTCATCTGCGCGAGCCCGGCCGTCCGGTCCCGCACCCCGTGCACCAGCGCGTTCCACACGGCGTGCAGCAGCGCGGCGGCCAGCACCACGACCGGAACGGCGCCCTGGGTCACCGGATTCCCCTCCCACCGGATCGATCACCGAAAGATGTACAGCCAACTTAGCGGCCCTCGACCCCCCGGCAACCCCGCCCCCCGAACGTTCGCCACCCCGTCGCCCGACGTTCCACCGGTCGGCACCCCGCTCCCCTTCCCGGACGTTCACAAATCCCCCAAGTTTGCTCGAAGCTGCGCGAAAACCGGTATGATCACGCAACTTCGTTCATCCGAATGCGGTCGACCGGTCCGACGCGCAGCAGCGAACACCTTGGGGGGCGTCCGCCGTGATCCTCACCGTCACACCGAATCCGGCGCTGGACGTCACCCACGCCGTCCCCGGTTTCCGCCCCCGCACCAGCCACCGGGTCGCCGGGGTGGCCGCCCAGGCGGGCGGCAAGGGCGTCAACGTGGCCCGGGTGCTGGCCGCGCTGGGGCGGCCCGTCCGCTGCGTGCTGCCGCTCGGCGGCCCCACCGGGGACGCCGTCCGCGCCGATCTGGCCGCCGCCGGGCTGGACCACGTCGAGGTGCCGATCGGCGGCGACACCCGGCGGACGGTCACCGTCGCGGACGGCTCCGACGCCACCGTCCTCAACGAGCCCGGCCCGGCGCTGGCCGCCGCCGAGTGGGAGGCCCTGCTCGGCGAGACCGCCCGGCAGCTGCCGCAGGCCGCCGTCCTGGTCCTCGCCGGCAGCCTGCCGCCCGGCGCACCCGCCGACGGCTACGGTCAACTCGTCGCACTGGGACGGCAGTTCCACCTCCCCGTGGTGCTCGACGCGGACGGCCCGGCGCTGCTCGCCGCGCTCCCGGCCCGCCCCACCATGATCAAGCCGAACGGTGCCGAACTCACCGCCGCCACCGGCCTGCCCGACCCCCGGGACGCCGCCCGGGTGCTGATCCGCCGCGGGGCCGAATCGGTGCTCGCCTCGCTCGGCCCGGACGGCCTGCTCGCCGTCGACCGCCAGGGCGCCTGGCGCTGCACCCCGCCCGCCGCGGTCACCGGCAACCCCACCGGCGCGGGCGACTCGGTGGTCGCCGCCCTCGCCGCCGGGCTCTCCGGCAACGCGGGCTGGCCCGCCGTCCTCCCCGACGCGGTCGCCCTCTCCGCCGCCACCGTCCTGCACCCCCGGGCCGGCCACTTCGACGCCGCCGCCTACCGCCACCTGCGCGCCACCCTCACCGCCGTCCGGGTCGGCGGCCTGACCTCCCTCACCCTCTGAGCCCTCCCGCCCGGCGGACCGGGCGCGGTGAGCGAGCGGCGCTCACCGCGGGCCCGTCCGGCGGGCGGCGGGTGCGGGGTCAGGTACCGGCGGCGGATTCCGGGCCGGCCCGGCGGCTGCGCAGTTGCTCGTTGATGCGCAGGGCTTCTTCGAGTTGGTCCTCGAGGATGATGATGCGGCAGGCCGCGTCGATGGCGGTGCCCTGGTCGACGAGGTCGCGGGCGCGCATCGCGATGCGCAACTGGTAGCGGGAGTAGCGGCGGTGGCCGCCCTCCGAGCGCAGGGGGGTGATGAGGCCCTGGTCGCCGAGGGAGCGCAGGAAGCCTGCGGTGGTGCCGGTCATCTCGGCGGCACGGCCCATGGTGTAGGCGGGGTAGTCGTCGTCGTCGAACGAGCTACCTGGGTCAGGGGTGTGGGGCTGGTCGGTCGTCGTAGTCACTGCACCTCTCTTGGTTCCGGAGAACGCGTCGAGGGGCCCCGGCGCCGTGACGGCTCCGGGGCCCCGAAGGGTGTACAACACCATCTACCGGCCTTGGCCGGGTTCCTTGTTCCGCACCGCCCCGGAATGGGGGACCTGCGGGGATCGCGTATGCGTGACCGGAAACCACCGTCCTCGTACTCAAAGGGGGTCTGCGGTGTCCGCCCGGGTGAAAGGCATCACGGGCCGGGCGATCCTGATGGCGCTCTGTCCCTCCGTTCATCCTCTTCGTGGACTTGCCTTGCGAACTGCTGGTACTGCTCGACGGCAGCCCCTGATCACTGCGGGCCGCCCGGCCCGGTCGCCGGCCCTGTCGCCTCACTGCACACACTGGCTTCAGGACCCCACAACCGTGCCGACCTGCGAACTTCTCGACTCTTCCCGGCAGTTCGTGTCTGCCGGGCCATCTCTTCACTGCGCTTACAAGAGAAAAGCTAACTCCACTTCGAGCCAATGTCTACTCCAGCCACGATAGATTTTCCGGTGTTCGAGAGACAGGTACTCTGCGCTCCGCAGGACACGGGACGGGATGCCCGGGCGCCCGGCCCGGGCCACGGGCAGCAGCACGGACGGGAGGGCAACCGGTGGAAGAGCCGAGCACCGCAGGTCGAGGGCGCGCACCGGACCCGCAGGAGCGGACCTCGCTGGTGGCCGCCCTCGCCGAAGCCGTCCGCGACCGGGACGAGCGGAGCCTGCGCCGCCTCCTGGCCCGGTTCGCCGAACAGGTCACCATCACCGACCTGAACGCCCTGCGCGACGCGCTCGACCCCCGTCGCCGCGGCCGACGGCCGGATTCCCGCTAGGGCGGGCGCACCACCCCGGCCCGCACCCGCCCGCTCCCGGCGCGCACCCGCCCGCTCCCGCCCCGGCCCCGGCCGTCGACCTGCGGCTTCCGGTAGCCTGGCCAGTCCGACAAGTCACCCCGAGTCGGACATGTCAGGAGCTCTGCGCCATGGCCGCCGTTCCGCCCCCGTCCCCCTCCGCCCTGGTGGCCGCCGTCGACCTCGGCGGGACGAAGACCGCCGGCGCGATCGTCACCGGCGCCGGCGAGCTACTGGCCCGCTCCGAGGGCCCGACGGCCGCGGACGGCGACGCCGAGGCGGTGTTCGCGGGCGTCGCCCGGGTGCTGGAGGAGCTCGCCGGGCACCCGGCCTGGCCGGGCGTCGCGGCGGTCGGCGTGGGCAGCGCGGGGCCGGTCGACACCGCGGCGGGCACCGTCTCCCCGGTCAACATCCCGTCCTGGCGCGGCTTCCCGCTGGTCCGGCGGATCGCCGGGCGCACCGCGCTGCCGGTGCGCCTGCTCGGCGACGGGGTGGCGCTCGCCGAGGCCGAGCACTGGCTGGGCGCCGCCGCCGGGTACCGCGACGCGCTGTGCATGGTCGTCTCCACCGGCGTCGGCGGCGGCCTGGTCCTGGACGGCCGGGTGCACCCCGGCCCGAGCGGCAACGCCGGGCACATCGGCCACGTCAGCGTCCAGTGGGACGGCGAGCCCTGCCCGTGCGGCGGCCGCGGCTGCCTGGAGGGGCTGGCCAGCGGCCCCGCGATCGTCCGGCACGCCCGCGCGGCCGGCTGGCGCCCCGCCGGAGGCAGCCCGCTCACCGCCCGCGCCGTCGCCGACGCCGCCCGCACCGGCGACGGCGCCGCCCTCGCCGCGTTCGACCTCGCCGGCCGGGCCCTGGCCGCCGCGATCGCCGGCACCGCCGCCCTGGTCGAACTCCAGGCCGTCGTCATCGGCGGCGGCGTCGCCCAGTCCGGCTCCCTCCTCTTCGACCCCCTCGCCCGTCACCTCACCCACTACGCCGGCCTCCCCTTCACCCGCGGCCTGCACCTCCACCCCGCCCGCTTCGGCCCCGACGCCGGCCTGATCGGCGCGGCGGCGGCCGCCCTGCGCGGTTGACAGGTCAGGGGCTCGGGGAACGGCGAGTCCGTGCTGCTGACGGCCGGAGCCCATCGAAGGTCCGTGCTGCTGCGTGCCGTGAACAGAACCAGAAGCAGACCCGCGCAACGGCAGTGAACCCGCAGCAGCCACGGCCTCGCCGTTCCCCGAGCCCCTGGCGGGGCTCTCATGCGCCCCTGGTCGCTCCCCCTCCCCTTGCCTAGGCTGGAAGCGTGCAGCAGCCGCCCCCGTGGGAGATCGCGACCCCGTCGCGGCACTCGCGGCTGCCCGGGGTGGCGATGGCCGGGTTCCGGGCGCGGGGGGCGGCGGAGTTGGGGGTGGTGCCGTTCCCGGCGGTGACGTTGGCGATCGACCTGGGGGACGAGCCGTTGACCGTCGCGGGCGGCGGGTGGCCGGTCCGCGGCAGTGCGGTGCTCGGGCTGGGGGCGGGGGGCCTGCGGGGCGGCGGGCGGGACGTGCGGTGCCTGCAGGTGCGGCTCTCGCCGGTGGTGGCGCACGCGGTGCTGGAGGGGTTCGCGGCGGCGGGCGGCCCGCTGGTCGGGTGGGACGCGGTGTGGGGGCGGGAGGCCGCCCGGTGGGAGGAGCGGTTGCGGGCGGCGGCGTCCTGGGAGGAGCGGTTCGCCCTGGTGGCGGCGGAGTTGGCCGCCCGCCGCGCGGAGGGCCGCCGGGTGGATCCGGAAGTGGCGTACGTCTGGGGGGAGTTGGTGCGTTCGCACGGTGCGGCGCGGGTGGCGGGGCTGGCGGCGGAGGTGGGGTGGAGCCGCAAGCGGTTGTGGTCGCGGTTCCGGGCGCAGTTGGGGATCGCGCCGAAGCGGGCGGCCCGGCTGGTGCGGTTCGACCACGCGGCGCACCGACTGGCGGCGGGCGGTCACCCGGCGGCGGTCGCGGCGGAGGCCGGCTACGCGGACCAGTCCCACCTGCACCGGGAGGTCGCGGAGTTCGCCCGGGTGACGCCGTCCGCGGTGGCGCGCGAGCCGTGGTTGTCGGTGGACGAGGCCGCCTGGTCGCTGCCCGGCTACCTGCGCTGACGACGGCCGGGAACATTCGTCCAAGACCCGGCCCGGCCGGGCGGCGAGACTGCGGGCATGACCGAGAACCTGTTCACGTCCCTGTCCCGGTACGGCGTCGACGCGCCCGGTTTCGTCGCCTCGACCTCCGCCCTCGGCGCGGCCTGCACGCTGGCGGCCGCCGCCCGTCCGTTCCGCGGCCGGCGGGCGGTGGCCGCGCTGGGGGCGGGGCTGCTGGTGCAGGCGGGGGTGTACCTGCACACCACGCTGCACGGCAAGTTCCGGGTGTGGGAGCGGGAGTTGGACGCGCTGGGGCTGCACGGCGACGAGCGGACGCTGGACCTGGGGTGCGGCCGGGGCATGGTGCTGGTCGGGACGGCGCGGCGGCTGCCGCGCGGACGGGCGGTGGGGGTGGACCTGTGGGCGTCGAAGGACCAGAGCGGCAACACCCCGGCCGCGACGCTGGCCAACGCCGTCGCGGCCGGCGTCCGGGACCGGGTCGAGGTGCACACCGCCGACATCACCGAACTGCCGTTCCCCGATGCGGACTTCGACCTGGTCACGTCCGCCCTGGTGATCCACAACATCCCCACCCCGGCCGCCCGGCTGCGCGCCGTGGACGAGGCGCTGCGGGTGCTGCGCCCGGGCGGCCGGCTGCTGATCGCGGACATCTCCCCGATGGCCCGCCGCTACGCCGCGCACCTGGGCGCCGGCGCCGTCCGCGACCTCGGCCCGGCGTACTGGTACGGCGGGCCGTGGCTGCCGGTGTCGATGCTCGAACTCCGCAAGGAGGCCCGGGGCCAGGACGCCTAGAAGCTGAGCGATTCGAGCACCAGCAGCGCGCCCACCGCGAGGTTGACCCAGCGGTAGGTGACGATCACGGCGACGAACTCGCGGATGGTCGCGCTGGGCCAGAAGTAGGCGGCGGTGGGCGAGCCGACGACGTGGCCGTTGACGCCCTCGCGGCGGGCGAAGACGGCGGCGCGGAAGGCGTGGAAGTTGTTGGTGACGACGACGCAGCGGTAGTCGGGGTCGGCGGCGGCCATGATCGCGTGGCTGAAGCGGAGGTTCTCCTCGGTGGTGCGGGAGCGGTCCTCGCGGATGATCCGGTCGGCGGGGAAGCCGCGTTCGACCAGGTGGTCGGCCATCGCGTGGGACTCGGGGAGCTGCTCGTCGGTGCCCTTGCCGCCGGAGGCGATCAGCAGCGGGGAGCGGCCGCGGGCGACCTGCCGCTCGTACAGGGCGCGGCCGCGCTCCAGGCGGCTGGCGAGCAGCGGCGGGACCTTGCTGCCGTCGACCAGGCCGGTGCCGAGGACCACGACGTAGTCGACGTCCTCGCGCGGGGTGAGGCGGCCGTACAGGTAGGCGTAGCCGACGAAGCAGGCGAAGAGGAAGGACAGGTAGCAGGCGACCACGAAGACGGTGCGGGCGATCACCACCAGCGCCTCGGAGTCGGCCCGGGTGGCGGCCAGCAGCAGGGCGAACACGGTCAGGATGCCGAGGCCGGAGAGCAGGGCGAGCAGGTTGCCGAGGCTGCGGCCCTCCTTGCGGAGCATCTTGAGGCCGTTGGCGATGAGCAGCCCGGCCAGCACCAGGCTGCCCAGCGCGGGCGTGAGCACCACGACGATCAGGACGGCCTCGGCGGCGGCCGAGTCGGCCCGGTGCAGGGTAGCGAGCAGGGCGAGGGTGAGCAGGGCGACGGAGAGTCCGAGGCAGACGGCGTTGCCGAAGCGGCGCCGGTCGCGGAGTACGCCGACGCCGAAGAGCAGCAGGAAGACGAGCGCGAGGGCGTACAGGAGCATGGGGGAAGCCTAGGCACACGGACCCCGCCCCGTCGCGGTCCAGCGCGCGGGGCGGGGCGGGTGACGGTCCGTCAGCGGTGGTCGGCGGGGTCGGCGGGGCGGCCCCCGGTGCCCCCCGGTGCCCCCGGCGGGCCTCAGCGGGCCTCAGCGGCGGCCGGAGAGCACGCCGCCCTTCTCGGGCAGGCCCTCGGCGAGGTCCTCGGCGATCATGCGCTTGGCGATGGCGTCGGCGGCGGCGCGGAGTTCGGCGCTGCGCGGGCGGCCGCGGTCCTCCTCCAGGCGGCGGTTGAGCCAGTCGGACCAGGCCCGGGTGATGGTCGCGGCTTCCCGCTGTCCGGCCTCGGTGTGCTGGTAGAAGCCGTTGTGGGCCTCCAGGAAGCCTTCGACGACCATCCGGTCGAAGACCGGCTGGAGGACCTCCGGGGGGATCCGGCGGCGGGCGGCGATCAGGTTGAGGCTGGCGTGGCCGACGGTGCGGGTGAACAGTTCGACCTGCATGACGGCCCAGCTGCCGGCCACGTCGAGTCGGGTGCCGGAGGTGTTGACGACCTGTCGGGCGGTGTCGAGTCCGGCGTTGCCGAGGAGTTTGGCGACGGCGAGTTCGAGGAGCTTGGAGGAGTCGCCGGAGGAGGGCTGGGCGAAGCCGTCGCCCATGTCGGAGGAGCTGGCCCGGGCGGAGTCGCGGAGCTTGACCTGCTTGAGGAAGAGCGCGACCACGAAGCCGACCAGGGCGACCGGGACGGTCCACAGGAAGACGGTGTGCAGCGAGTCGGCGTACGCCTGGATGACCGGCGCGGCCTGCTCGGGCGGGAGTTCGTGGACGCCGTGCGGGCTCTGCGCGGCGGCGGCGAGCTGCTGCGGGTCGGCGCCGGTGGCCTGGGCGGCCTGGGCGACGCCCGCGGTCAGGTTGGTCTTCAGCGAGTTGGTGTAGATGGTGCCGAAGACGGCGGTGCCGAACGAGGAGCCGAGGGTGCGGAAGAAGGTGACGCCGGAGGTGGCGGTGCCCAGGTCGGAGTAGTCGACGGTGTTCTGCACGGCGATGGTGAGCACCTGCATGGACAGGCCGATGCCGGTGCCGAGCACGAACATGTAGAGGCTGGCCAGCCAGGCGCTGGTGCCGACGTCCAGCAGGGAGAGCAGGTACAGGCCGACGCCCATCACCACCGAGCCGATGATCGGGAAGAGCCGGTACTTGCCGGTCTTGGAGACCACGTTGCCGGAGAAGATCGAGGCGATCAGCAGGCCGAGCACCATCGGCAGGGTGCGCACGCCGGAGACGGTCGCCGAGTCGCCGTCGACGTACTGCAGGAAGGTCGGCAGGAAGGTCAGCGCGCCGAGCATGGCGAAGCCGACGATGAAGCTGAGGATCGAGCAGACGGTGAACACCTGGTTGCGGAACAGCCGCATCGGCAGGGTGGGTTGGGCGGCCCTGGTCTCGACCCAGCAGAACAGGGCGAGCGCGACGACGCCGGCCGCGAACAGGCCGATGATCACGGCCGAGCCCCAGGCGTACTCGTTGCCGCCCCAACTGGTGGCCAGGATCAGGGCGCTGGCGCCGATCGCGACCAGGGTGATGCCCAGGTAGTCGATGACGGGCCGGACGCCGGACTTGACCACGGGGATGTTCCGGGCGGCGGCGATGACCACCACGATCGCGATCGGCACGTTCACGTAGAACGCCCAGCGCCAGGACAGGTGGTCGGTGAACAGGCCGCCGAGCAGCGGGCCGACCACGGTGGCCACGCCGAAGACCGCGCCGATCGCGCCCTGGTACTTGCCGCGTTCGCGCAGCGGGATGACGTCGGCGATCAGCGCCATCGAGGTGACCATCAGACCGCCCGCGCCGACGCCCTGGACCGCCCGCCAGATGATCAGCAGCAGCATGTTGGTGGACAGACCGCACAGGAAGGAGCCGACGATGAAGACGATCGCGGAGACCTGGAAGACCACCTTGCGGCCGAACAGGTCGCCCATCTTGCCGACCAGCGCGGTGGTGACGGTCTCCGCGAGCAGGTAGGAGGTCACCACCCAGGACATGTGGGAGGCCCCGCCGAGGTCGGCCACGATGGTGGGCAGCGCGGTGCCGACGATGGTCTGGTCGAGTGCGGCCAGCAGCATGCCCAGCATGATGGTGCCGAACACGACGTTCCGCTGCCGCCGGTCGAGGACGGGCGGCGCTGCCTGGCTGACTTCGCTGGAGGTGGTCACCCTGGCATCGTCACACTTCGTCCTGGTTTGTCCCGGCCCGACACCCCGGCGGGAGAATCCATGATCAGCCGATGGTGCGACAAGAACCCGACCACGCCGCGTTAGAGGGGCATGGACAGCTCGACGACGACCCGCGGCGCCGACGGCGGCCCCCCGGAGTTCCGGGAATTCGCGGTCTCCCAGGCCCGCCACCTGGTGCGCACCGCCTACCTGCTGACCGGCGGTGACGCCCACCTCGCCGAGGACCTCGCCCAGGAAGCGCTCGGCAAGCTGTACGGGAGCTGGCGCCGGATCTCCCGGATGGAGAACCCGGCCGGGTACGCCCGCACCGTCCTGGTCAACACCTTTCTCAGCCACCGGTGCCGGCGCAGCAGCAGCGAGCGCGTCACCGACACCTTCGCCGAGGCCCCCGGCCGCGGGGACGACCCGGCGCTGCGCGTCGCCCTGCTCGGCGTGCTCGCCGAACTCCCGCAGCAGGACCGGGCCGTGCTCGTGCTGCGCTACTGGGAGGACCTCGGCGTCGAGGAGACCGCCGCCGCGCTGCGGCTGACCCCCAGCGCCGTCCGGTCGCGCGCCTCCCGGGCCCTGGCGCGGCTGCGCACCCGGCTGGGCGACCAGTTCGACGACCTCGCCCGCCCCTGAGCCCGGCCCTCCCGCCCTTCCCGAACCTCCGGGCCTTCCCCAACCTCCCGCACCGCACGTCACGGAGCCCCACCATGCCTTCGCCTTCCGAAGAAGAAGACTTCGCCCGCGTCCTGCGGGCCGGCGCCGAACTGGCGCCCGCCGTGCCCGCCGACGAGTTCGCCCTGGGCGCCGAGCGGCGCGGCCGCCGCCGCGTGCTGCGCCGCCGGATCGGCGTCGCCTCGGCGGTGGCCCTGGTCGCCGCCGCCGGGGTGGTCCCGGCCCTGCTGCCCGACCGCCCGAAGCCGTCCGCCCAGGCCCCGGCCGCGACGCCGCCCCGGGTCGACGACGCGTTCATGCTGGACACCCTGACCTCGCTGCTGCCCGCCGGCGGCACCGTCAGCGACGGGCAGGGCCGCGCGCCCGACCCGAACACGCCCGGACAGGTCCCGCAGGCGTACCTCGGCTACGACGACGGCCACGGCGGCCGGGCCCAACTCCTGCTCGCCATCGACCTGGTGGCCACCCCGGTCACCACCGACGCCCAGCGCCTGCTGTGCTACGAGCCGGTCGTCCCCGGCAGCGCCACCTGCGACCCCGCCGCCCGCCCCGACGGCTCGCACCTGCTGACCACCGGCTACGGCGGGCCCGGCAGCGACGACCACAGCCTGAGCGTGGCGTACACCCTCGCCAACGGCCGCCTGGTGCAGGTCGACGAGGTCTCCGCCGACCCGACCGTCAAGGAACTGCCGCTGGACAAGGCCAAGTTGACCGAGATCGTGACCGCCCCGCAGTGGCAGTGGGTGTTCGGCACACTGGGCACCGCCCCCTCCCGGCCGCCGGCCCGGCCCGCCCCGGCCGGCGACCGGATGCTCGCCGCCCTGACCCCGCTGCTGAACGGCGTCCAGGGCGTCCAGCTGGACACCAGCCGCACCGGCACCGACCTGCCCGGCCGGATCCGGGTCGACGTCACCGCGAACGGCCGCACCAGCGTCCTGCTGCTCAGCGTCACCCCCGGCTGGCGGCGCAGCTACCCGACCGACCCGCAGCTCACCTTCTCCACCATGCACCGCAGCCCCGACCGCCGTCCCGACGGCACCCTGGTCAGCAGCACCGTCTCCCTCGGCGGCGCCCAGCGCACCACCGACGGCGGCTACCTCGCCAACGCCCTGCTCCCCGACGGCACCGAGGTGAGCCTCCGGCTCTGGAACTCCACCACCGGACGCGACGGCGAGCGGCCCGGCGACCCCGTGCTCACCACCGACCAGCTGTCCGCCCTGGTCTCCGCCCCGGTCTGGGGCACGATCTGAACCGCGCCCCGGCCGGCCTCGTCGGCGCCCCGGCCGGCCTCGTCGGCGGCCCGGCCGGGTCCGCGGCTCAGTCGTTGCGCTCCATGTCGCCGGAGAAACCCTGCTGGACGAAGTGCAGGGAGCCGTCCTTGTTGGGGGTGAGGACCGCGTCCCCGCCGATCGGGTCGCAGCCCGCGCTGACCGTCCCGGTCACGGTGCGGGCGACCAGCCGGGTCTTGGTGGCGGACACCAGGGACGCCTCGTTGGTGCACATCACCTGGCCGGTGCCGAGGCCGCCGTCGGTCTCCACGTAGGCGACCGGGTCACCGACCGCGCCCTGGTGGACGGTGAACCGCATGACGAGCCGCAGCCCGTTCGAGGAGGCGGCCGTCCCCTCGAAGGTCCCCAGGAACGCGTCCGCGACGGCGTCCCCGTCCTCGGGCGAGGGCGAGGGCGAGGGCGAGGGCGAGGGCGGCGGGTCGCTCTTCCGCCCGGCCGGGGTGGCCGAGGCGTCCGGCCCCGGGGACTTCCCGGCACCCGGGGTGGTGACCGCCGCCGGACTGCCGGACGGCCCGCCCGCTGCCTCCTCGTCGCCGCCCAGCCCGCCCGTCGCGGCCCACACGCCCAGCCCCGCCAGCACCGCCGCGACCACCCCGGTGGCGATCAGCGGCGCCGTCCGCCGCTTGGGCGGCTGCTGCACGATGACGGCGGGGTACGGGTACGCGCCCGGCGGGGTCTGGGAGACGTACGGGTTCGGGGCCGGGTACGCGCCCGGCGGCGTCCGGGAGACGTACGGGTTCGGAGCCGGGTACGCGCCCGGCGGCGTCCGGGACACGTACGGGTCCGCGGGCGGGCCGTACGACGGGGGCGTCTGGTGGGGGGCGGTCGGGGGAACCGTCGGCGGGGCGGCGAGCACGGTCGGCGCGGGCGGCGCGGGCGGCTCCGTGACGGGCCGCGACTCCAGGTCCAGCAGCGCGACGGCCATCCGCGCCACCTCCTCGGACACCGCACCGGGCAGCCAGCCCCGGTCGCCGAGCCGGGTCAGCCCCGCCGCGCTGCGCTCCAGCCGCTCCCGGAGGGCCGCCGGGGACGGCCGGCGCTCCGGCTCCTTGTCCAGGCAGTCGCGCACCAGGGCGAGCAGGTCGCCGTCCAGGCCGCCGAGTTCCGGCTCCTCGTGGACGATCCGGTAGAGCAGCCCGGCCGCGCTGTCCTGCTCGCCGAACGGGGCCCGCCCGGTCGCGGCGAAGACCAGCACCGCGCCGAACCCGAACACGTCACCCGCCGGGCCCGAGGGGCGGCCCTTGGCCTGCTCCGGTGACATGAACCCCGGCGAACCCACCACGTACCCCGACCTGGTCAGCGCGGAGGTCGCGTCCAGTGCCCGGGCGATGCCGAAGTCGATCAGCCGCGGCCCGTCCAGCGCCAGCAGCACGTTCGACGGCTTGACGTCCCGGTGGACCAGCCCCAGTTCGTGCACCGCCTCCAGCGCGTCGGCCAGCCCGATGCCCAGCGCCCGCACGGTGTCCGGCGGCAGCGCGCCGAAACGCTGCACCGCGTCCGTCAACGAGGGCCCCGCGACGTACCCGGTGGCCACCCACGGCTGCGCCCCCTCCGTGTCGGCGTCCAGCACCGGCGCGGTCCACCGCCCGCCGACCCGCCGCGCCGCGTCCACCTCCTGCCGGAACCGCTGCCGGAACTCCCGGTCCGCGGCGAACTCCTGACGGACCGTCTTCACCGCAACCGTCCGCCCGCCCGCCGTCCGCCCGAGGAACACCTCCCCCATCCCGCCGGCCCCCAGCCGCCCCAACAACCGGTAGGGCCCGATCGCGTGCGGATCGCCATCGCCGAGAGTCTCCAACGTGCCGCGCTCCTAGGCTGCTTGCCGAACCATCAGGAAATGTCCCGACACCACTCACGGGATCTTCACGGGAACCCTAGGGCTTCCCCCGCCCCGAACGGCACGAGTCCACCTTTTCCGGACCGGATCGGAACCGGACAGTTACGCACCCCCAACACACCCGAACCCACCCGTCCCCACACCCCCGCCCCCGCACCACCACCCTCAACCCCC
>NZ_BAAANS010000005.1:37235-196495 GCF_039529925.1 Kitasatospora saccharophila | reverse complement strand
GGCAGGTGGAGGTCCTCGTCGGAGGTGCAGGAGGAGACCTGCACCCGGCTGCCGTCGGGCCGCACGGTGTAGACCCGGATGGTCAACTTCGCCGCCGCAGTGGGGTATTGGTGATCGGGCATGGTTCATGTACCTCGTGGGTGATGTTGCGCGGGGGCGTGAAAGGGTGCCCGCGCCCTCCGTGGACGGTCCATGGCCGAACGCGCGCCGGGGCGCACCCCGAGCGCCGGTCACCGTCCGCTTCTTTCTGCCTTCTGTGCGTCACAAGCATCGGCAGAAACGACTACGCTCACCAGTACCTGCCCGGTGACGCTTTCGTCGAGTTAAGGAGTTGAGGCAGTGAGTGGCGATCAAGAAATTGACGGCATGTCATCTCCTGCCCTGCGCTTCGGCGAAGAACTCCGCAGGTCACGGCGGGCCCGTGGATGGTCGCAGCTCGAAGCGGGCGCGCGCATGGGCTACTCGGGGGGTCTGCTCTCGTACGTGGAAAGAGGGAAGAAGCCCGTGACCCTTAACTTGGCAGTCAGGGCAGATCAGGTGTTCGGGACCGGCGAGCGGTTCCAGTAGCTCTGGCGGCAGTACTCCAACGCCAGCCTGCTGGAGGGCTTCGCGGAGTTCACGGCGGCGGAGGCCCGGTGCCGACGGATGCGGACCTTCGGGATCGGAGTGATTCAGGGGCTGTTGCAGATACCGGCCTATGCGTCCGCGCTTGCGAACGCCGCTGCTCAGCGCGGCAGTATCACTCAGGAGCAGGCCGATGCGCGTGTTGCTTTCCTGGCAGGCCGTCAATCCCTGCTGAGTCGGTCGAATCCACCCTTCATCCACGCGGTCATCGATGAGAGTTGCATTCGACGTCCGATCGGCGGAAGGGCGGTGATGGCTGAGCAGTTGAGGTACCTGGAGGAGTTGGCTGCGCAGCCGTGGATCACCATTCAGATCGCTCCGTTCGACCTGGGGGAACGAACGCCGTTCACGATGCCGCTGGTACTGCTCGACCTTCCCGATCGAGCGGTAGTCGGCTACGCGGAATCGCAGGCCCGAGGCTATCTTGAGCGCAGCCGGGAGACGGTTTCCGCCTGGTCCAGGGAGTACGATCTGCTCCAGGTGGAGTCCTTGTCTACGGTCGCTTCACTCGCCAGGGCCCGGGCTCTCAGGAAGGAATTCTCATGACCGACATCGACCTGTCCGAGGTGCGCTGGATGAAGTCCACGTACAGCAACAACGGTGGCGAGTGCATCGAGGTCGCCCCGGCCGCTTCGCCGAGCCACCTGCCTGTTCGTGACTCCAAGGACCCGCAGGGCCCCGCGCTGTTCTTCACCAAGGCCGGGTTCGCCTCCTTCGTCGCTGCCGTCAAGGCCGGGGAGTTCGGCGAGGTCTGATCCTCCGGAGCGACACGAAGCCCTGCGGCCCAACACCCGGCCTGCGGGGCTTCTTGCTGGCCGGGGGCGGATCGGTGGGCCGCAGTTCCGTGAGGCGCCCGGTTGCCGCCGTGCCGGGAACTACCCTCGGTTCTGCGGTGGAACCGCACCACTGGATCTCGGCGCTGTCGAGCGGCACATCTGACGACGACGCCGACGGGAGGGGGAACCCGCTCGGGCCGTGCCGCGTCCAGAACCACAGGTGAACGATTCCGGTACGGAGGGGGAGCGTCGGTTGAGCGGGTACGTCTCGGAGCCCGAGCGGCTGCCGGTCGCGGCGAACGAGCTGGACGAGGGGGCGGACAAGCTGTCCGCGGCGAACGCGGGGTTCGGCGAGTCGGACGCGGCGGCCCGCCGCCACGGCGAATGGGCGGTCGGCAAGTCGCTGGGCGACTGCGCCCGGCGTTGGGAGGGCGAGACCGGGCGGACGGTCGCCGCGATGCGCGCGCTCGGGGAGGGGCTGCGGGTCACCGCGGCGAACTACGGCCGTCAGGAGGACGCGGTCGCCGAGCAGTTCCGCCGCGCCGCCGTCCTGCTGGAAGGGAACGGCTGATGCGGCCCGCGGACGGCAACGACGCCCCGGACGGCCGCTGGAACGCGAGCACGCCCGGCCACGAGCGGCTCTTCGACGCCCCCGTCACGGTGGCCCGACTGCGCGACTGCGACCCCGCCGCCTTCGGCCGGGCCGCCGAGGAGTGGGACAGGATCGCGACGGCCGCCGGCGAGGCACGCTTCGAGGCCGTCGACGTCCTCTCCACGCTGCAGGAGGGGTGGAGCGGGGAAGCGGCCGAACTGGGCCGACGCTCGCTCGCCGACCTGATCGACGAACTCTCCATCGCCGAACGGGAGATGGAGGCGGCCAGGCTCACCCTCAGCAACACCGCCGACGGGCTGGCCCTGGCCCGGCGCTGGATGGCCGAGGCGGACGACCTGGCGCACCGCAACGGCCTCGCGGTCGAGGACGACGGCACCGTCCGCTTCCCGTCCCGGGCGGGGTACGCCAACGACCCGGACGCCCGGCTGGAGGACCGTGAACTGTCCACCGCCGCCGGGGACGTCCGCAACCTGGTCGAGGCCGCGCTGAGCTACGCCGCGGACGTCAGCGACACCGCGGCCCACGAACTCGACCGGATCGAGAAGGCCGTCGGCTACGACCGCCTCGACGGCTGGACTGAGCGGGTCGTCGCCGAGGACCTCACCGCGGCCCGCGACATGCGCAAGGTCTTCAGCGGCGCGGGCGGGGTGCTGCTCCCGCCCGACCCGTACGACCGGGGCGCCGGCGCGTACGACTCCGAGGAGCCCACGCAGCGCGACGTCAAGCTGAAGAACACCCTCGGCGCGGGCATCGTCGGCATGCCGTTCAAGGCGGGCGACGTCAACGCGAGCGCCATGATGGCGCACTACCTCTCCGGCACCGGGGAATCGGTGGAACTCGACGTCGAGGACATGTTGCGGGACGTCCCCGACTTCCGGCAGAGCGTCGACGAGACCCTGGACGGCAACCTGCCCGGCTGGGAGGCGCAGGCGCTCGCCGAGTACCGCCGGACCGGGAAACCGGTGGCCCTGGTAAAGCAGACCGGCTGGCAGCCGATGTCCGCCACGCCGGACAGCAGCCAGGACTGGTTCTACGCGGTGGGCTCGTTCCACTACAACACCCAGGCGAAGATCGAGGTGAAACCGCCGGCCACGCCGGGCGGACCGCCGGAGGTCACGGTCACTTACCAGACCCAGGTCCGCGACCGCTACAACTGGGACAGCGGCAAGTCCACCGAGGTCCCGGGCATCGGCACCGTGACCGACGACGACATGCAGCGCTTGCACCGGACCGGGCTCGCCCAGGAGTTCGACATGGGCGGCAACAGCGACACCCGGACCAGGAAGCTCTGACGCCGTGACACCCGTGCGGCCCGTGCTGCGGCGGCTGCTCGTCGCGTTCCTGGCGGCGTGCGTCGGGTTCACCGTGCTGGTCGTGGGCTGGGGCGTGGTCGCGCTGACCCGCGACCACACCCCGCGCGAGACCGACTCGACCCGGGCGCAGCGGCTGGCCGGTCTGCACGCCGACCAGCACCCGGGCAAGGGCAGGTACTACGTCCCGCAGGACGCGGTGCTGGCCCGGACACCGGACGGCACCCGGGTCGGCTACCTGCACTACCGCCTCGGCGGCGGTGACGACGTCAACGTCGACGACTTCCTGCGCACCTACGACCTGCCCGGGCCCGGCGGCCCGGCGCCCCTGCCGGACGACCTGCGGACGGCCCTGCCCGGCGACGAACCGCCCGAAGCCGCCCTGCTCCCCGAAGCCCCGGGGAGCGGCGTCCACCGCCAGGTCTACGTGGTCCGGACGCAGGACGGCCCGACCGGGGCGGGCGACGTCTACGTCCGCGCCACCGGCCAGTCGTCCTGACCCCGGCGGCGGAGCCCGGGCCCGGCGGTGATCCGCTGCTCCGGCCCGCCGTCCGCGGGCTCAGTGCGGGATGGCGGAGATGAGTTCGGTGGCACCGGCCCGCTTGAGGGTCAGGGCGACGGAGGTGCCGAGGTCCTCGGGGGAGAGCGGGCCCGCCCATTCGTGGGCCTTGAGGACGCGCTTGCCGTCGGGGGTGAAGACGTGGCCGCGGAGGGAGAGGGTGCCGTCGGGTTCGGCCTTGGCGTGGCCGGCGATGGGGGAGTTGCAGTGGCCCTGCAGGACGTGCAGGAACATGCGTTCGGCGGCGGCCTCGCGCCAGGTGTCGTGGTGGCCGAGCCCGGAGACGGTGTCGATGGTGCGGGTGTCGTCCTCGCGGCACTGCAGGGCGAGGATCCCGGCGCCGATCGGCGGGCACATCGCCTCGACGGTGAGGACCTCGCTGATCCGGTCGGCGGCGCCGATCCGCTCCAGGCCGGAGACGGCCAGCAGCAGGGCGTCGGCCTGGCCGGCGTCCAGCTTGGCGAGGCGGCTGTTGGCGTTGCCGCGGATCGGGACGGTCTCCAGGTGTGGGTGGGAGACCGCGAGTTGGGCGATCCGGCGGACCGAGGAGGTGCCGATCCGGGAGCCGGGCGGGAGCTGGTCGAGGGTCAGGCCGCCGGGGTGGACCAGGGCGTCGCGGATGTCGTCGCGCCGCAGGTGGGCGGCGAAGGTGGTGCCGGCCGGCAGCGGGCGGTCGGCCGGGACGTCCTTGAGGCAGTGCACGGCGAGGTCGGCCGTGCCGTCCAGCAGCGCCTGGTCGACCTCCTTGGTGAAGGCGCCCTTGCCGCCGAGCGCGGCCAGGTCGCCCGGCCAGCGGTCGCCGGAGGTGGTGACGGGCACCACCTCGGTCCGGATCCCCGGGTGGAGCGCGGCCAGTTCGGCGCGGACGCGTTCCACCTGGGCGAGTGCCATCGGGGAGGAGCGGGAGACGATGCGGACCAACTCGGTTGAGGGCATGCCGAGATGATAGGTCGTCTTACGCGCGGCGCCGGAACGGGACGGGCCGCCCGGGCGGGGCGTAGCGTGGGCCGGGTGATCGTATGGCTGAACGGGACCCACGGCGCGGGCAAGACGACGACCGGCACGCACGTGCAGCGGCTGCTGCCGGACTCCCGGGTGCTGGACGCCGAGAAGGTCGGCGAGACGCTGATGGACATCAGGCCGGGGCTGCCCGGGACGGACAACTTCCAGCACTGGCCGCCGTGGCGTCCGCTGGTGGTGGAGACGGCCCGCCGGGTGCTCGACTACGCGGGCGGCACGCTGGTGATGCCGATGACCGTCCTGGTCGAGGAGTACTGGCGGGAGATCAGCGGGGGCCTGGCCGGGTACGGGATCCCGGTGCGCCACTTCGTGCTGCACGCCGACCGGGAGACCCTCCGGCGGCGGATCGCGGGGGACACCGTCACGGGCCCGGACTCCCCGTTCCGGCTCAGGTACCTGGAGCCCTACGCGCGGGCGGCCCGCGACTGGCTGCACGCCGAGGCGGAGGTGGTCGACACCACGCACCTCACGCCGGCGCAGGCCGCCGGGCGGATCGTGGCCGCGCTGGGGCGGTGAACCGGCCGGGCTGCCGGGCTGCCGGGCTCCGGGCGGTCGGGCGGTCGGGCGGTCGGGAGCGGCGGAGGGCGCCGACGGCGGGTGACCGTCGGCGCCCTTCCGGGGCGGTCGCGCGGCTGGTCAGGCGCGGACCAGGCCCTTGCCGGCGGCGGACGCGGCGTCCAGGGCCTGGGCGTGGTACTCGGCGGCCAGGTCGCGCAGGCTCTCCATCGCGGGGTTGACGGCGGCGAGGGTCAGCTCGCGGCGGATGGTGGTGAGGTCGGCGCCCCAGACGTCGCGCAGGATGCGCTCGATGTACGGGGTGGAGTGGTCCCAGCCCTCGCGGGGGGTGCCGGGGGCGAAGCCGCCGCCGAGCGAGGTGACCAGGACGACCGGCTTGCCCTTGAGGAGTTCGGCGGTCGGGCCGGCGCCCGCGATGACCAGGTCGACCCAGGTCTTGAAGTGCTGGGAGACGCCCCAGTTGTAGAGCGGGACGGCGATGATCGCGGCGTCGGCGGCGCTCAGCTCGGCGGCGAGGGAGGCGCCGAGCGCGGCGGCCTCCTGCTGCTCGGGGGTGCGCTGGTCCTCGGGGGTGAAGCCGGCCAGGGCGGCGGTGGCCCAGATGTCGCCGGGCAGCGGGTCGGTACCCAGGTTGCGGCGGGTGACGGTGCCCTCGGGGTGGGCGGCGGTCCACTCGGCCTCGGCGGTGTCGGCGAGCTCGGCGCTGGTGGAGGCGCCGGGCATGATGCTGGCGTCCAGGCGGAACAGGTTCATGACAGTACTCCTCGGTTCGCGCCCCGCCGGGAGGGCGGTGGGCACGGGTGGGCGCGGTTCGGGCGCGCGGACGGGCACGGCGGGGCAGGGGCGGGCCCGGTGGGCACCGCCTCGACGTAAACGGACTTTACCCCGTTTCTCCCGCCGGGTAAATTGGCGCCCATGGACAGCCCCCTGGTCCCCTTCGGTCGACCCCCCACCGAGCGCGCGGACGCGGCCCGCAACCGCGAGGTGCTGCTCTGCACCGCCCGCGCGATGATCGCCGAACTCGGGGCGGACCACGTCACCATGGACGGGCTCGCCGAGCGTGCCGGACTGGGCAAGGGCACCGTCTTCCGCCGCTTCGGCACCCGGGCCGGGATCTTCCGCGCCCTGCTCGACGCCGAGGAGCGGCGCTTCCAGTGCGAGGTGCTGTCCGGCCCGCCCCCGCTCGGCCCCGGCGGCGACCCCGTCGACCGGCTGATCGCCTACGGCCGCGCCCGCACCCGCTTCCTGCTGGAGCGCCACGAGATCGCCCGCGCCTCGTTCGAGCGCAAGGGTGTCGCCCCGCCCGCGGTCGGCCCGAACTTCTCCCGCCCGCACATCCGGATGCTGCTCGCCCAGGCCGCCCTGGGCCTGCCCGACCTGGACACTCTCTCGCTCCAGCTCGCCAGCGCGCTGGAGGGCCCCGCGCTGCTCTTCCTGGTCGCCGACCTGCCCCCCGGGGGCCGGGCCGCCGGGTGCGCCGAGGACGACCTGGGCGCCCTGCTCGCGGACGGCTGGCAGACCCTGGTCGAACGGATCGCCCGCCGCTGACGGGCCCCGGGCCGACGGGCCCCGGGCCCGACACCCGTGACGCCGGGCCGGGGCGCGGGCGTCAGAGGCCGGACGTCACCCAGATCATCTTCCGGCCGGTCTCGGCGGGGGCGATCGGAGCCTCCTGGTCGATCCGGTCCAGGACGTAGCCGAGCTTGCGGGGGACGGCGGCGCTGGCCGCGTTCGACTCGTCGCAGTGGATCTCGGCGCGGTTGATGCCGGGCAGCGCCAGCGCGGCACCCGTCAGGGCGCGGGCGGCGGCGGTGGCCAGGCCCCGGCCGGTGTGCTCGTGGTGCACCCAGTAGCCGACCTCCAGTGCGCCGGGGCCGAGCCGGCTGTGCAGGCCGAAGGCGCCGATCACCACCGCCGGGTCCGCGTCCAGGCCCAGCAGGTACAGGAAGTCGGTGCCCCGCTCCCAGGCCGCCTCGCCGCGCACCGACAGCTGCTCGCTCTCCGCCAGGGTCGGCGCGTGCTGCGCCCAGGGCATCCACGGGCTCAGGTGGGCGAGGTTGGCGTTCACCGCGGCGTTCAGCGCGGCGGCGTCCGCCAGCGTGCGGCGGCGCAGGTGCGCGCCGCCGCCCACGGGCAGCAGTTCGGGCGGGCGACCCGCGGTGACCGGTGGCACAGAGTTGTCGGGCGTGTCGGCGGAGTGACTCATGGACGGAGTATGGGCCATGCACGACCGTTCCCACCAGCGGATATCCGCCCCGCTACCCTTGCGCTTCGCCGCCGACCGCCGACCGCGGCCACGCTCCGCGGTCGACCGTCAGAGCCGCACCATCACCTCGTCCAGCGGCTTGCGCTCCAGGTCCGGCACCCGGGCGTCCTCGGCGGGGTAGCCGACCGGGATGACGTACGCGGCGCGCTCCTCCGGCGGGCGGTCGCAGACCTCGTTCAGGAAGCGCATCGGGCTCGGCGTGTGGGTCAGCGTGGCCAGGCCGGCCTGGTGCAGGGCGGAGAGCAGGAAGCCGACGGCGATGCCCACCGACTCCTTGGTGTAGTACGGGCGCGGCGAGTTCGGGCCCTTGTGCACCTCGAACACCACGATCACCGCGGGCGCGTCCTCCAGGAACGGCTTGCGCCAGTCGGTGCCGATCGGGGCCAGTGCTGCCAGCCACTCCTCGGACGCCCGGTGGGCGTAGAACTCCCGCTCCTCGGCCTCGGCGGCCTCCCGCAGCCGCCGCTTGCGCTCCGGATCGGTGACCACCACGAACCGCCACGGCTGCACGTGCGCGCCGCTCGGCGCGGTCGCCGCCGTCCGCACCGCCCACTCCAGCACCCCCTCGGGCAGCGGACGGGTCGAGTAGTCGCGCACGGTGCGGCGCTGGTCCATCACGCGGTGGAACTCCCGGCAGCGGTCGGCCGCCTCGTCGGCGGGGACGCTCATCGGGTGCAGCGGCGTCGTCGGGTGCGACGGCGCGCGGGAGGGGTCACGGTCAGCCATGCGCGCCACCCCAGCACGCCGGACGCCCCGGCGGAAGGGGCCGGGGCGCGGTCGGCGAAAACCGGCAAGCCGGCGGCCGACGAGAACCGACGAGCGGGCGACCGGCGGGGAGCGCGCGGGGGCCTACAGTTCGGTGACCCGGCCGTCCGCGACCACCAGCCGCCGGTTCACCTGCACGGCCTCCAGCATCCGCCGGTCGTGGGTGACCAGCAGCAGGGTGCCGGTGTACGAGGCGAGCGCCGACTCCAACTGCTCGATCGCGGGCAGGTCCAGGTGGTTGGTCGGCTCGTCCAGCACCAGCAGGTTCACCCCGCGGCCCTGGAGCAGCGCCAGCGCCGCCCTGGTCCGCTCGCCCGGGGAGAGCGTCCCGGCCGGGCGCATCACGTGCACCGCCTTCAGGCCGAACTTGGCCAGCAGGGTGCGCACGTCCTCCGGGTTCAGCTCCGGCACGGCCGCCGCGAACGCCTCCAGCAGCGGACGCCCGGCGTCGCCGCCGAACAGGTGCCCGCGGGCCTGCTCCACCTCGCCGACCAGCACGCCCGAACCCAGCGACGCCGAGCCCGAGTCCAGTTCCAGCCGGCCGAGCAGCGCCGCCAGCAGCGTCGACTTGCCCGCGCCGTTCGCGCCGGTGATCGCCACCCGGTCCGCCCAGTCGACCTGCAGGTCCACCGGGCCGAACGCGAACTCCCCGCGCCGGGCGGCCGCCCGGCGCAGCGTCGCCACCACCGAGCCGGAGCGCGGCGCGGCGGCGATCTCCATCCGCAGCTCCCACTCCTTGCGGGGCTCCTCCACCACGTCCAGCCGCTCGATCATCCGCTGGGTCTGCCGGGCCTTCGCGGCCTGCTTCTCGGTCGACTCGGCGCGCTGCGCCCGGGCCTTCTTGTCGTTGTCGCCGCCCTTGCGGCGGGCGTTGCGGACGCCGTGCTCCATCCAGTTGCGCTGCATCTGGGCGCGCGCCTCCAGGCCGGACTTCGTGTCCGCGTACTCCTCGTACTGCTCGCGGGCGTGCCGCCGGGAGACCGTCCGCTCCTCCAGGTACGCCTCGTAGCCGCCGCCGTACAGGTTCACCTGGCCCTGGTGCAGGTCGAGTTCGAGGACCCGGGTGACGGTGCGGGCCAGGAACTCGCGGTCGTGGCTGATCAGCACGGTGCCCGCGCGCAGGCCCTTCACGAACGCCTCCAGGCGCTCCAGGCCGTCCAGGTCCAGGTCGTTGGTGGGCTCGTCCAGCAGGAACACGTCGTAGCGCGACAGCAGCAGCGAGGCCAGGCCCGCCCGGGCCGCCTGGCCGCCGGAGAGCGCCGTCATCGGCAGGTCCAGCGAGACCTTCAGGCCCAGCGAGTCGGCGACCTCCTCGGCCCGCTCCTCCAGGTCCGCGCCGCCCAGCTCCAGCCAGCGGTCCAGGCCCGCCGCGTACGCGTCGTCCGCGCCCGGACGGCCCTCCACCAGGCCCTCGGTGGCCTCGTCCAGCGCCGCCTGCGCCGCCGCGACGCCGGTGCGCCGGGCCAGGAAGTCGCGCACCGACTCGCCCTCGCGGCGCTCCGGCTCCTGCGGCAGGTGGCCGACGTTCGCGGTCGGCGGGCTCAGCTTGAGGCTGCCGCCCTCCGGGGCGTCCAGCCCGGCCAGCAGCCGCAGCAGGGTGGACTTCCCGGCGCCGTTCACCCCGACCAGCCCGATCACGTCCCCGGGGGCGACGACCAGGTCCAGCCCGGAGAACAGCGTGCGCTCACCGTGGCCGGCGGCGAGGTCCTTGACGACGAGAGTGGCAGTCATGATGACCACGATTCTAGGCGGCGCCGCGACGCCCCCCGGACGGGCGGGGGACGGCGGGTCCGGGACCGGGGTCGGAACGCCCCCGCGGTGAAGTTACGCTGGTCGCCGTCACCGTTCAGCGTTCCGGGGGGATGCCGTGCCGCCCTACAGCAGCAGTGTTCCGCGGGCGCGCCGCCGCCTGCGGTTGGTCCTGGGCGCGGCGGCGGGCGCGCTGCTGCTCGGTCTGGTGCCCGCGGTGCGGCACGACGCGGAGGCGATGGTCGGCGAGGGCGGCCCGGACGGGCCGGCCGGGCCGGTCGGGCCCCGGCTGACGGTGGCCACCTGGAACATGTGCGGGGAAGTCGCCTGGGGCTGCGGCAAGTACGGCGGCGGCGAACAGAAGGCCGAGGCGCTGCGCTCGCTGGCGGTGGACCACGGAGTGCGGGCGGTGCTGGTGCAGGAGGCGTGCCGGGGAGACCTGGAACGGGCCCGGACCGGGCTCGGCGCCGACTGGCGGCTCGCCTTCCAGCCGTACGCGGAGGTGGACGACGCGGGCACCGCCGCCCCGGTGGACTGCGGCGACGGCCGGGGCCAGGCCGGCATCGGCATCCTGGCGGCGGCCCCGCTCACGGACGTCTCCCCGGTCGCCGCGCCCCAGCCCGAGCACGGCCTGCGCCGCGGCATCCTGTGCGCCACCGCCACCGCCACCGCCACCGGCGCCGGCGCCGCTTCCCCGGCGGCCCCGGCCTCCCCGGGCACCGCGTCCGGCGGCGGCCTGCGGCTGTGCGTCGCGCACCTCCCGCTGCCGCCCGCCGACCGGTCCGACCGCGCCGCGGAACTCCGCGACGACCAGCTGGCGGCGCTGCTCGCCGCCGGGACGGCCGGGGCGCCGGGCACGACCGGCTCGGTGTTCGGCGGCGACTTCAACTCCTCACCGCCGGGCCAGAACGGCAGGGACGCCTGGATCTGGCCCGCCGCCTACTTCGACACCGTCCGGGAGTGCGCCCAGCAGGAGCCGGACCAGCGCTCCGGCTTCGCGCCCACCCACCAGAACGGGCTCAAGCTGGACTACCTGTTCACCGCGCTGCCCCGGCACGGCTGCCACCAGGTGGACACCGGTTCCTCCGACCACCGGGCGGAGCTGCTCACCGTCACCGCCGCGCTCTGACGGCCCGTCAGCCGAGGTAGCGCTGCCGGAGCACGGGGTTGGTGACGAGCGCGCCCGCCACCACGAAGGTGACCTTGCCCGGCGGCGAGACCCGGCCGTCGGCGTCGGCCGCCCGGACCTCGACGGTGTGCCCGCCGCCGCGCCACTCCCAGACGGGCTGCCAGCTCCACCGGCCGTCCTCGACGGGGGCGGTGCCCAGCACCCGCTCCCCGATGGCGAGTTCGACCCGTTCGGCGCCGTCCGCGCGGCCGGTCAGCCGGACGGCGGGGCCGGCCACGTAGCTCTCGTCGACGGGGTCGGTGACCACCGGCGCGGGCAGCGCCGGCGCCGCCGCGGCGGGGGCGTACTGGGCGCGGGGGGCCTGCGGGTCGATGGTGAACACCACTTCGGAGTGGCCGCTGTGGACGTTGGCGGCGTCGGCGGCGAACAGGCGGATCAGGTGCCGGCCCGGGGTGAAGTTCCGGCTGGGCTGCCAGGACCAGCTGTCGTCGGGGGCGACCGGGGCCGAGCCGAGGTACTTGCCGTTCTCCCAGATGCTGATCCGCACGCCGCCCGGCGCGGAGCCGGTGATGGCCACGCCGTCCGGCGGGAGCACCGCCTCCACCGGCGGGAAGGTGATCACCGGGCTGGGGAAGGCGTCCCCCCGGACCTGCGAGGTCTCCTTGAGGAACTGGTCGATCGCGGCGTGGTCGGGCGGCAGCACCTCACCGCCGTTGGTGATCATGCCGATGTACGGGACGATGCCGTCCACCAGCATGTTCAGGATGCCCATGATGGTGGGCAGGTTCCGCAGCGTCACCTTGCCGTGGTCGGTGATCAGCGCCGAGTCGGTGTAGATGAAGTTGAAGTTCGAGTAGCCCTGGAAGAACCGGACGAACGGTTGCACCTGCCGCACGTACTGCTCGTCCTGCGGGGAGGTGATCAGGTAGATGTTGGCGTTCCGGTGCGGGCTGCCGATCACCAGGTCCGGCAGGACGGCGTCGAGGACGGCGACGTTCTGCTCGGTCACCTCGCCCATCATCACCTTCGCCGCGCCGGGGATGCCGGCCCGCACGTAGGAGCCGATGCTGAACTGGGGCACGACGGCGACGATGTTGCCGTAGCCGTACTTGAGGCCGAAGAACAGCGCCGCGCTGCCGCCCTTGGAGCTGCCGAAGAGCGTGACGTCCTGCGGCGTCAGGTGCAGCAGGCGCATCACCCGCTCGATCAGCGCGGCGACGGACCGCTCCAGCGAGAAGTCCATCCGCTTGCACAGGTAGTAGGTGTTGGCGCCCTCGAAGAGGTCGCGGATCCACAGGACGTTGCCGCGGACCTTGTCCAGGACGCCGTTGCTCCAGCCGTACTCGTCCGGTGCTGTGAAGTTGGCGAACGCCACGACCAGGTGCCGGTTGCCGTTGCGGGAGTGCGAGAAGCGGTACTCGATCGGGACGGCGCCGGTGGTGTCCACACCGTTGAAGATGCGGCGGGTGTGCTTGGCCTGGTCAGCCATGGGCCGATTCCAATCGTGCGCGCAGTTCTGCCTGGAGGTCGCGCGGCGGTCCCCCCGCCGCCGCGGCCCCGTCGAAGGTGGGGGCGGGGGCGTACCGGGGGGCCTGCGGGTCGACGGTGAACACCACCTCGGAGCGGTCGCTGTGGACGTTGGCGGCGTCGGCGGCGAACAGGCGGATCACGTGCCGGCCCGGGGTGAAGGTCCGGTTGGCCTGCCAGGACCAGCTGCCGTCGGGGGCGACCGGGGCCGAGGCGAGGTACTTGCCGTTCTCCCAGATGCTGATCCGCACGCCGCCCGGCGCGGAGCCGGTGATGGCCACGCCGTCCGGCGGGAGCACCGCCTGCACGGGGGGGAAGGTGATCACCGGGCTGGGGAACGCGCCGCCCTGGACCTGCGAGGTCTCCTTGAGGAACTGGTCGATCACGGTGTAGTCGGGCTGCACGACCTCACCGCCGTTGGTGACCAGGCCGATGTACGGGACGATGCCGTCCACCAGCAGGTTGAGGATGGCCAGGAGGGTCGGCAGGTTCCGCAGCGTCACCTTGCCGTGGCCGGCGATCAGCGCCGAGTCGTTGTAGACGAAGTTGAAGTTCGAGTAGCCCTGGAAGAACTGGACGAACGGTTGCACCTGCCGCAGGTACTGCTCGTCCTGCGGGGAGGTGATCAGGTAGATGTTGGCGTTCCGGTGCGGGCTGTCGATCACCAGGTCCGGCAGGAGGGCGTCGATGACGGCGACGTTCTGCTCGGTCACCTCGCCCATCATCACCTTCGCCGCACTGGGCATGTGGTCCCGCACGAAGGAGCCGATGTTGAACTGGGGCACGCTGGCGACGATGTTGCCGTAGCCGTACTTGAGGCCGAAGAACAGCGCCGAGGTGCCGCCCTTGGAGCTGCCGAAGAGGGTGACGTCCTGCGGCGTCAGCTGCAGCGAGCGCATCACCCGCTCGATCAGCGCGGCGACGGACCGCTCCAGCGAGAAGTCCATCCGCTTGCACAGGTAGTAGGCGTTGGCGCCCTCGAAGAGGTCGCGGATCCACAGGACGTTGCCGCGCACCTTGTCCAGGACGCCGGTGCCCCAGCCGTACTCGTCCGGTGCGTTGAGGTTGGCGAACACCACGACCAGGTGCCGGTTGCCGTTGCGGGCGTGCGAGAAGCGGTACTCGATCGGGACGGCGCCGCTGGTGTCCACACCGTTGAAGATGCGGCGGGTGTGCTTGGCCTGGTCAGCCATGGGCCGATTCCAATCGTCTGCGCAGTTCTGCCTGGAGGTCGCGCGGCGGCTCCTCCGCCGTCGTCGCGACCCCGTCGAGGTCACGGAAGGAACGGGAGCCCGGCCGGGGACCGCCGAGCGGGAGCGCCGACAGGTCCTGCGGGGGCGCCTCCAGGTCGCCGCCCGCGACCAGGATCCGGTCGGCCAGGCGGACCGAGGCGTACCCGTCGTCCAGGTCGCAGAAGGCGTCCTGGAAGCGCCGGTAGCGCTCCGCGTAGCGCTCCTCGATCAGGTCCACGTCCCGGATCGAGGAGATCAGCTCCTCGGAGTCGAAGACCAGCGGCCCGGGGGCACTGCTCTGGAAGTCGAAGTAGAAGCCGCGCAGGGTGTCGCGGTAGTGCTCCAGGTCGTAGGTGAAGAACAGGATCGGCCGACCGGTGTTGACGTAGTCGAACATCAGCGAGGAGTAGTCGGTGACCATCACGTCGGTGATCAGCGACAGGTCGGCCATGTCCGGGTAGTCGGAGACGTCGAAGACGAAGCCGTCCCCGGCGCCCGGCACCGGGTCCACCACGTTGGGGTGGCGGCGGACCAGCAGCACGTGGTCCTCGCCGAGCCGCGCCCGGGCGTCGTCGAGGTCGATCCGGAAGTCGAACTTGTACCGGCCGGGCGCGTAGTACTGGTCGTCGCGCCAGGTCGGCGCGTACAGCACGACCCGCTTGCCGTCGGGGACGCCGATCCGGCGGCGGATCCCGGTGGCGAGCCGCTCGGTGCCCGGGCGGCGCAGCACGTCGTTGCGGGGGTAGCCGGACTCGACCATCTCGCCGGGGAAGCCGAAGGCGCGGCGCAGGATCGGGGTGGAGAACGAGTTCGGGGAGACCAGCAGGTCCCAGTTCTCCACCTCGACGGCGAGGCGCTCCAGGTACCGCTTGTCGGCGAAGTGGACGGCCTCGATGTCGTGGCCGATCTTCTTCAGCGGGGTGCCGTGCCAGGTCTGCACGACGACCTGGCCGGGCCGCTTGCGGAACCAGTCGGGCAGGTGGTTGTTGGCCACCACGTAGCGGCTGGTGGCGAGCGCCTCGTACCACTCGGGCGACCACATCCGCACCGCGCGGGCGGTGTCGGGGACGTCCACCTGGTCGTCCTTGACCACCCACAGGTGCTCCAGCGCGACGCCGCGGCGCACCAGTTCCTCGTGGACGGCGCGCGGGCTGTCGGAGTACTGGGTGCCCTTGAAGGCGTCGAACAGCACGGTGGGCCGGACGGGCTGCTGGCGGGCGGCGGGGTACGCCTTGGTGCGCAGCAGCTTCTGCCGGTAGGGGCCGCGGGCGTGGTCGGGCATCGCGGAGTGGACCAGCAGGGACAGCCGGTCGTACGCCTCGGCCTGGAGCTCGTAGTCGCGGCCGCCGGCCGTCGCGGACTGCGGGAGCCGGGGGATGGCCTCCTGGTCCAGCTTGAGCATCAGGTCGGGCAGCAGGTCGGCGGGCGCGGTGCGGGACGGGTCCTGGCGGCGCAGGAAGAGGTCCCAGCGGCCGGCGGCGAGCGGGACGGTGCCGGCCAGGGTGCGGATCCGGGCGGGGACGAAGCGGGCCCGGAAGTGCTCGCCGGCCAGTTCGACCGGGACGGCGCGCTCGGTGCCCTGGGCGCGCGAGCGCAGCACCAGGTGGAGCCGCCGGCGCTCCGCGACGGGCAGCAGCTGCAGGCCGGGGTAGCGGCCGACGACCTCCAGGGTGCCGTCCTCCTCCCAGCCGAAGCGGGTCGCCAGCGGGAGGGCGGCGCGCTCGAACAGGACGAGGTAGCCGGCGCCGTTGCGGTGCACCACGAGCTCCCGGTCGCCCTCCGCGGTCTGCAGCTCGTCGGGGAGGCGGTGGTGGCCGTCGGGGGTGTCCTCGGCCATCACGGGGTACATCGTCATCTTGCGCCCGGCGACGTGGAAGGTGGTCTTCCAGCCGTTGGCGCCGAGGTCCCAGGACTCCGGGACGCCCCCCTCGCCGTCGCCGCCGCCGTGGCCGCGGTGCGAGGGCACCAGGGAGCGCAGCGGGACGCGGACGGTGAAGGTGCACCAGCCCTCGCCGCCGGGGGTGAAGTGGACGGGGGCCTGGGCGCGGCCCGCGCCGCCGAGGCTGACCAGCCGCAGCTGGCCGCCGGTGGGGACGGTCGGGCCCAGGTGGACGCCGCGCAGTTCGAGCCGGTCGCCGACCAGGCGGTGCCCGGTGATCCGGCAGCGGACCACCTCGACGCGGAGCTTGAGCCGGTTCTGGACGAACAGCGGCAGCACCCGGGTGTTCTTGTCGACGTACCGGTAGGGCGGGTTGGCGGCGCTGCCGGCGCTGCCGCGGTCCAGGCCGCGGTAGCGGAACAGGCCGCGGCTGAGCACTCCGGCGGCGACGTCCCAGGTGCCCTCGACCCACTGGCCCTTCTGCTTGAGCCGGTTGGTGTCGAAGCTCGCGCTGAACCCGGACCAGTCGTAGCAGTAGCGGTTCTGGTTGGAGTGCTCGGTGGCCTGCGGCGCGTAGACGGTGCGGGCGGGCACCAGCAGCATCCGGCCCTGCTTCTTGTTGCGCAGGGCCAGCGCCTTGATCGACATGTGCCGCTTGTGGACGTTCAGGAAGCGGATGTAGGCGTTGCCGGAGAACTCCAACCGGTCGCCGTCCCACCGGACCCCGCCGATCGAGCCGTGCAGCGACAGCTCCTTGCCGAGCCGGTACGCCTTGCGGCCGATGCCGGTCCCGCGGTCGTCGAGGTGCGGGTACTTCAGGTACCGGTGGAAGCGGCGCTGGACCGGCATCGGCCCGCCCCGGCGCTCGAACTCGACGACATCCAGCAGCGCCTGGAGCTTGCGGCGGCGCACCAGCAGCCACTTCACCCGGGCCTCGGCGGGCAGTTCCTCGATCAGGTCCTCGCCGGCCTCGTCCAGGAACTCGTTGGCCCAGGTGATGAAGGAGGTCCGGTACTCCTCGTCGCCGTCCGGGAGCGCCTTCAGGTGGAGCATCAGGTCGGAGGCGAGGCAGGCCAGGTCGTACTTGCGCTTGGACTCGGCGAAGGTCCTGGAGCGGTGCCGGCCGAGGAAGCGGCTGACGGTGAGGACGGCGTTGACCCGGTCGCGCAGGTTGTCGACCTCGTGGTGCCGCTGGGTGATGGAGGGGGCGGCGTTGCCCTCGCGGCGGCGCCAGTAGTAGACGACGTCGGTGATGGTGTCGACCTTGGACGCCCGGAAGTGGGCGAACATGTTGACCCAGGAGTCCTCGTAGAGGACGCCCTCGGGGAACTCGATGAAGTAGTAGTCCCAGAAGCGGCGCCGGAACAGTTTGTTCCACACCGTACGGTCGTAGATCAGTTTGTCGTACTTCGTGATGTGGGTGCCCCGCCGGTTGGCGGCCATCGGGGCCTTGTGCAGCGGGGACTGCCACTTCTTCGTGGAGGTCATCATCTGCACGTTGCCGGAGACGAAGTCCGAACCGGACTCCTCCAGGGTGCGCAGCAGCGTCTCGTACGCCTGCTCGGGCACCACGTCGTCGCCGTCGGCGAAGACCAGGAACTCGCCGTCCGGGTGCATCGCCCGCAGCCCGGTGTTGCGGGCGTGGCCCGGGCCGTGCGCGTCCTGCCGGATCAGCCGGAAACGCGGGTCGCGGGCGCACATCGCCCGGGCGATCCCGGTGGAACCGTCGGTCGAGCCGTCGTCCACCAGGATCACCTCGAAGTCGCGGAACGACTGCCGGGCGATGGACTCCAGGCACTCGGCGAGGTACGCCTCGACGTCCTGGAAGGGCACGACGACGCTCAGCCGCGGGCGGTAGGCATCCACGAACGCAATCCGTCTCTTCTGTCAGCCGGCGGTGGCGGCCGGAACTGGCTTGTCCTCGCGCAGCGCCTGCCAGAGCTGCTGGGCGCGGGTCTCGTCGGCGACCACCCGGTTGTGGTCGATCCGGTCGGCGACGACCGGGAGCATCACGGTCCTCATCCGCTCCGGCTGGAGGCCCTTCATGCTCTGCGCGAAGTCGAGCAGGCCGGTGAGCGACCCCAGCGAGGTGTCGGTGGTGAGCGCCTTGGTGGCCGCGTTCGCCACGCCGTACGCCTTGGTCGGGCTGGAGAGGGTGCCCTTGCGCTGGAGCTGGGACAGCACCGAGAGCAGGAACTTCTGCTGCAGGCCGATCCGGCCGAGGTCGCTGCCGTCGCCGATGCCGTGCCGGGTGCGGACGAAGGCGAGCGACTGGGTGCCGTCCAGCACGTGGGTGCCGGCGGGCAGGTGCAGGCCGCTGTACTTGTCGTCGATCGCGACGTCGGTGGTGATCTCCACCCCGCCCATCGCGTCCACCAGTTCCTTGAACCCGGCGAAGTCGACCTCGACGTAGTGGTTCATCCGCAGGCCGGTCATGGTCTCGACGGTCTTCACCACGCAGGCCGGACCCGCCGTGGTGTAGATCGAGTTGAACATCACCCGGGGCGCGGCGGCCACCTGCTTGCCGGCGGCCGTGGTGCAGGCCGGACGGGCGACCATGGTGTCGCGGGGGATGCTCACCACGGTGGCGTTGGCACGGCCCTCGGGGATGTGCACCACCATCGCCGTGTCGGAGCGCGCGGTGCCGCCGACGTCGCCGCCCGCCAGCTCGCCGTTGTCGCCGCTGCGGGAGTCCGAGCCGAGCACCAGGATGTCCTGCGCGCCGGTCGGCAGCACGGCCGGGCGGTCCTCGCCGAGCGCCTTGTCGATGTCGACGGTGCTGAGGTTGCTCTCCAGGTGCCGGTACAGCCAGAACCCGGTGCCGGCGGCGGCCAGCACGAGGGCGAGCACCACGCCGCCACTGATCAGGAGGATCCGCCGGCCCTTGCGGCGGGGCTTGGCCTTCCGGCCGGGTGCGGTTCCCGGATCGGGCTCCGGTGCGGATTCCGGTGCGGCCGACATCTCGTCAGTCTGCGCCATGGGTCGAGCGTCCTCCCACTTCACGGGCAACGGTGCGTACCCGGAGGGGGACATGCTCTCACGCGATATTCATCAGACGTTTACTTTTTTGATCACAGCAATATACCGAAGCCGTACGTGTTCGGATGATCGCTTTCCGCGATCGGCCCGTCGGACCGGCGGGGGGGGGGGGAGTGCATTTCCGGCGCCGCCGTCGTCCGGGCGCCCGGCCCCGCCCGATCCCCCGCCGGGCGGTCCGCGAGGGCGGGCGCCCGGCCCCGCGAGGACGGGACCTAATTCCGTTGCGGGGGGCGTGGGGGGCTGCGTAACCTCGGAGACGTTACAGCCCCGCACGTCTGGAGAAGGCCGTTGCTCGTCTGAGGTCATGAGACACCGCGCCACGCCGCACACCCGTGTCCCCTCCGGGTCGGTCGGCGTGCGGGCGCGAGTGCGACCTCGGCAGGGCAGCCGCCACGGCTCCCGTGCGGACCCTCCCGTCTCCCCTCCGGAGGAGGCGGCCCCGCGACGGCCCTCCGCACTCCCGCGCCCCCGGTGTCTCCCGTGTTGCTCCCCCTTCCCGCGGCAACCTCCAGGAGGCCCTCATGGCGCAACCCACCACCTCGATCCTCTGCACCGACCTCGGCTTCGAGTGGCCCGACGGCCGCCCCGTGCTGAGCGGTTTCCACCTCGCCGTCGGCCCCGGCCGCACCGGCCTGGTCGGCCTCAACGGCGCGGGCAAGTCCACGCTGCTGCGGCTGATCGCCGGCGAACTCACCCCGGCCGCCGGCACCGTCCGGGTCGCGGGCGAACTCGGCTACCTCCCGCAGGACCTGACGGTCGCCGCCGGACGGCGGGTGGACGAGACGCTCGGCATCCGCGCCCGGCGCGAGGCCCTGCACGCCATCGAGTCGGGAGACGCGGACGAACGCCACTTCACCGCGATCGGCGACGACTGGGACGTCGAGGAGCGCGCCCGCGCCACCCTCGACCGCCTCGGCCTGGCCGAACTCGACCTCGACCGCACCACCGGCGAACTCTCCGGCGGCCAGGCCGTCCTGCTGCACCTCGCCGCCCTGCTGCTGCGCCGCCCCGACGTCCTGCTGCTCGACGAGCCCACCAACAACCTGGACGTCCGGGCCAGGGCCCGGCTGTACGACGCGGTGGCCGCCTTCCCCGGCGTGCTGCTGCTGGTCAGCCACGACCGCGAACTACTGGAGCGGGTCGACCAGATCGCCGACCTGCGGGACGGCGGGGTCACCTGGTACGGCGGCAACTTCAGCGCCTACCAGGAGGCCCTGGAGGCCGAGCAGGAGGCCGCCGAACGCGTCGTCCGCAACGCCGAGGCCGACGTCAAGCGCCAGAAACGGGACTTGGTCGAGGCCACCCAGCGGCTCGCCAAGTCCGCCGCCTACGGCAAGCAGCGCTCGGTGCGCCGCAACGACCCCAAGGCGCTGGCCGACAAGCTCCAGGGCAAGGGCGAGGAGACCGCCGGCCGCCTGCGCGGCATGCACACCGAACGCCTCGACGAGGCCAAGGAACGGCTGGCCACCGCCGAGGAGGCCGTCCGCGACGACGCCGAGATCCGGATCGACCTGCCCCGCACCGCCGTCCCCGCCGGGCGCACCGTCCTCACCCTGGAGGGCGTCCGCCTGGCCCACGGCGGCCGCGGCCGGATCGACCTGGAACTGCGCGGCCCCGAGCGGATCGCCCTCACCGGCCGCAACGGCTCCGGCAAGAGCACGCTGCTGCGCACCATCGCCGGCGACCTCGCCCCCGCCGAGGGCATGGTCACCACCCCCGTCCAACTGCGCCACCTCCCCCAGCAGTTGGACGTCCTGGACGAGCGGGAGACGGTCTTCCGGAACGTCAAGGCACACGCCCCCGGCGCCACCGACAACGAGATCCGGGCCCGACTGGCCCGCTTCCTGTTCCGCGGCGCCCGCGCCGACCAGCCGGCCGGCACCCTCTCCGGCGGCGAACGCTTCCGGGCCACGCTGGCCGCCCTGCTGCTCGCCGACCCGCCCCCGCAGCTCCTGCTGCTCGACGAACCCACCAACAACCTCGACCTCGCCAGCGTCCGCCAACTCACCCAGGCCCTGGCCGGCTACCGCGGCACCCTGATCGTCGCCAGCCACGACCTCCCCTTCCTCCGCGAGATCGGCATCACCCGCTGGCTGGACTGGGACGGAGGCGAACTGCACCCGACCGACCCGCGCTGACCCGGTGGGCCGTCGGTACCCCAACCACCCTGTCCGGAAAGGAGGATGGGAGACTGACCATCTGTGACAGACACCGAGACGCACACCGACCTGGCCCGCCGCATCCACGCCGCCTCCCACCTGACGGGGGAGTTCACGCTCCGCTCGGGCCGCACCGCGACCGAGTACTTCGACAAGTACCGGTTCGAGGGGGACCCGGTGCTGTTGGACGAGATCGCCCGCCGGATGGCCCCGCTGGTGCCGCCCGGCACCGAGGTGCTGTGCGTGATCGATCGCGGGCAGGGCGGCGCCGGGGCGCTCGCGGCCGAGGGCATCCGCCTGCGGTCGCTGCTCACCGCCGACGACCTGCGCGCCGCCGCGGCCTGACCCCGGCCGCTCCTCCCGCCGCCGTTCCCTCCTCTCCGGCCCCGCGGTCCCGTTCCGGTGTCCGCACCGTGGGACGAGTCGGCCCGGGGCGGGGGCGGGAGGGCAGGATCGGGGGGTTCTGTCGTCGTTCCCCGCTGGAGTGTGCGCCGTGGCGCTGGTCGAGATCCCCGGTTCGAAGTCGGTGACGGCGCGCGCGCTGTTCCTGGCCGCGGCGGCGGACGGGGTGACGACGCTGGTGCGGCCGCTGGTGTCGGACGACACCGAGGGCTTCGCCGAGGGGCTGGGCGCGCTCGGCTACCGGGTGGAGCGCGCGGAGCGGGAGTGGCGGATCACCGGGCGCCCGCAGGGCCCCGGGGCGGACGGGGCGTCGGTGTTCTGCCGGGACGGCGCCACCACCGCGCGCTTCCTGCCGACGCTGGCCGCCGCCGGGCACGGCACCTTCCACTTCGACGCGTCCGAGCAGATGCGCCGCCGCCCGCTCGGCCCGCTCACCACCGCGCTGCGCGACCTCGGCGTCGAGCTGGAGCACCACGGCGCCGAGGGCCACCACCCGCTGAGCATCCGCGCGGCGGGCGTCGAGGGCGGCGAGGTGACGCTCGACGCCGGGCTGTCCTCGCAGTACCTGACGGCACTGCTGCTGCTCGGCCCGCTCACCCGCACCGGCCTGCGGATCAACGTCACCGACCTGGTCTCCGCCCCGTACGTCGAGATCACCCTCGCGATGATGCGCAGCTTCGGCGTCGAGGTGGCCCGCGAGGGCAACGTGTTCGACGTCCCGTCCGGCGGCTACACCGCCGCCCGGTACCCGGTCGAGCCGGACGCCTCCACCGCCTCGTACTTCTTCGCCGCCGCCGCGCTGACCGGCCGCGAGGTGACCGTCCCCGGGCTGGGCCGCGGCGCGCTGCAGGGCGACCTGAGGTTCGTCGAGGTGCTGGAGCGGCTCGGCGCGAAGGTCGAGATCGGCGCCGACGCCACCACCGTCACCGGCGGCACGCTCACCGGCGGCACCGTCAACATGCGCGACATCTCCGACACCATGCCGACGCTGGCCGCCATCGCCCCGTTCGCCTCCGGCCCGATCCGGATCGAGGACGTCTACAACACCCGGATCAAGGAGTGCGACCGGCTCGACGCCTGCGCGGAGAACCTGCGCCGCCAAGGCGTCGACGTCGCCACCGGCCGGGACTGGATCGAGATCCGCCCCGGCACCCCGCAGCCGGTCGAGATCGAGACCCGCGGCGACCACCGGATCGTGATGTCCTTCGCCGTCGCCGGGCTGCGCACCCCGGGCACGACCTTCGACGACCCGGGCTGCGTGCGCAAGACCTTCCCCGGCTTCCACGACGCGTTCGCCGCCTGGGCGGCACAGCCGGAGGGCTGAGCCGCGCGGACGGCGAACGGGAGGGTGCGGGGGAGGGCTCAGTCCTTCACCGCGCCGCCCAGGCCCGACACCATGTGCCGCTGGACCAGCACGAAGAAGACCAGCACCGGCACCGTCATCAGGGTCGAGGCGGCCATGATGCCGCCCCAGTCGTTCTCGTCCGGCTTGAAGAACACCATCAGCGCGGCCGGCAGCGTCTGGTGGTCGGTGTCCAAGATCAGCGTCTTGGCGAACACGAAGTCGTTCCACGCCGTGATGAAGGAGAACACGCTGGTCGCCGCCAGGCCGGGGGCCACCAGCGGGAACAGGATCCGCCACAGGATGGTGAACCGGCTCGCCCCGTCGATCCGGGCCGCCTCCTCCAGCGACTCCGGCACCGCGGCGACGAAGCCGCGCAGCATCCACACCGCGAACGGCAGCGAGAACGCCAGGTTCACCAGCATCAGCGAGCCCAGCGAGGACAGGCCGAAGCCCGGCGCGACCGAGCCGATGTCCCGGACCAGGAAGAACAGCGGGATGGTCAGCGCCTCCACCGGCACCATCTGCGCCACCAGGAACATGATCAGGATGGTGGTCCTGAACCTGAACTTGAACCGGGACAGCGCCACCGCCGCCAGGAAGGCGATCGCGGCCGACACCACCACCACGACCACCGCCACCGCCAGGCTGTTCAGGAAGTACCGGCCGAAGCCGGACACCCCCAGCGCGTTGCGGAAGTTCTCCAGTGTCGGCGCGAACGTCCACGGCCGCGGGTGCGCCGAGGTGATCTCGCCCTTCGGCTTCAGCGCCGACAGCACCATCCAGTACAGCGGGAACACCGTCAGCAGGGCCAGCACCACGGCGACGGTGTTGGCGCCCTGCCGCAGCACCCGGTTGTCGCGCTTGCTGATCACAGTTCCTCCCCGGAGCGGCGCAGGCTGCGGATGTAGATGGCGGTGACGCCCAGCAGGATCAGCGTCATCAGGACGCCGATCGCGGCGCCGAGGCTGTAGTTCTCGGCGACGAACGCCTTCTGGTAGGCGTAGACGTTCAGAACCAGGTTCTGGCCGGCGATGCCGCCGCCCCCGGTCATCACGTAGATCTGGGTGAAGACCTTGAAGTCCCAGATGACCGACTGGATCACCACGATCACCAGCAGCGGCCGCAGCATCGGCAGCATGATCCTCCGGAAGATCGTGACCGTCCCGGCGCCGTCCAGCCGGGCGGCCTCCAGCACGGAGTCCGGGATCGCCTGGATGCCCGCGTACAGGGTGATCATCACGAACGGGAAGCTGTGCCAGACCACGACCACGGCGACCATCGCGAACGCCGACCACTTGTCGTACATCCAGTTGTGGCCCTGGGTGCCGAGGACCTCGTTGACCAGGCCGGAGTTGGTGTCCAGCAGGAACATCCACACCGTGGAGCCGGTCATCGCGGGCGCCGCCCAGGCGCCCAGCGCGCCGAACATCAGCATCAGCCGCGGCCACTTGCCGACCCGGGTCAGCAGCACCGCGCAGGTCGCGCCGACCGCCAGGGTGGTCAGCACGCAGAACGCGGCGAACGCCAGGGTCTGGCCGAGCACCGTCCAGAACTGCTCGTCGCCCAGGACGTCGGTGTAGTTCGACAGGCCGACGAACTCGGTCGGCACTCCGCCCGACGCCTGCGGCTGCCCGAACTTCAGCACCGACAGCAGGCCCAGCTGGTACAGCGGGTAGCCGAACAGCGGGATCAGCACCAGGGCGGCCGGCAGCAGCAGCCACAGCGGGACGGGGATCCGGGCGAGCGGCCCGGTGCGGCGGCGGGCCCCGGCGGGGGCGCCGCCCGCCGGGCGGACGGGGGAGTCCCCCTGGTCCGCCCGGGCGGTGACGGTCGTGGCAGGCATCGACAACTTCCGGTTCTCCTACGGGACCCTGGCTACTTGCCGCTGAACGAGGTGTTCATCGCGGCCGCGGCCTCCTTGGTGGCACCGGCCACGTCGGACTTGCCGGTGATGACCTTCTGCAGCATCGTCGGCACCACGTTCTGGGCGTCGATCTTGGCCCAGGCGGCGTCCTTCGGGACGAACTTGGTGCCGGCCTCGATGGTGTCCGTGAACGGCTTCAGCCACGGCTGCTTCTGCACCACCTCGGCGCGCGCCGAGGACAGCGTCGGCAGGTTGCCCATCGCGTCGAACAGCGCCAGCTGGTTCTTCTTGGAGGCCAGCTCCTTCATGAAGTCGACCGCCAGGCTGCGGTGCTGGGTCGACTTCATCACGCCCAGGTCGTTGCCGCCGGAGAACGCCGGGGCGATCTTCCCGGCCTCGGCGCCCGGCAGCGGCACGATCGCGTACTTGCCGGCCGCCGCGCCCGCCTCCACCGCGCTGCGCGAGGAGTTCGGCAGGATCGCCATGCCGGCCTTGCCCGCCGCGAACGACTCCACGGTCTTGCCGCCGGTCAGGTCGGCGCACTGCTGCGCCGGGCAGATCGCGTCCGTGAACAGGTCGGTGTACGCCTTCACGCCCGCCTGCGACTGCGCCGAGTCGATCGCCGAGGTGTACGCCGAGCCGCTCGCCGTCGCCAGGTCGCCGCCGTCGGCCCACACGAACGGCAGCGCGCCGAAGGTGTACTTGCCGCCGACCGCGATGCCCAGCAGGTCGCCGTGCGCGGCCCGGACCTTCTCCGCCGCCGACTTCAGCTCGGCGTAGCTGGTCGGCGCCTGCAGGCCCAGCTCGGTGAACACGTCGGTGCGGTAGTACAGCGCGCGCACGCCCAGCCACCACGGCAGGCCGTACGTCTTGCCGTCGACCACCGCGGTGTCCTTCAGGTCCTGCGGCAGGTCCTTGCCCTCCTCCCAGCCCGCCAGGTCGGAGGTGATGTCGGCCAGGCCGCCCGAGGCGGTGTAGCCGAACAGGTCGGTGTTGCCGAACTCCACCACGTCCGGGGCCGAGGACGGGTCGTTGAACGCGCCCTTCATCTTCTCGGCGCGCGGACCGGCGTCGGTCGGGATGTACGAGACCTCCACCTCGACGCCCGCGTGCTTCGCCTTGAAGTCGGCGACGGCCTGCGCCACCACCTGCTCCTTGGGCGCCCGGTTCGCCTCGTCGTACAGCCACACCTTCACGGTGCCGGTCTGCTTGTCCGCGGACGTCGCGGTCTTCGCGGTGCCCGGCGCACAGGCCGTGGCCACGGTGCCGGCCAGCACGGCAAGGGCGGCACCACGGGCCAGCTTCTTCATGCTCAACGTCATCTCCTCGCCGCAGCGGGACGCACCTGCGCGCCCCGGGACGAACCGGGACATGCAGTGGGGGATCGGTGTGAGCGGGACGTTAGAAACTCGCCGGGCACGGCGACAAGAGCAGACCGCGAAAGTTCTGCACTGCAAAACGATGTGCTGCGGAACTGGCACCGGGGCCCTCCCCGCCGTAGCGTCACACCCCATGACCAGCACCGCCGCCGAGAGCCGACCCGCCGAGGGCCGGCCGGAACGCAACCAGTCCGCGTCGCTGCGCCGCGCCCTCGCGGTGCTCGAACACGTCCGGGACCACGCGGCGGCCGGCACCGACCTCAGCCTCACCGCGCTCGCCGACGGCCTGGAGATGTCCAAGTCCACCGTGCTGCGGCTGGCCGCCCCGCTGGTCGACGCCCAGCTCCTCGCCCGCGACCGCGACACCGGCCACTTCCGGCTCGGCCCCGGCGCCCTCCAGCTCGGCCAGGCCTACCTCGCCACCCTCGACCTGCGCACCGCCGCCTCCGAGGAGGCCCACCAGCTGATGCGCGAGGTCGGCGGCACCGTCCACCTGTGCGTCCCCGACACCCCGTACGTGGTCTACGTCGACAAGGTCGAGAACGAGACCGCCGTCCGGATGGCCTCCCGGATCGGCAGCCGCGCCCCCATGTACTGCACCGCCGTCGGCAAGGCCATGCTCGCCTGGATGCCCGAGGAGGCCCTCGCCGCCGTCGTCGCCGACGGCCTCCCCGCGATCACCACCCGCACCCTCACCTCCGCCGCCGCCCTGCGCACCGACCTCACCCGGATCCGCACCCGCGGCTACGCCGTCGACGACCGCGAGAACGAACCCGAGGTCCGCTGCATCGCCGCCCCCGTCTTCGACCACAACAACACCGTCATCGGCGCCATCTCCACCTCCGCCCTCACCTCCCGCATCACCGCCGCCCGCGCCCGCGAACTCGGCCCCGTGGTCGCCGCCACCGCCGCCCGCGTCTCCAGGCGGATGGGCTCGACGCGCTGACGACGCGGCTGCCGCGGGCCGATCGCGGACTACACGGGGATCAGCCGGACGCGGCCTCCGCAGAGCTTGGTGAGGTCGTCGACGTCCGAGGTCAGCACCACCACCGGCCGCTGCTGCCGGAGGGCGAGTTCGGCCACCGCGGCGTCGATCGCGTACTTGTGGCCGTGCAGGCCGGCCGCGAGCAGCAGGGCGGACGCGGCCTTGGCCTCCTCCTCGCCGACCGGGGCGATCCGCAGCCCGGAGAGCAACCAGCGCAGCCGGGCTTGGTCGGTGCGTGCGTGCACCGCCTCGATGACGGTCAGCGCGCTGATCACCACCTCCATGCCCCGGGCGCGGGCCTCCGCGACCAGCGCGACCACGGGCTCACGGTCGGCCAGCAACTGCGAGAGACCCTCGGAGTCGAGGACCAGAGTGCCCTCGTGGTTCAGCTTGCGGCGGGCCATTCGCTCTCCCCGGCGAACACCTCGTCGAACACCTCGCGGGCGCGGTCCTGCGCGGCGGTCGAGATCGGCCCGTTGCGACGTTCGTAGTCGGCCAGGTACTCGTCCAGTATCCGGCCGCGGAGTTCGCGTTCGACGGCGGCAGTGATGAACGCCGAGAACTCACGCTTCCCGACCCGTTCCCGGATGGCGGCCGCGGTGCCCTCAGGCAGGGAGAGGCTGACCCTGGTGGCGGGGCCCTCGCCGATGTTGTACACGCTCTCGGTCACGGGCCGAGATTATCAAAGAAGTGGGAAAGCGGCCCCGGCGGTGATCCGTCAGACCTCGGCGGGCTTCGGGGCCCGGGGGCGGAGCCTGGTGCCGAGGCGGTCCAGGCCGATGACCAGGGCGCCCAGGACGGCGAACTCGGCGACGAGTTCGACCATCTGGAGGCCGACCCAGGCGTAGCCCTTCTCGGTGGGGTCGAGGAAGAAGTAGGGGTAGCGGACCGGGAAGTGCGGGAGCAGGATGGCGCGGGCCTCGGTCAGCAGGGCGTAGCCGAGGGGGTAGGAGAGCCACAGCGGCAGGTCGCGCCAGCGGGAGGCGTTGCGGGGGGAGAACAGCAGCCACTCGCCGAGGACCAGGACCGGGGTGGTGTAGTGCAGGAAGAAGCTGGACCAGTGCTGGACCACGTCGCCGGAGGTCAGGCCGGGCAGCGGGTTCTCGCCGTGGTTGAGCAGGACGTGCGCGACGATGCCGGTGATGGTGATGTACAGGACGGCGGCGCCGCGCAGCCGGGGCGCGGGGGCGTCGGCGGTGTCGCGCCTGGCCGTCCAGTAGATCGCGGCCAGGAAGTAGCCGAGCACGATCACGTTGCTCTGGATGGTGAAGTACACCAGCGAGCTGTTGCTGAGGAAGATCCCCAGGAACGCGGACAGGACGATGGCGCTGCGCCACCAGGTGGCGGGTCGGGCCCAGACGGTCATGCGGTCACCGGACGTTCGTTTCGGCGGTGCCCCCCGTGGGCACGACAGGTCGCCGCACTCTACCCGCCGGTTCGACGGTCGGAAAAGATCACCGGTCGGGGGTGGTGCGCGCCCGCCCGCGGGCTCAGAAGGACAGCTGCGCGGGGGTGTGGGTGTGGCCCTCGATGCCGGTCGCGGCGCGCCCGATCAGCTGCCGGGCGAGGTCGTTGCAGGCGCGGGCGGCGGCGAGTTCCTCGCCGATCGCGGGGTCGGCCTCGTCGTCCGGGTTGCGCCGGGCCGCCCCGGTGCCGCGGGCGCCGGGGGCGCTGAAGCCGCTGAGCGCGGCGGTGCAGGTGGTGCGGGAGTCGTCCTCGTCGAAGTTCAGGTCGACGAGCCAGTGGTTCTGCATGACGGTTCACCTTCCGGGCGCGCACCGGCGCACGGGCGGCCGGCGCCCCTCGTCCCCCCGGTCTCGCGTTCCCCTCCAGCCTCCGCCGCGGCCCGCCGGGCGTCAACGCGCGGCGGGCGGGCACCCGGTGCGGCGGCGGTCAGGGGGTGCGGAAGCCGCGGAAGACCACGTCGGCGCGGCGGACGAAGCCGAGCCGCTCGTAGAGGGCGCGCGCGCCGGTGTTGGCGGCGGCGACGTGCAGGAACGGGCGTTCGCCGCGGGCGGTGATCCGGGCGGCGAGTTCGCCGACCAGGTGGGCGGCCAGGCCGCGGCCGCGGGCCTCGGGGGCGGTGCAGACGGCGGAGACCTCGGTGAAGCCGGGCGGGCGCAGCCGTTCGCCGGCCATCGCGAGCAGCGCGCCGTCCGGGTCGCGGGGGTCGCGGACGCCCAGGTAGGTGCCGAGTTCGCGGGTGCGCGGCCGGAACGGGCCGGGGCGGGTGCGCTCCACCAGGGCCAGCATCTCGGGCACGTCGGCGGCGCCGAGTTCGACCACCCGCAGTCCGGCGGGCAGTGCCGGGCGGACGGGTTCCCGCTGTACCAACTGGTGCCCGTCCAGGACGAATTCGGGCTTCCAGCGGGCGGGCGGCAGCGCCGGGCAGCTGAACAGGTCGGCGAACTCCCCGGCCCCGAGCAGCCCGGTCAGGTCGTCCCAGGCGCCGGGCCCGGGCGCGGCGCCGACGCTGCTGAAGCTCGCCACCTCCGGGTCGTAGCGCACCGCCTGCCCGTGCCGCCGGGCCAGGTGCGCGTGGGCGCCGCCCAGCGAGGCGCCGACGGGGTCGTCCAGTACGGCGGTGTCGAGGCTGTCGATGGTGTCCATGTCCGCGGAGCCCTCCCGGTCGATCGGTCCACCCCCATGATCGGGCACGCGTGATCGGGCGCGCGCGGCGCGCCGTCCGCGGGCCGCCGCCGTGTCGCGCGCACTGCTGCCGGGCTCTTGTTACCGGCGGGTCACGTCCCTATCATCGCCACTGTGACAGCTTCACTGTCAAACCTGGGAGGCGGTCGCCGATGACCTCCGCAACACCCCCCGCCGGTCCCCTCGCCGGGGTCCGGGTGCTGGAGCTCGCGGGCATCGGGCCCGGCCCGTTCGCCGCGATGCTGCTCGCCGACCTCGGGGCGGACGTGGTGCGGGTGGACCGGCCCGGCGGGCAGGGCCTCGGGCCCGACCCGGCGCGCGACCTGACCAACCGCAACAAGCGCTCCGTCCTGGTCGACCTGAAGACGGACGCGGGCGCCGCCGCCGTCCGCGACCTGGCCGCCCGCGCCGACCTGCTGATCGAGGGCTGGCGCCCCGGCGTCGCCGAACGCCTCGGCGTCGGCCCGGACGCCTGCCTGGCCCGCAACCCGGCGCTGGTGTACGGCCGGATGACCGGCTGGGGCCAGGACGGGCCGCTGGCCGAACGCGCCGGGCACGACGTCACCTACCTGGCGACCTCCGGCCTGCTCGGCCTGATCGGCCCGCCCGACGGGCCCCCGGCGATCCCCGCCAACCTGCTCGGCGACTACGCGGGCGGCTCGCTCTACCTGGTGGTCGGCCTGCTCGCCGCCCTGCACCACGCCCGCGCCACCGGCACCGGCCAGGTGGTGGACGCCGCGATCGTGGACGGCGCCGCGCACCTGACCACCATGCTGTGGGGCCTGCTGGACGCCGGGCTCTGGCAGGAGCGGCGCGGCAGCAACCTGCTGGACGGCGGCGCCCCCTGGTACGGCACCTACCGCACCTCGGACGACCGCTGGATGGCCGTCGGCCCGCTGGAGCCGCGCTTCTACGCCGAGTTCGCCCGCCTGCTGGAACTCGGCCCGGACGCCCCCGACCAGTACGACCCGGCGCGCTGGCCCGAACTGCGGCAGACCCTGGCGGCCCGCTTCGCCACCCGCACCCAGGCCGAGTGGACCGCCCTGTTCGAGGGCCACGACGCCTGCGTGGCACCGGTGCTGACGCTACGTCAGGCCGCCGAGCACCCGCACCTGGCCGCCCGCGGCAGCTACCCCGAGCACGGCGGCACCCGCCAGCCCGCCCCCGCCCCGCGCTTCTCCGCCACCCCCGGCGCGCTGCGCACCCCGCCCGCCCGGCCCGGCGCGCACACCGCCGAGGTGGCCCGCGACTGGGCCGTCCCCCTCCCGGAGTCACCGGCCCCGAACCCCCCGGCCCCGAACTTCCCTGCTCCGAACCCCCCTGCCCCGAACTCCCCTGCTCCGCCCGCCTCCTGAAGGGACCCGCCCGTGCAGCGCGAGCTCTACACCGAGGAGCACGAGGACTTCCGCACCACCGTCCGGGCCTTCCTCGCCAAGGAGGTCACCCCGCACCACGCCCGCTGGGAGCGGCAGGGCGTCGTCGACCGCTCCGCCTGGCTGGCCGCCGGCCGGGCCGGGCTGCTCGGCCTGGCCGTGGACGAGCGGTACGGCGGCGGGGGCAGCCCCGACTTCCGGTTCGCCGCCGTGCTGGCCGAGGAGTTCGTCCGGGCCGGGGCCGGCGGCCTGGCCGTCGGCCTGCACAACGACGTCATCGGCCCGTACCTGACCGGCCTGGGCACCGAGGAGCAGAAGCGGCGCTGGCTGCCCGGTTTCTGCTCCGGCGAGCTGGTCACCGCGATCGCGATGACCGAACCGGAGACCGGCTCCGACCTGCAGGCGATCCGCACCACCGCGGTCGACGCGGGCGACCACTACCTGTTGAACGGCGCCAAGACCTTCATCTCCAACGGCATCCTGGCCGACCTGGTCGTGGTGGTCGCGAGGACCACCGCCGAGGGCGGCGCGCACGGCCTGAGCCTGCTGGTGGTCGAGCGCGGCACGCCGGGCTTCGAACGCGGCCGCAACCTCGACAAGATCGGCCAACACGCCCAGGACACCGCGGAGTTGTTCTTCCACGAGGTGCGCGTCCCGAAGGCCAACCTGCTGGGGGAGGAGCACCTGGGCTTCCAGTACCTGATGCGCAACCTGGCCCAGGAGCGGCTGGCCATCGCGGTGGCCGCGATCGCCGCCGCCGAGGCCGTCCTCGCGGAGACCGTCGAGTACGTCAAGCGGCGCACCGCGTTCGGCCGGCCGCTGGCCAAGCTGCAGCACGTCCGGTTCGAGATCGCCGAACTGGCCACCGAGTGCGCGGTCACCCGCACCTTCGTGGACCGCTGCGTGCTGGAGCACAACCGGTACGCGCTGACCCCGGTGGACGCCTCGATGGCCAAGTGGTGGGCCACCGAACTGCAGAAGCGCGCCGCCGACCGCTGCCTGCAACTCCACGGCGGCTCCGGCTACATGCGTGACAGCGCGGTCGCCCGGGCGTTCACCGACGGGCGTGTCCAGACCATCTACGGCGGCACCACCGAGATCATGAAGGAGATCGTCGGCCGCGCCCTCCTCGCCTGAAGTCCGGCCGAACCCGGCTGAACCCGGTCGCGCTCCCGCCGAACTCCCGCCGAACTCCCGTCGCAGTCCCGCCGTACCCTCCCTCCCGAAAGGCACCCGCACCCGTGACCACCGAAGCGTACGTCTACGACGCGATCCGCACCCCGCGCGGGCGCGGCAAGCAGAACGGCTCCCTGCACGGCACCAAGCCGATCGACCTGGTGGTCGGCCTGATCCACGAACTCCGGCGCCGCTTCCCGACCCTGGACCCGGCGGCGATCGACGACATCGTGCTCGGCGTGGTCAGCCCGATCGGCGACCAGGGCTCCGACATCGCCCGGGTCGCGGCGATCGCCGCCGGGCTGCCCGACACCGTCGCCGGCGTGCAGGAGAACCGCTTCTGCGCGTCCGGCCTGGAAGCCGTCAACCTGGCCGCGGCGAAGGTCCGTTCGGGCTGGGAGGACCTGATCCTGGCGGGCGGCGTCGAGTCGATGTCCCGGGTGAAGATGGGCTCCGACGGCGGCGCCTGGTTCGCCGACCCGATGACCGCCTACGAGACCGGTTTCGTCCCGCAGGGCATCGGCGCCGACCTGATCGCCACCATCGAGGGCCTGTCCCGCACCGACGTGGACGCGTTCGCCGCCGAGTCGCAGGCCCGCGCCGCGAAGGCGCAGGCCGACGGGCTGTTCGACCGCTCGGTGGTGCCGGTGCGCGACCGCAACGGGCTGGTGGTGCTCGGCCGCGACGAGTTCATCCGCCCCGGCACCAGCGTCGAGTCGCTGGCCGGGCTGAAGCCGTCCTTCGCCGACATCGGCGAACTCGGCGGCTTCGACGCCGTCGCGCTGCAGAAGTACCACTGGGTGGAGGCCATCGACCACGTCCACCACGCGGGCAACTCCTCCGGCATCGTGGACGGCGCCGCGCTGGTCGCCATCGGGTCGAAGGAGATCGGCGAGCGCTACGGCCTCACCCCGCGGGCCCGGATCGTCTCCGCCGCGGTCTCCGGCTCCGAGCCCACCATCATGCTCACCGGCCCGGCCCCCGCCACCCGCAAGGCGCTCGCCAAGGCCGGGCTGAGCGCCGCCGACATCGACCTGGTCGAGATCAACGAGGCGTTCGCCGCCGTCGCGCTGCGCTTCATGCGCGAACTCGGCTTCCGGCACGACCAGGTGAACGTCAACGGCGGCGCCATCGCGCTCGGCCACCCGCTCGGCGCGACCGGCGCGATGCTGATCGGCACCCTGATCGACGAACTGGAACGCCGCGACCTGCGCTACGGCCTGGCCACCCTGTGCGTCGGCGGCGGCATGGGCATCGCCACCGTCGTCGAGCGCGTCAACGCCTGACCACCCGTCAACTCACGTAACTGACCAAGGACTTCAACGACATGACCGACGTGAGCAGCCCCATCCGCTGGGAGCAGGACCAGGACGGCGTGGTCACCCTCGTCCTCGACGACCCCGCCCAGTCCGCCAACACCATGAACGCCGCGTTCACCGACGCGCTCGAAGCCACCGTCGAACGGCTCTCCGCCACACCGGAGTTGACCGGCGTCATCATCACCTCGGCGAAGAAGACCTTCTTCGCCGGCGGCGACCTCAAACTGCTCTCCGCCGCCGGACCGGCCGACGCCGAACGGGTGTTCGCCGACTCGATGCGGATCAAGCGCGCGCTGCGCCGCCTGGAGACGCTCGGCAAGCCGGTGGTCGCCGCGATCAACGGCACCGCGCTCGGCGGCGGCCTGGAGATCGCCCTCGCCTGCCACCACCGGATCGCCCTGGACGCCCCCGGCAGCAAGATCGGCCTGCCCGAGGTCACCCTCGGCCTGCTGCCCGGCGGCGGCGGCGTGGTGCGCACCGTGCGGATGCTCGGCATCACCGACGCCCTGCTCAAGGTCCTCCTGCAGGGCCAGCAGTACCGTCCGGCGCAGGCCCTGGAACACGGCCTGGTGCACGAACTCGCCGCCACCGCCGAGGAGATGGACGCCAAGGCGCGCGCCTTCGTCGCCGCCCACCCGACCAGCCTGCAGCCCTGGGACGTCAAGGGCCACCGGATCCCCGGCGGCACGCCCAGCACCCCCGCGCTCGCCGCCAACCTGCCCGCCTTCCCCGCCAACCTGCGCAAGCAGCTGAACGGCGCGCCCTACCCGGCGCCGCGCAACATCCTGGCCGCGGCGGTGGAGAGCAGTCAGGTCGACGTGGACACCGCGTTCGCCGTCGAGGCCCGCTACTTCACCGAGCTCGCCTGCGGGCCCACCTCGAAGAACATGATCAAGGCGTTCTTCTTCGACATGCAGGCCGTCAACTCCGGTGCCTCCCGCCCGAGTTCGGTGCCCACCCGGAAGGCCGCCAAGGTCGCGGTGCTGGGCGCGGGCATGATGGGCGCGGGCATCGCGTACTCCTGCGCCAAGGCGGGCCTCGACATCCTGCTCAAGGACGTCACCGCCGAGGCCGCCGAACGCGGAAAGGCCTACAGCGCGGGCCTGTTGGACAAGCAGGTGGCGCGCGGCCGGATCACCGCCGAGGAGCGCGCCGCGTTCCTGGCCCGGATCACCCCCACCGCGGACGCCGCCGACCTGGCCGGCTGCGACACCGTCATCGAGGCGGTCTTCGAGAACCCCGAGCTCAAGCACAAGGTCTTCCAGGAGGTCCAGCACGTCGTCGCCCCCGACGCGCTGCTCTGCTCCAACACCTCCACCCTGCCGATCGGCCTGCTCGCCGAAGGCGTCGAGCGGCCCGCCGACTTCATCGGCCTGCACTTCTTCTCGCCCGTCGACAAGATGCCGCTGGTCGAGATCATCCGCGGCCCGGGCACCGGCGACGAGGCCCTCGCCCGGGCCTTCGACCTGGTCCGGCAGATCCGCAAGACCCCGATCGTGGTCAACGACTCCCGCGGCTTCTTCACCTCCCGGGTGATCGGCCAGTTCCTCAACGAGGGCGTCGCGATGATCGGCGAGGGCCTCGACCCGTCCTCCGTCGAACAGGCCGCTGCCCAGGCCGGCTACCCCGCCAAGGTCCTCGCCCTGCTGGACGAACTCACCCTCACCCTGCCCCGCAAGATCCGCAACGAGGCCCGCCGCGCCGTCGAGGAGGCCGGCGGCAGCTGGACCGGCCACCCCGGCGAGGCCGTCCTGGACCGGATGCTCGACGAGTTCGACCGCCCCGGCCGCAGCGGCGGCGCCGGCTTCTACGAGTACGTCGACGGCCGCCGCACCCGGCTCTGGCCCGGCCTGCGCGAGCACTTCGTGCGCGAGGGCGCGGAGATCCCGTTCGAGGACATGAAGGAGCGGATGCTGTTCAGCGAGGCGCTCGACTCGATCCGCTGCCTCGACGAGGACGTCCTCACCTCGGTCGCCGACGCCAACATCGGCTCCATCCTCGGCATCGGCTTCCCCGCCTGGACCGGCGGCGTCCTCCAGTACGTCAACGGCTACCCCGGCGGCCCGGCCGGCTTCACCGCCCGGGCCCGCCAACTCGCCACCGCCTACGGCGAACGCTTCACCCCGCCCGCCTCGCTGGTCGCCCTCGCCGAGAGCGGCGGCCGCTACTAGGCCCTGACGGCCGCGGCGTCGCGGGCGGCCAGCAGGCGACCGGCGCCGATCAGGCCGGAGTCGTCGTCCGCGACGCCGAGCACCACCATCCGGCGGATCTCCTCGGCGCTCAGGCCGAAGCAGCCCAGGCGCTCCAGCTCGGCGGTCAGCAGCTCGGCGTAGCGCGGCCCGACCGCGAGCGCGAAGCCGCCGATCAGCACGTAGCGGCGGATGCCGATCGAGGTGAACATCGCGGTGATCGCCGAGGCCAGTGCGGTGAACCCGCCGCGCAGCGCCTCGGTCGCGAAGCCGTCCCCGGCCCGGACGGCGGCCACCAGGGCGTGGTTGTCGAGCAGTTCGGGCTCGGGGGCGGCGGCCGCCAGGGCGGAGCGGGCGTAGCCGTCCGGGTCGGCCAGCGCGGCGCGGCGGGCGGCGGCCAGCGCGCCGCGCCCGGAGGCGATCGCGCCCAGGTGGCCGCGGCCGCCGCAGTCGCAGGGGGCCGCGTCCGGGGACGGGTCGACCGTCCAGTGGCCGATCTCGCCGCCGTGGCCCTCGCTGTCGAGCAGCACCTCGCCCGCCCGGAAGACCTTGTTGCCGATCCCGGAACTCACCGTGATCAGGCAGAACGGCTGGTCGTCCGCGGGCTCCACGTACCGCCAGACCGCCGCCGTCAGGTCGTTGACCACGACGACCGGCAGGCCCAGCCGCTCCTCCAGCCGTTCCCGCACCGCCACCTGCGCGCCCGGACCGCCCCACACGGTCGGCGCGGCCAGCGCCCGGCCGTCCGCGGTGACCGGCCCGGCGAAGGCGACGGCGACGGCGCTGCTGCCGTGCCGCTCGACCGCCTCGGCGGCGAACGCGGCGACCTGCTCCAGCACCCGGGTCTGCAGCTCGTCCACCGGCAGCTCCGGGTGCCCGGCTATCCCGTCCGTCGGCACCCGCCGGACGTCGGTGACGGCGTCCTCGCCCACCCCGTAGCGGGCGGTGCGCAGCGTGGTGCCGCCGAGGTCGATGACGGTGAATGCGGCGTCGGACAAGGGTCGCTCCCAGGGGCTTCGGTGCTCGGACGTGCGGCGGCGGCACGGCCCGACCGCCGCCGCGGCGTGATCGTACACGCCCGCCGCCAAATATGGGAGCGCTCCCACAGCTACCGCCGCTCCGCGCCGCCGGGCCCCGCCCCCGGTCGCCGGCGGTCCCGGGCCGTCCCGTCCTCGGGGTGCGGCAGCGGAAGTGCCCCGTCTCGATGAACATGGCGGAGTCTCGGTGGACCTGGCCCTTGGCGAACCACTCTGTCCGGCGTCACTGCACCCGCGGTTCGTCACCGAGCTCTGACGACCACTAGGAGCTGTCCGGCCGATCACGTGAGCGCCTCGGCAGGTGATCAGCGGGATTCTGCCGCGGGTGCGGATTCGGGCGGCGGCCTCAGTCTTTCGCATCCGAGGCGGCCCCGCGATGATGCAGGACATGGATGTTGAAGACCCTGTAGCCGTGGTGGCGCGCCTGCGGGAGGAGCATCAGAACGAGCCGTGGGACCGCAGGTGGAACGACCTTGAGGTGGCGGGCGTCGATCTGGTGTCGCTCGACACTAGGCTGGGCGGCTGTACCTACACGTGGGTCGCCAACGGCGGTTCCCTCCACGAGCGGGGACTTGCGACCGTGGGACTCATCCTCGGACAGCTTGAGACGATCCTTCCCGAGCTCACTGAGGATGACAGCCCGCGTGTGTGGCATCGGTTGCACCTGATGGCTCAGCTCATCATGGCTCACAACACCCCACCAGCTGAGGCGAGTTCTTAAGGACCCGCCCGCCCGATCATGTGACTGTCGGGCTCCCGGGTCGTTGTTTCGGGCATGGGGCGGGGTGATCTCACGGATGCCGAGTGGGAACGGCTGAGGCCGTTCCTGCCGGTCAGCAATAGGCGTTGTGGCCGGTGGCGGGACCACCGGCAGGTGATCGACGGGATTCTGCACCGAGTGCGGACCGGTGTTCACTGGCGTGACCTGCCTGAGCGGTTCGGCCCCTGGAAGACGGTCTATGAGCGCCATCGGCTGTGGTCGGCCGACGGGACCTGGGAGCGTCTACTCCAGCGGGTCCAGGCGGAGGCGGACGCGGCCGGGGACATCGACTGGGACGTCTCCGTCGACTCCACCATCGTCCGGGCCCACCAGCACGCGGCCGGCGCCGGTGCCGATCCGCCACCAGCTCTTGATTCAAAGGGGGCTGGGCCGGGAGAACACCAGGGCGAGACGCCGTGGCAGAGCCTCGTCGCCCGCCTGGCGGAGGTGGTGCGGGAGGCGAGGGCCTCGGCCGCTCGCGCGGCGGCTTCACCACCAAGGTCCATCTGAGCGCAGACGGCCGTTGCCGCCCTCTGTCCCTCATCATCACGCCGGGGCAGCGGGCCGACTGCACGCAGTTCGCGCCGGTGCTGGAGAAGCTCCGTGTCCCGCGGATCGGGCCGGGCAGGCCTCGCAAGAAGCCCGACAGCCTGGCCGCCGATAAGGCGTACAGCAACGGGCCGTGCCGCGACTACCTGCGCAGACGCGGCATCCGGCACACGATCCCGGAGAAGACCGACAGCCAGGCCGCCCGCCTGCGCAAAGGCTCACGTGGAGGGCGGCCGCCGGGCTTCGACGAGGAGCGGTACAGGAAACGGAACACCGTCGAACGGGCCATCAACAAGCTCAAGCACGCCAGAGCAGTCGCAACCCGATACGACAAACGCGGCTACGTCTACCTCGGAACAGTCACCGCAGCCGCCCTCGTCATTTGGCTTCGCACATGATCGACCGGACGGACCCTAGTTTCCTGCCACCGGAGTTTGATCGGTGGGACTCGGCGAGGAGAGGGGACGCACCATGAGAGCGGTGGATGATGACGAGGCCGCCGCGACCCTGACTCACCTCGCCGTGATTCAGATTCGCGCCATGGCCCGGAGGCGGCAACCCTTCCACCCGTGGATGGGCGATGACTATGTCGTCTGCATCGGGTGGCTCGCCGATCTGGTGCACAACCTGGCAGTGCCTCGTGGGCGAACGAGGTCGTGGAGGCCCGGTCGGAAGCGGAGCCGCCGCATGGAACACACCTGGGCGGTGGCCGGGGAGATCGGCCGGAAGTGGATCACCGACAGTTTGGAGGCGGAAGGACTCGTGTGGAAACCGCCGTCGGACACGTTCCTCCCAGGTGAGCGCGACAACCGCGGGTGAGAGCCCGTCGCGCTGCCCCCCGGGAGCGCGGCGGGGCGCATCTGTGGTGGGACCGGGGGGCGAACCTAGCCGTCCCGGGCCGCCGCGTCCTCGGGGTGCGGGCGGGCCAGTTCCTCGGCCAGTGAGCGTTGGAAGGCCGTCACCAGGGCCTGCACCACCACCGGCTGGATCCGGTCGGTGAGTTCTCGCATCCGGTCCAGTTCCTCGGGGGGCGGGGCGCTCTCCCGGTACGGGCGCCAGACGGTGTCCCGGAAGAGGCGGTGCAGGTCGTGGGCGGTCGCCCGGCTGTGCAGCCGGACCACGGCGCGGGCGGCGAGCAGGGTCTCCAGCGGGATCGGCACGTCCAGCACCCGGACGCCCAGCGGGAGCAGGCCGGGGTCGACCTTGAACACCTCCGGGTCGGCGGTGCGGTGCAGGGCGCCCATCGCGGCGAGCGAGTCCAGGTCGGCGTCCGAGAGCGGGCGGCCCGCCCGGCGTTCGACCTGGTCGCGGCGGGCCTCCTCGGCCGACTCGGGCGTCCAGGAGGCGACCAGGGCGCGGTGGATCGCCAAGTCCAACTCGCCGATGTCCTGCGGAAGTTGGGCCAGGTACCGTTCGATCGCGGCCAGCGTCAGCCCCTGCCGCTGCAACTCCTCGATCAGCTCCAGCCGCCCCAGGTGCTCGGCCCCGTACCACCCCACCCGCCGCGCCCCCAGCTCCGGCGGCGGCAGCAGCCCCTTCGCCCCGTAGAACCGCAGCGTCCGCACCGTCACCCCGGCCCGGCCCGCCAGCTCCTCCACCGTCCACCGCGGCCCGTCCACCACGCCCGACCCCTCACCCCGGCCCCACTGTGACAGCAGCAGTGTCGCACCGGCCGGGGCGGCCGGTCCATCGGCGCGGAGGTCAGCCCAGCGGGAGCAGTTCGGGGTGGTGGCGCCTGGTGACCGCTGGGTGGGCGCGGCTGTAGCCCTTCAATTCGTTTGCGCCGAAGTCGGAGTGGAGCGGGTTCGAAGGGTCCTGGGTGATGCCGGGGGCGTGGTGGGCGTGCGGGAAGTCGAGCGGGGTGATGTGGGCGTCGAGGCGGGGGTTGTAGAAGAACGGGACGGAGAAGCGTTCGCGGGCGCCGGGCGGGGACAGGACGCGGTGGGAGGTGGCCCGGAGGTAGCCGTCGGTGGCGACTTCGAGGAGTTCGCCGAGGTTGACCACGAAGGCGCCCTCCAGCGGGGGGACGTCGAGGAAGGTGCCGTCCGGGCGTTCGACCTGGAGGCCGCCGACGGTGTCCTGCAGGAGGAGGGTGACGAAGCCGTAGTCCTTGTGGGTGCCGACGCCCTGCGGGGGGCCGGCGGGGGCGCTGCCGGGGTAGCGGACCAGCTTGAGGTGCAGGTGGGGGTGCGGGGCGAAGGCGTCGTCGTAGAAGTCGGGGCGGGCGCCGATCGAGGCGAGCAGTTCGTGCAGCAGGCGGCGGGCGACCGAACCGAGGCGGTCGATCCAGTGCAGGGCGGCGGTGCGCAGCTCGGGGAGCGCGGCGGGCCACTGGTTGGGCCCCTCCAGCCACCAGTACGCGGGCTCGCCCGGGGCCGGGACGTGCGGGGGCAGTTCGGGGCCGATGTCGAGCTGGTCGCGCCAGTCGCGGCGGCCGCCGGTGTGCTCGTCGCCGGTGCGGGTGTAGCCGCGGAAGTGCGGGGAGTTGAGGTTGCTGACCGCCAGCCGGTCGGCCTCGGGGAGGGCGAAGAAGGCCCGCATCGCGGCGGTCAGCGCGGCGGTCTCGGCGGGCGTGACGCCGTGGCCGGTGAGCTGGAAGAAGCCGACGCCGGTCGCGGCCGCGCGCAGTTCGGCGTGCAGGCGGGCCCGGTCGGCGGGGGTGCCGTCGGCGAGCGAGAGGTCGATCACGGGGAGGGAGGTGGGGTGCTGCTGCGTCATGGGGGTGCGTCCGCGGTGCTGGGACCCCGGCGGGGACGGCGGATCGCGCCGCACGGGCCGGGGGAACGGGGGCCCGCGCGTCCGAACGGGAGGAACGGGGGAGCGGGGCCGGGAGACGGGATGGGGTCAGGCGGAGCGACGACAGGACGCGCTCGTGACGCGGAGCAGGTCCACGTGGCGACGGCTGACGAGAAGGGGCACCCCATCAAGGCTACCGCCCCCGTCCGGAAAGCCCCCGGGGAGCGTACGGCGGGCGTACGGGGAGCTTCCCGGGCGGGGATGGGGGCGGGGCGGGGGCGCGGGGCCCGGCGGGTGCGGGCCCGGGCGTGCTGCGGCTCAGTAGCCGGTGGCGCCGTCGATCCGCTCGCGCAGCAGGTCGGCGTGGCCGTTGTGGCGGGCGTACTCGGCGAGCATGTGCACCAGGATCCGGCGCAGCGAGACCGGCTGCCCGGTGGCCTTGTGGACGCCGGTGGCGTCCAGCGAGGGGGTGTCGGCGATGATCCGGCGGGAGATCTCGACCTGGGCGCGCCAGGTGGCGAAGGCTTCGTCGAAGTCCCCGTCGAGGCGTTCGAAGTCCTGGTCGGGGTCGTCGTCCGAGTAGTACAGCACCGGCCGGGACTCGTCCCCGGCGAACTGGATCTGCAGCCACCACTGTTCGACCCCGGCCAGGTGCCGGACCAGGCCGTGCAGGGTCAGCCCGGACGGCGGCACCAGGAACTCGGAGAGCCGCCCGGTCGGGACGCCCGCGCACTTCAGCGCGAAGGTCTCGCGGTGGAACTCCAGGTACGACAGCAGGACCTCCCGCTCGTCGCCGACCAGCGGCGGATCGGCGCGGCCCGCGGCGTCGGCCCAGGCGGGGGAGAAGGTCTGCGGCGCGGTGGTGGGCCGTCCGGCGGGTCGTTCGGCGGGCCGTTCGGCGGGGCGCCCGGTGGTTTCGTCGCTCATCGGGCCAGCCTGCCAGCCGCCGCCGACAACGGGCTTGCCCCACGCGGGAGATGGGGGGAGGTCAGAGGGTGACGACGAGCTTCTGCGCGCTGACGCCCTTCTTCAGCTCCCGCAGCGCCTCCGGGACGGCGGCCAGGCCGTGCCCGACCACGGTGGCGTCCGGGGCGGCCCGGTAGGCGCCGGCGGCGAGCGCGGCCGGCAGGAAGCCGGTGTAGACGGCCGGCCCGACCTCGTTGTCCTTCAGGGTGCCGCCCCAGATGCTGCTCACCCGCACCCCGTGCCGCCGCGCCAGCCACCCCGGGACGCGGGTGAACAGCGCGGGCCGGGCCGAGGCGATCCGCCGGCCGCCCGGGGCCCGGGCCGCGACCCGGACCGCCGGGCGGAGCGAACCGGCGCCGATCGCCAGGATGCCCGCGAGCGGTCCGGCGCCGATCAGTTCGAGGAGTTCCGGGACGGCGGTCGGGCTGGTGCGGTCGACGGCGTGCGCCGCGCCCAGGGCGCGGAGGCGGTCGAAGTTGTGCGGGGACGAGGTGGCCAGGACCCGGTAGCCGGCGCTGCGGGCGAGCTGGACCGCGTTGCTCCCGACGCTGGTCGAGCCGCCCCAGACGAGCACCGTCTCCCCGCGGTCGGCGGGGTCCGGCCCGGGCAGCGCGAGACCGAGGTGGTCCGGCTGGAACAGGCCGGTCGCGGCGGTCGACAGGGCCAGCGGCAGCACGGCCGCCCGGTACAGCGGCATCGACTCCGGGACGGGGCAGACCATGTGCTCCAGCAGGACGGCGTAGTGCTGGAAGGCGCTCTCGGCCGGACGGTTGCGGGACCGGTCGACCCCGAACGCGTGCCCCAGGACGCGGTCCCCCGGACGCAACCGGGTCACCCCGGGGCCGGTCTCGACGACCTCGCCCGCGACGTCCGAGCCCACCACGGCGGGGAAGGCCAGCCAGGGCAGGGCCAGCCGGTAGAGGGGACCCGGCAGGTCGTCGATCGGGTTCACGGCCACCGCCCGCACCCGGACGACCACCTCGCCCGCCGCCGGCGGGGTGTAGGGCGCGGGCCCCACCTCGAAGGGCGCGCCCGGTTTCGGCAGCCACAGTGCGGTGTTCCGGTACGTCATCTCGGGGCCTCTCTCCCTGGGCGCGTCGGTGTCCGGCCCCGAGACTAGGCAGTGTCTAGAAAGTAGTCAATGCCTACTTGCGGATAGGATGGGCCCATGCCCCACCGGCCCTTCCACCACGGCAACCTCCGAGCCGCCCTGCTCGAACGGGCGGAGGCGGTGCTCCGCGAACGCGGCCTGGACGCCCTCTCGCTGCGCGAACTCGCCCGCGAGGCGGGCGTCAGCCACGGGGCCCCGCGCAGCCACTTCCCCGACCGCGGCGCCCTGCTCGACGCGCTCGCCGAACGCGGCTTCCTCCGGCTCGACGAGGAGATCCGGCAGGCCGCGGGCCGGGCCGCGAGCCGGGCCGCCGCCCGGGCCGCCACCGGTGACGCGCAGGACGACCACGCCCGCACCCTGCACGCCGCGGCCTCGGCCTACCTGGGGTTCGCCGTCCGGGAACCCGCGCTGCTCGACCTGATGTTCGCGACCAAGACCGACGAACCCCCGGAACCGGTCCGCGCCGCCGCGGGACGCCTGTTCGGCACCATGAGCGGCCTGATGGACGCGGGCGTCGCGGCGGGCGCCTACCCGGCGTCCGACGTCGGCCGGCTCACCCTGCTGCTGTCCGCGACCGTCCAGGGCGTCTCGGCCCTGGTCACCTCCCGCCGGATCCCGGCCGACCAGGGCGAGGCCCTCCTCGGCGACGGGATCGCCCTCCTGCTCTCCGGCGCGGCGGCGGGACGGTAAGACGGCGGGATGGTGGGACGGTGGGACGGTGTGGCGGCGGGATGGTGGGGCGGCGGGCCGGTAGGGCGGCGGGCCGGTGGGACGGTGTGGCGGCGCGGCGGCGGAACGGTAAGACGGTAGGCCGGTGGGGCGGCGGGACGGCGGGACGGTGCGGCGGCGGGACGGCGGGACGGTGCGGCGGCGGGACGGCGGGACGGTGCGGCGGCGGGACGGCGGGACGGCGGGACGGTGCGGCGGCGGGACGGTAGAGCGGGCGCGGGGGCCGGCCGGTAAGACGTCCGGCCCCGGCGGTCCGTCAGAGTGCGCGCCGGTACACCTGGCGCGAGCCGCCCTCCGGGCCCGGGGCGGCCGGTTCGGCGGGGGTGAAGCCCAGGCGTTCGTAGAAGACCCGGGCGCCGCCGGCCACCGCGCCCGGGTGGTCCGCGCCGAAGGTCACCACCTCGACCGTCCGCACCCCGGCCGGACAGCGGGCCAGCGCCCCGGCGACCGGGGCCCGGCCCAGGCCCAGCCCGCGGGCGGCGGCGTCCACCACCAGCCAGTGCAGGTGGCACACCGGCGGGTGGTGGCCGACCAGCAGACCGCCCAGCAGGGTGGCGCCGTCGTCCGCCACCAGGGCGCTGCCGCAGGCGAGTTGCTCCGCCACGGCGGCGTGGAAACCGGGATCGTCGACCATCGGCCCGAACCAGTGCTCGACCTGCCCGGCCAACCGCACCAGCCCGGCAGCGTCCTGCGGCACCCCCACGCGCACCCGCACACCCGCGCCCGCGCCTGAGCCCGTGCTCACGCCTGAGCCCGCGCCCGTGCCCGTGCCTGCGTCCGCGCCCGTGTCCGTGCTCGTGCTCACGCCTGAGCCCGCGCCCGTGCCCGTGCCTGCGTCCGTACCAGTGTCCGTGCTCGCGCCTGTGCTCGTGCTCGCGCCTGCGTCCGCGCCCGTGCCTGCGTCCGTGCCAGTGTCCGGGCTCGTGCTCACGCCTGAGCCCGCGCCCGTGCCTGCGTCCATGTCCGTGTCCGTGCTCGCGCCTGTGCTCGTGCTCGCGCCTGCGTCCGTGCCTGCGTCCGTGCCTGCGTCCGTGCCTGCGTCCGTGCCCGCGCCCGTGTCCGTGCCCGCGCTCGCGTCCGCGCCCGTCTCCTTGTCCGTGTTCATCTCCGACCCCGTTCGCCTGCCCGGCCTTGACCCTGACCCGTGGGTCAGGGGCTAGCGTTCCGGCACTTCCCGTCGGGCGCCGCTCACCGGCCGCGCCCGGCGTCCCCCCGATGAGCAGAGGAGCCGTCATGAGTGTGCCCGGAAGCCTGCCCGCGAGCGTGCCCGGGACCGTCCGCGAGGTCCGGCTGGTCCGGCGTCCGCAGGGCCGTCCGGTGGCTGCCGACCTGGCCGTGGTCGAGGTGGCCGCGCCCGAACCGGCCGAGGGGCAGGTGCTGGTGCGCAACCGGTGGTTCCAGGTCTTCGCGGGCCTGGCCTCGCTGCTCGGCGAGACCCCGCCGAACACGCCGTTCCCGTCGATCGAGGTCGGCGGCACCCTGTTCGGGGCCGCCGTCGGGGAGGTGGTCCTGGCGCCGGAGGGCAGCGGGCTGCGTCCCGGCGACCTGGTCTCGCACTTCCAGGGCTGGCGGGAGTACGCGGTGGTCGACCCGGCCGGGCTCGCCCTGCTGGACGGGCGGCTGCCCGACCCGGCGGCCCGCCTGACCTCGGGCGCGACCGGCTACGGCGTGCTGACCCGCACCGCGCCGCTGCGGCCCGGCGACACCGTGCTGGTCACCGGCGCGGCCGGCGGCGTCGGCACGCTGGCCGGGCAGACCGCCAAACTGCTCGGCGCGGGCACCGTCCTGGGCACCACCGGCTCCCCGGCCAAGGCCGCGCGGCTGCGCGAACTCGGCTACGACGCCGTCCTGGTGGACGAGCGCACCGACGGCGCGGACGGCCCGGCCCGGGCCGAGCGCTTCGCCCGGCAGCTCGCCGAGGCCGCCCCCGACGGCATCGACCTGCTGCTCGACACGGTCGGCGGCCACCAGGCCGAGGCGGCCCTCGCCGCCGCCCGCCCGGGCGCCCGCGCCGCCCTGGTCGGCGTGCTCACCGACCAGTTCGCGGCCGCCGGGACCGCCGGGGCCGCCCCGCTGCGGCTGGACGCCTTCCAGGTCATCGTCAAGGGCCTGCGGGTGAGCGGGTACGCGAACGCCGGGCACGCCGAGGTGGAGGCCGAGTGGCTGCCCCGCTTCGGCGAGTGGCTGCGCTCCGGCGCGATCACCTTCCCGCACGTCCGGGCGAAGGGCCTGGAGGAAGCCCCGCGGGCGCTCCAGGAGATGGCCGAGGGACGGCACTTCGGCACCGTCCTGGTCGAGCTGTAACCCGGCGGCGAACGGCGGCGAACGGCGGCGAACGGCGATGGCGGCCGGGTCGGCGGCGGCCGGAATGTCCGGGCCGCCCCCGTGGTTCGACCGGTGGACGGTGACCGGCGACCGGTCAACGGCCACCGGGGAGGACCTGATGGACATGCGGATCGGGGACGCGGCCGCCGCCGCCGGAACCACGCCCAGGGCGCTGCGCCTGTACGAGCAGCGCGGTCTGCTGCCGCCGCCCGCCCGCACCTCCAGCGGCCAGCGGGTCTACGACGGCACGGACGTGGCCCGGATCCGGGTGATCCGCACGCTGCTCGGCCTCGGCCTCACCATCGAGGACCTGCGCGGCCACGCCGAGTCCTTCGACCTGCTGGTCGCCGACCCGGCCCGCCGCTGCGCGAACAACAGCGGCGGCCCGGTCGTCCGGCACCGGCTGGCCGCGCTGGACGCCGAGATCGCCCGGCTGACCAGGCTGCGCGCGGCCCTGGCCGCCGCCGCGCTGCGCCCCGGGGCGGACTGAGCTCGGGCCCGTCCGCAGCCCGCGGGCCCTCAGCCCGCGCAGCCCCGCGCCCTCAGCCCGCGTGGTGCCGGGCCAGCAGGACGGCCTCCCGGCGCAGCGCCTCGTCGCCGGTGCGGTCGGCCGCGGCGAGCAGTTCGCCGGGGAAGGCGTCCTGCAACTCGGGGCGGTGCGCCAGCAGCCCGTAGCTGGCCCAGAGCAGGTGTTCGCGGGTCAGCGGGTCGGGGCGGTGCGCGACGTACCAGACGTTCTCGAAGCGGGGGCGCAGCGCCGGGTCGGTGAGCAGGCTGAGCACCCGGCGCAGGTGGCGCACCGGCAGGTCGGCGTCGAACCCGGCGGAGGCGTGCACGGCGGCGACGTACAGCGCGGGGTGGTCCTCGGTGAGCGTCTCGGCGAGGACGGCGCGGGCGCCGGTGGTGCCGGTGAGGGCGAGCGCGTGCAGCAGGGCGAGTCGGACGGACGGGTCGGTCTCGGTACGCCACAGGCCGAGCAGGGTCGCCGGGTCGGGGGCGAGCGGGAGCGCGGCGCGGCGCACCGCCGGGTCCGGGTCGGCGAGCAGCGGCAGGGCGCCGGAGCGGTGCCGTTCGGTCAGCGCCGGGTCCGCGGGCAGCAGGCGCGCCAGCAGCGCGGTCAGCGGGACGCGGGTGCGGCCCATCTCCGGGTCGGTGGCCAGCGCGAGCAGCAGCGGCAGGGCGGCGTGGGCGGCGGACGGCGCGGGTCGCCCGGGCGCGGGGACGAGGCAGTGCAGCAGTTCGCAGTCCTCGGGCCGGGCGTCCGGTCCGGCCAGTGACAGGCGGTGCAGCACCCGCGGCACCATGGTCGCCGGGCTGGACCAGTGCGCGGTCTCCAGGCCCTCCCAGAGTGCGTCGTCCAGTGCGGTCAGCGGTATTTCGGTGGTCATGCTCTCCCCCGTACTCCGTGGTGCCCCAGTGAAGCCGTACCCCGTGAAGATCGGCTGTCATTCTCGGCCGGGACCGCCGTGCTGTCGTGCGGATTCCCGGCCCGGGACGAAAACTTTGCCGAGGTGATGCGGGGGAGTGATGGGGGGTCACGGAAGGGATCGGCGCGGTGGCCGACCGTCGCCGCCCGGCCGCGCGGGCGCAGCTCACGGCGACGGTCGGTGACGGTGCGTCAGCTCCGCGCGGAGGGGGCGGCCCCCACGTACCGCGCCAGGTGCTGCCCGGTCAGGGTGCTGCCGTCGGCGACCAGGGCGGCGGGGGTGCCCTCGAAGACGATCCGGCCGCCGTCGTGGCCCGCGCCGGGGCCGAGGTCGATGATCCAGTCGGCGTGCGCCATCACCGCCTGGTGGTGCTCGACCACGATCACCGAGGTGCCGGAGTCGACCAGCCGGTCCAGCAGGCCCAGCAGTTGCTCGACATCGGCCAGGTGCAGGCCGGCGGTCGGCTCGTCCAGCACGTACACGCCGCCCTTCTCGGCCATCCGGGCGGCCAGCTTGAGGCGCTGGCGCTCGCCGCCGGAGAGCGTGGTGAGCGGCTGGCCGAGCGTCAGGTAGCCGAGGCCGACGTCGGCGAGCCGCTGCAGGACGGCGTGCGCGGCGGGGGTGCGGGCCTCGCCGGCGGCGAAGAACTCCCGGGCCGCGTCGACGGACATCGCCAGCACCTCGGCGATGTTCCGGCCGCCGAGCCGGTACTCCAGCACCGCGGCCTGGAAGCGCCGGCCCTCGCACTCCTCGCAGACCGTCGCCACGCCGGCCATCATGCCCAGGTCGGTGTAGACCACGCCCGCGCCGTTGCACTCCGGGCAGGCGCCCTCCGAGTTGGCGCTGAACAGGGCGGGCTTGACCCCGTTGGCCTTCGCGAACGCCTTGCGGATCGGCTCCAGCAGGCCCGAGTACGTCGCCGGGTTCGAGCGCCGCGAGCCCCGGATCGGGCTCTGGTCGATCGCCACCACGCCCTCCGGGACGCCCCCGCCCGCCGTTGCCGCGCCGCCCGCCGACGCCGCGCCGCCCGCCGTTGCCGCGCCGCTCACCAGCGCCGCGCCGCTCACCAGCGAACCGTGCACCAGCGAGCTCTTCCCGGAGCCCGCCACGCCGGTCACCACCGTCAGCACGCCCAGCGGCACGTCCACGTCGACCTTCCGCAGGTTGTGCGCGTCCGCCCCGCGGATCTCCAACGCCCCTGTGGAGGTGCGTACTTCGGCCTTGAGTGCGGCCCGGTCGTCGAAGTGCCGGCCGGTGACGGTGCCGCTGGCCCGCAGCCCGGCCACGCTGCCCTCGAAGCACACCTCGCCGCCCGCCGCCCCGGCCCCGGGGCCGAGGTCGACCACGTGGTCGGCGATCTCGATGGTCTCCGGCTTGTGCTCCACCACCAGCACCGTGTTGCCCTTGTCGCGCAGCTGCCGCAGCAGCGCGTTCATCCGCTGGATGTCGTGCGGGTGCAGGCCGGTGGTCGGCTCGTCGAAGACGTACGTGACGTCGGTCAGCGAGGAGCCCAGGTGCCGGATCATCTTCACCCGCTGCGCCTCGCCGCCGGAGAGCGTCCCGGCGGGGCGGTCCAGCGAGAGGTAGCCGAGGCCGATCGCGGTGAAGGAGTCCAGCAGTTGGCGCAGCGACTCCAGCAGCGGGGCCACCGTCGGCTCGTCCAACTCCCGCACCCAGTCGGCGAGATCGCTGATCTGCAGGGCGCAGGCGTCGGCGATCGAGAGGCCCCGGATCTTCGAGGCGCGGGCGGCCGCGCTCAGCCGGGTGCCGTCGCACTCGGGGCAGGTGGCGAAGGCCACCGCCCGGTCCACGAACTCGCGGACGTGCGGCTGCAGGGCGGCCCGGTCCTTGGCGAGCATCGACTTGCGGATCCGCAGCACCAGGCCCTCGTAGGTCATGTTGATGCCGGCGATCTTCATCCGGACCGGCTCCCGGTACAGGAAGTCGTGCCGCTCCTGCTCGCCGTACGCGTCGATCGCCTTGTCCGGGTCGACCAGGCCGGACTCGGTGTACAGCCGGTAGTTCCAGCCGCCCGGCTTGTAGCCGGGAATGGTCAGCGCGCCCTCGTTCAGCGACTTCGAGCCGTCGTACAGCTGCCCCAGGTCGATGTCCGAGACGCTGCCCCGCCCCTCGCAGCGCGGACACATCCCGCCGGCCCGCCCGAAGGTCCGCTTCTCGGTCGTCGTCCCCTCGCCGCGCTCCACCGTGATCGCCCCCGCGCCGTGCACCGTCGGCACGTTGAAGGAGAACGCGGGCGGCGGGCCCACGTACGGGTCGCCGAGCCGGCTGAACAGGATCCGCAGCATCGCGTTGGCGTCCGTCGCGGTGCCCACCGTCGAGCGCGGATCGGCGCCCATCCGCTGCTGGTCGACGACGATCGCCGTGGTCAGGCCCTCCAGCACGTCCACCTCGGGGCGGCTCAGCGAAGGCATGAAGCCCTGCACGAAGGCGCTGTACGTCTCGTTGATCAGCCGCTGCGACTCGGCGGCGACCGTCCCGAACACCAGCGAGCTCTTGCCCGACCCGGACACCCCGGTGAACACCGTCAGCCGGCGCTTGGGCAGTTCGACGCTGACGTCCTTCAGGTTGTTCACCCGGGCCCCGTGCACCCGGATCAGGTCGTGCCCGTCCGCCGCGTGCCGCCCGTCCCCGCCGACGTTCCCGCCCGCGTCCCCGCCGTCCGCCGGTGACCCCGTCCGTGCCGCGCCGCTCATCGCCCTCGTCCCTCCGTCCGGCGGTGCCCGTGGCAGCGCCGCCGCCCCGATCCAACCATCCGGAACCGTCGACAGCCGGTTCTCGTCCACATCAAGCGCGGGTAAAGTGACCGGCCGAACCACCCGGGAGGCACCGATGCGGGCACAGAAGCGGATACGGGACCGGCGACGGCCGGCGGCGCGAATGACCCCGGGAGCCCCGGTGGCCGCCGCCGCGCTCGCCGCGCTGGTGCTGCTCGGCCCCGCCGCCGCGTCCGCGGCGGCCGGCCCGTCACCCGCCGCGTCCGCCTCCGCCACGGCTTCGGCCCCCGCCGCGTCCGCCTCCGCCACGGCCCCCGCCGCCGGGCTGCTGCCCGCCGAGGCGTCGCAGGCCGAGCGGCTGGCCGCCGAGCTGCGCAAGAGCCCGGTCTACATCTCCGCCGACCTGCCGCGCCAGGTGCCGCGTTCGCTGGCCCCCGCGTACGCCGAGGCCGCCGAGCGCACCGGCGTGCCCACCTACGTGCTGGTGCTGCCCGACTCGGACCGGACGCTGCTCGCCCAGGTGCACGACCGGCTCGGCACCGACGGCCTGTACGTGCTGGTCGAGAAGTACGGCGGCGTCACCGTCTCGGCGTTCGGCGTCGACCTCCCGGCCGAGGACGCCGCCCGGATCGCCAACCGCACCGTCTCCTACGACGCCGGGCCGCTCGCCCGGTTCACCGCCTTCACCGAGAAGGTCACCCAGGGCAAGGACCAGGTCGCCGCCGAGGCCCGGGAGTTGGAGCAGCACCACGACGACGACCCGCCCCGGGCGTACATCTCCTCCACCGACCGGCAGAACCAGAACCTGCTGCTGGGCCTGGCCGTGGTGGTCATCCCGGGCCTGCTGCTCTCCCTCGGCCTGTGGTTCGCCCGCCGCCGCCCGCTGCGCCCCGGCCCGCCCGCCCGCAGCACCGGAGCCGTCCGCCGTCCGGCCGTCGACCTGGGCAAGAAGCCGCCCGTCGCCCTGACCAAGGCCACCGCGAAGGCCCAGCTCAAGAAGGGCGGGACGAAGGCCGGGACGAAGGGCGGCGGGCGCCCGCAGCCCGCCGCGCTCGCCCCCGCGCCGCTGCGCCGGAGCGTGCTGGTGGCCACCCTGCTGGTCACGGTGGCCTCCGTGTTCGGCGTGGTGCTCGCCGCGCCCAGCGTCTTCCCGCAGACCATCGACGACCCCGACCTCACCGTCACCCGGGCCGACCTGGAGGCCCGCACCACCGAGGCCGCCGCCGCGCTCACCGCCGACGGTGGCATCTACCAGGACGCTTCCGCCCCCAACCCGCTGACCCCCGAACAGCTCGCCGCCGTCCGTCAGCGGATGGGCCAACTCGCCACCAAGACACCGGTGTTCCTGCTGTTCACTTCCTCCGACGGCGACGACGAGAGCGCCGGCGACAGCTCCGCCCTGCTCGCCCAGGTGCACCGGCAGACCGGCCGGGACGGCGTCTACGTGCAGGTCGACCCGGTCGGCGGCTACCTGCAGGTGGAGGAGTACGCCGCCGCCGAGACCGACCTGTCCAGCCAGTTCCGGAAGGCCGACCTCCGCTACCCCGACCGCGACGGCTCCTACGACGACCTCAAGATCTCCGAGCGGCTGAACACCGTCCTGGACGAGGTCGCCGCCGCCCGACCCACCGGCGACGAGGGCTACACCGGCGACCGCGAGACACTGCCCGAGCTGCGCAGCAACAAGCTCCCGCCGCTGTTCAGCAACGACTTCGGCGGCGGCATCACCCTCGGCGTCCTGCTGCTCGCCGTCCTGCTGCTGCTCGCCTGGGCCGCCGTCGCCACCGCCCGCGCCGTGCTCCGCTCCCGCCGCGCCCGGTCCGCCGCGCCCGCCCCCGCCCGGCCCACCAGCACCGGCCCCCGGCACACCGCCACCCACCCCTCGGCCCGCCAACTGCGCTCCTGGGCCACCGAGGACGCCCGCGCCCTCGCCGTCCGGCTGGCCGCCGTCGACCAGGACGACCCCCGCCGGGCCCGCGCCTGGGACTGCCTGGACGCCGCCCAACTCCTGCTCGGCGAGGACGGCGGCAGCGACGCCACCCCGTCCGACCTGGCCGCCGCCGTCGCCCTGGCCCGGGCCGGGGCCGACACCCTGGAGGACCGGCGGGGCCCGCGGCTGTGCCGCCTCAGCCCGCTGCACGGCATCGCCGACGGCGGCAAGGTCCCGTCCTGGTTCACCACCGTGGACCTCGGCCCGACCTCCGCCCAGCTGTGCGCCGAGTGCCGGGACCTCCTGCAGCTCAGCGGCGTCAACCGGTACGGCGCCGCCGACCTGCCCGCCCGCCGCGCGGAGACCGACAAGCGGCTGCTGCGCCTGCCCGACGAGGGCGGCCGCGGCACCGTCGCCTGGAACGAGGAGGGGGAGGTCCTCCCGGCCGCGCTCGAAGGCGTGGACGCGCTGGTCCAGTGGGCCCGGGAGTCCGCCAGTGTCCAGTGACCGGCCCGGCCGTGCGCCCGCCGGCCGTGCGCCCGCCCGCCGTGCACCCGACGCCCGGCCGGACGCCGGGCAGATCCTTCCGGCCGCATCCGATGGCCTCGACGCACCCGTCCCCAGGGCCAGGGAGTCCGCCAGTGTCCAGTGACCGCCCCACCGCCACCGCACCCGGCGTGCTCACCGCACCCGGCCGCCGTCCGCTGTCCGGCCTGCTGGCCGTGCTGCTGCTGGCCTGCGCCGTCCTGCTCGGCACCGGCAGCGTCACCCCGGCCCGCGCCGCCGACGCCACCCCCGCCACCAAGGCGACCGGCGCGAGCATCGCCGAGGCGCTCAAGACCTCCCCGGTGTACGTCGATCCGGCCTTCGCCGCCGCCGTCACCCCCGCCCAGCAGCAGCAGCTCGCCGAGCAGATCGCCGCGACCGGACTGCCCGTCAAGGTGGTGCTGGTGCCGCTGCAGAAGGGCGACGCCTTCGACGGCCGGGCCAAGGCGATGGCCGCCGTCGTGCAGGAACGCCTCGGCCAGTCCCCGCTGATCATGATCACCAGCGACGACTACGGGAGCTGGCTCAACGGCTACGAGTGGCCGGCCGACAACGCCCACCAGGCCCGCGACGCGGCCAACGCCGTCGCCCTGATCAAGGAGCTCAAGGACGCCGGCCTGGCCGCCAAGATCGGCCGGGCGATCGAACTGATCGGCACCGGCAAGGGCACCGAGGTGTACAAGGCCGAGGCCGACCGCGTCGACCGGGAGCACGCGGCCCGCGCCCAGACCGAGGACCACGCCGACTCCCCGTCCGCCTCGTCCTCCGCCACCGGCCCGTTCGCGATCGTCGCCGTCCTGGTGCTCGCCCTGGTCATCGGCTCCGCCCTGCTGGTCCGCAGCCGCCGCAAGCCCCGCCACACCGCCTTCACCTTCCCCGACGCGGTGTTCGCCGCCGACCGGGCCGCCGACGAGGCCGGACTGCGCCGCCAGGCCGCCGACGAGGTGCTCGCCCTCGGCACCGCCCTGGACGGCGCCGACGGCGCCACCACCCCCGGCCTCAGCCGCGCCCTGGACGCCTACGACGCGGCCGGCCGGGTCCTCGACCGCGCCGACGGCCTCCCCGACCTGGCCGGCGTGCTCGCCCTCGCCGCCGAAGGCCGCGCCGCGCTCGCTGCCGAACCCCGGCTCCCGCTCTGCTTCTTCGACCCCCGGCACGGCACCGCCGCCCGCCGCACCACCTGGCGCCCGCTCGGCCGCCGCGACCGCGTCGACGTCGCCGTCTGCACCGACTGCGGCCAGGCCCTCAAGGCCCGCCGCTCCCCGCAGGTCCTCGCGGTCCGCGACCACGGCCGCACCGTCCCCTACTTCGAGGTCCCGGCCGAACGCAGCCTGTGGGCCGCCACCGGCTACGGCTCCCTCCTCTCCGGCCCGGACGACACCCTCGCCGCCCGCGTCGGCTCCGGCGAGTTCAGCCGCGCCGCGACCCGGCGGCAGGCCGCCGACCACAAGGACTGACCCCGGAGCCGGGCGGCAGACCACCCCCGGCGAGGACCGGCCCCCGCCCCGGGGGTGGGCGCTCACGCGCGCGGTGGCCACGGCCAGGCGGCGGCCGCCGCGTCCGCCTCCGGGCCCGCCACCTCGTCGAGCACCGCCCGCAGCCGGGCCAGGCACTCGGCGGCGAACGCCGGGAGGGTGCGCCAGTAGTACGGGATCCCGCTGACCGCGACCGCGATCGCCCAGGCCCGGGCGCGGGTCCAGGTGGCTTCGTCCGGGGCGAGTGCCTCCCGGTACGCCCGCCGGGCCTCGGGCGGCAGGTCCCAGACGGGGGCGTGCTCGGCGTCGGGGTGGCCGACGGACAGGCAGCCGAAGTCGATGACGGCGCTCAACCGGCCGTCCCGCACCAGCAGGTTGCTCGGCTTGAGGTCCCCGTGCAGCCACCCGTGCGGTCCCGACGGTTCGGGCAGCGCGAGCCCGTCCCGCCACAGTCCCTCCAGCGCGTCGAGGTCCAACTCCCCGCCCAGCAAGGCCCGGCACTCGCCGAAGCGGCCGGCGATCGACTCCTCGACCGCCCGCAACCCGCCCCCGCGGTACCAGCTCAACTCGCCCGTCCGCCGGGCCCCTCGCAGATCCGCCCCGTGCAACTCCCGTACGAACTGCGCCAGATCGGCCCCGAACCCGGCCCAGTCCCGCACGCTGTCCGGCCCCGCCTCGGCCCCCTCCAGCCACCGGTACACCGACCACACCAGTGGGAACCCGGCCCCCGGGACCCCCGCGTACAGCGGCTCGGGCACCGGCCACGACAGCGACGGCGCCAACCTGGGCAGCCACTCCCGCTCCTTGCGCGCGGCCCGCGCCGCGTCCGCCGTCCGCGGCAGTCGCACCAGCAGCCCGCCGCCCACCCGGTACATGGTGTTGTCCGTCCCCGCCCCCGCCGCCACCACCGGCAGCCCACCCCACTGCGGACACTGCTCCGCCACCAACGCCCGCACGAGCGCCTCATCGCCCGGAACTTCGTCCTCGTGCAGCATCATCCCGGCAGTCTCCCCGCCGTCCCGCCCCGGGGCCAGTGGATTTCCGCCCCGCCACCGCGAACACCCGCCGGGTCCGGCACGTCACCGCGCCGCCCCGGGCTCCTCCGCCACCTGCTGCCGCGCGACCACCGACCGCGGTCCCCACCCGGCGGCCTTCGCCGTCTTCCAGCCGCCCTGACGTTCAACTACCCTTTCCCCAAGGGGGATTGCCGATGTTGTTGGTGCGGGATCTGGTACGCGAGGTGGTGGCGGAACACGCGCCGCACGAGTTGCCGCTGGTCGACGGCCTGCGGACCCTGGACGATGCCGAGGTCGTCCGCGTCCTGCGCGGCCGGGGGCCGCGCAGGGAGCCGCTCGGGTTCGGTTTCGCGGAGGTGGCGGCGCTGGTCACGCCCGTCGTCTGGCTCGCCCTCGACCAGGTGCTCAAGCAGACGGCCGAGACGATCGCGGAGAGCGCGTTGCGCCGGTGCCGTTCGGGGATCCGCAAGCTGCTGCGCCGCCAGGCCGAACCACCCGTCTCAGTAGTGGAGTTGACGCCGGAACAGCTGGCACTGGTCCGAACGCTCGTCCTGGAGCGGGCCGCCGAGCGGGGCATCGCACCACAGGAGGCCGAAGCGCTGGCCAACGACGTCGTGGCGCGGATCGCGACCGGGAACGCGACGGGCCACGAGCTCTCCGGAACACCAGAATCCGACGCGTGACTGCCGCCGGGCTTCGGAGCGCGACCGGTACGGGCCCCCGGTTCGTGCTCCTCATCGTCCTGGTCACGGTGTCGAGCACCCAGGCCCTCGGCGCGGCGGCCGTGCTGGTCGAGACCTGGGTGTTCCGCCGCCACACCGTGCCACCCGGATGGGACTGCCTCTACGCCGCCGGATTCGATCCGGTCGGCAGCGACCTGGAGAAGGTCCAGGTGATCGCACACCAGGCGGCGGCCCTCGACAAGTGCGCCGCCACCCGACCGGTGTCGTACCAGGGCGCGATCGCGGCCCTGGTGCTGTTGGCCGTCGCGGCCCTGGTGTACTGGTGGCTGCCGGCGCTGCGCGACCGCCGCCGGCGCCCGGTGCCGGTCGAGGCCGTCGACCCCGACGGGACGCTGACGGCCGAACTGGCCGACCTGTGCGCCCGGAGCGGAATCCGCTCCCGCCCGCGTTTCCACGTCGACGCGGCCCGGTTGACCTCGGGCGCCGCCGTCCACGGACGCACCGGAAGGTACACCGTTCTCCTCCACGGCGGCCTGCTCGTGCGACGCGGCACCGACCCCGAGCGCTTCCGCGCCGTCGTCCTGCACGAGCTCGCGCACATCCACCACCGCGACGTGGACTACGCGTACGCCACCACGGCGTTGTGGCGGGTGTACGTGCTCCTCGCCCTGCTCCCCTCGCTCGCCCTCGACGGGCTGCTCCTCGCCGACGCCCTCTCCGGGGCGGACTCCCTGCGGTGGCGCGTGTTCTCGCGCGGCACCGTGGCGGACGTCGTCGTCGGGCTGCTCCTGGCCGGACTGGTCCACCTCGCCCGGGCGGACCTGCTGCGGCGCCGCGAACTCCAGGCGGACCTCCGGGCCGTCGCCTGTGGCGCACACCCCGACACCTGGGACGCGGCCGAACCGCCGAGAACCGTGCGGCCACCGCTGCACCGGTTCCTCGCGGCGCTGCGCACCCACCCCGGGTGGGCGGAGCGCAGGCGGACGCTGGCCGACGCCGACCGGGTGCCCGGCGTCGGCTCGCTGGAGATGTTCCTGGCCGGTGTGGCGACCTGGTTGCTCTACGACTCGGCCGCATCGCTGCCGCTGCCCCTGTCGAAGACGTGGGAGTACTCGCTCTGGACCACGGTCGTCCTCGTGACGCCGGTGCTCTGCCTGAGCCTGGGCCTGCCGATCGTCCGCGCCGCGCTGACCGCCCGAGGCCGCGCCGGATCCGGTGCCCGGGCGGGTCTCTGGCTCGGCTGCGGGCTGCTGCTGGGCGCCGTCACCACCGAAGGCCGGAGCCGCCTGGCCTGGGTGCCGCCGCAACCGGAGTACCTGGTCGCCCTGCTCTTCATCGGCGCGGTGCCCGTCGTGTGGTTCTCCCAGTGCCTCCGCCTGGCCGTGGGCCTCCCCGGGCGGCGCCGACGGTGGACCGCGGCGGCGCTCTGCGCGCTGGTCACCGGGTTGCTGCTGGCCGCGGGACTGCAATGGTGGCAACTGGGAGGCAGCCGGATCGCGCTCGGGGCCGGCGATCCGGGCGGTGCGATCTCCGCGCTCTACGACCGCAGGGGCCCGGGCCTGTGGCAGGACTACCGTTTCGACCTGTCGGCGTTGTCCTTCGGCATGCCGCTGCTCACGCCGCTGTTCGGTGACGCCCTGTTCGGCGTCGCCGCGCTGCTGGCGTGGCTCGTGCCGCTCGTGCTGGTCCTCCTCCAGCGGCCGGGTTTCCGCCTGCGGCGGACGCTCGGCGCGGGCCTGGCGGGCGGGCTGCTCTCCTGGGCGGGGCTCGCCCTGATGGCGTACGTGCTGTACCCGCAGCGGCCGGCCGGTCTCCAGGAGCGGACCGCGGCGTACCTCGCGGTGCACCTGTGGTGGTCGGTCGTGACCGTGCTGGCGGCCTGTCTCCTGACGGCCGGGCTGGTGGCGGCCTTCTCCCGGCGGCACTGGCTACCGCGGGCCCTGGTCGCGGTCCCGGTGGTCCAACTGCTCGGCTACGCGGGTGCCTTCGCGCTCTACTCCGCCGACGGCTGCCTCGGCCCGTTCAACACCGTCGTCGACCGCTGCCGGCGCTCACACCTCCAGGCCGGTTTCGACAATTCCCGAGCGGTCGTCATGGTGACGCTCGTCGACGCCGTCCTGGGGGCCGCCTGCGCGGCGGTGGTGGGCGCGGGCACCGCCCGGGCGGTCCGCCGCCTGCGCCGGCGCCCGGCGGAGCCCGTCGGCACCGACGCGCCCCCTGGCCCAGTCGGCCCGGTCCGGCGGCGCCGTCGCCTCGCGGCGGCGGGCACCGTCCTCGTCCTCGCCTCCCCCCTCGCGGCACTGACCGCCGGTACCGCCTGGTACACGCCGACCCTGCCCGGCGACCTCACGGCCGTGCCCTGGCCCACCGCGCGGGGCCAGGACCAGCTCCCGCCCGACCAGGCGGCCGAGCTCCGTCGGACGCAGCTGTACGCCTGGATGACCGGCGGCGGGACTTCGGCCGTCCGGGAGATCGACACCGCGACGATGGCGCTGGCCGCCGAGATCACGAAGGCCGGCACCGAGACGCCGAAGGCCAACGGCAAGGTCTCGGTGGACGAGCAGGCGTTCCACCGGCTGTGCGGTGCCGTGGGCGACCGGGTCGTCGAGGCGCAGCGCTACTTCTCCGTCCCCGACCCGGAGTTGCGGACCGCCTGGTCCGACGCGCTGGCCCGGATGAGGAAGGGGGCCCAGGAGTGCCAGGACGCGATGGTCCCGCCCGCAGACGGGCCGCAGCACACCGACGAGGAGCGGGCACGGCTCTTCACCGCCTCCCTGCACGAGGTCACCGACGGGTACGGGAACCTCGCGAGCGGCTTCAAGGCGATCGCGGCCGCCGCCGCCGCGACCCCCGCCCCCGGGGAGTGACTTCAGCGGGTCCGTCCAGCGGTCGGAGGTCCGGGAGGTCCCGGCCCCCGTCACCGGGCAGCGCTTCCTCCGGCGCGACCGGGCCCGGACGCGCCGGGCTGCGCCACGTACTCCACCGTCTGCATCATGCCGAGGTCCTCGTGGTGCAGTTGGTGGCAGTGCGCGATGGTGCGGCCGGTGAAGTCCTCGTAGCGGACCAGGAAGGTCACCGACTCGCCGGGGGTGCCGCCGGCCAGGCCGACGGTGTCGTGCCAGACCGGCGGGTCCAGCCGGACGCCGTTGCGGTGGGTCACCAGGAACGGGTTGGTGTGCAGGTGGAAGGGGTGGTTGAAGCCGGGGGCGGTCTCGCCGGTGCGGACCGTCCAGCGTTCGGTCCGGCCCAGCGGGAGCACGTGGTTGACGTGGTCGGGGTCGTACAGCCCGTACGCCGGGTCGCGGTGCGGGTCGCCGCCGGGGTCGGCGGGCGGGGTCGCGCCGCTGCCCAGCACCCGGAAGGCGTCCGGGAAGGGTTGCGGGAAGACGCCCGGGTCGACGTGGAAGAGCACTTCCCGGTCGGGGCCGGTGACGTCGCGCTCGTCGAGGAACGGGCGGCCCGCCGGCAGCGCGGTCGGCAGGGCCATCGGCGGGTCGACCGGGTCGCCCGCCACCTCGACGGTCAGCAGCGGTTCCGCGACCCGCGCCGCCCGCAGCTCGTACCGCCCGGGGGCCCCGCCCCGGACCAGCAGGTCCACCCGGTTGCCCATCACCAGCGACACCGTCCGCGCGGGTACCGGGGCGGGCAGCGTCACCCCGTCCTGGGCGATCCGGTGCATCGTCAACTCGCCGTCGGGGCCGGTCAGTCGCAGGTCCAGTGCGGTGAACGCGGTGGCCCCGACCAGCCGCCAGCGCTGCACCTCGCCCGGCCGCAGCGCCAGCACCGGGTTGACCGCGCCGTTGACGGTGAACACCGACGGCACCCCGGCCGTCCAGGCTCCGGAGGTGAACGGCGGCACCCGGCCGCCGCGCAGCTTGAGCTCGTTGACGCACACCACCACGTCCGCGGCGGCCCGCACCTGAGGCACCTCGTCCACGTCCCCCTCCACCACGAGCACCCCCGCCATGCCCCCGGCCAGCTGTTCGGCGGTGGAGCCGTGCAGGTGCGGGTGGTACCAGTACGTCCCGGCCGGGTGGTCGGCCGGGATCCGCAGCACCGTGCGGTAGCGCGGCTCCGGGTCGCCGGACGCGGCGCGCGGCGCGAACTCGCGCAGCACGTTGTCGGCGAGGCCGGACGGGGAGACGTGCAGCCCGTGCGCGTGCAGGTTGAAGCTGTTGGGCCGGTGCGGCATCCGGGCGCCGCGCATCCCGCCCGCCGGGTTCGGCGGCAGCCCGTTGACGTGGGTGAGCAGCAGGGTGTCCCCGGCCCGCACCCGCAGCGTCGGCCCCGGGAAGCCCCCGTTGTAGGCCCGTACGGTGACCGGCCCGTACCCGGGCACCCGGACCTCCGCGTACCGGACGTCCAGCACCTGCTCCAGCACCGAGGGCACCCGCTCCGGCGTCGGCCGCCGCCGGACCGTCGCGGGCTGCGGGAAGGCGGCCCGCCCCGCTGCCGTCGTCGCCGACGCCGCCCCGGTGCCCGCCGCCACCACGAGACCGGCCGCAGCGGCCCCCTTGAGCAGCACCCGTCGACCGATCACGCCACTGTCTCCCATAACCGGGCAATCTAGGGCAAAGCGGCGCCACTGTTCGCCCCGCCGCACCGCGCGGCCCGCTCCGGTCGACGGTCCGTCAGGACCGCCTGCGGGGCCCGCCCCCGTCCCCGGCAGGCCGGGAGCGGGGACGGGCCGGGAGCGGGGGCAGGCGGCCGGGTCAGGAGATGGAGAAGACCGAGGCCCACTTCTGGCCGGCGCTGCCGGCGGCGGCGGTGTTGGCGGTGACGGCCTGGCCGGCGGTGGCGTTGCCGTCGAGGACGAAGCCCGTGGCCGGGTTGGTCAGGGTGTAGGTGCCGACGGCGTTCTGGGTGACCTGCCACTTCTGGTTGGCGGCGCCGAGGTTGACGGCGGTGAGGGAGATCTGGCCGCCCGCGGTGGTGGGCGCGGTCAGGTAGAGCGGGATCGGGCAGCTGTCGTAGACGCGGACGGTGCCGTCGGTGTTGGTGGCGAACTTCCAGCGCTGCGAGGCCCGGGTGGTGTCCAGGGCGGCGAACTCGGCCACCGAGGGGATGCTGCCGCTGCAGGTGCCGCCGCGCTGGAGGGCGACGCCGCCGCCGTTGCTGAGCGCGTGGTAGGCGCCGTCGTTGACCACGGTGGGGCCGTAGTTGATGGCGTGGGTGTCGAGCGCGGTCAGCGCGGCGCCGGTGGTGGACAGCGGGGGCGCGGCCGTCGGGCGGACGTTCTTGAACCAGTCGGCGAAGGTGGCGGGCGTGTGCGAGGCCAGGGTGGCGACGGTGCGGTCCCAGCTGCCGTCGACCTGGTTCCACAGCTGGAGCAGCGCCCCGTCCACGTTGCCCTGGACCTGGTCGCCGGTCTGCCAGCCCGCCGCGGCGGTGAACGGGTAGGAGGAGCCGTCCGGCCAGACGTAGCGCTGGTCGCCCAGCAGGTAGGCCGCCACCGAGTCGGCGAAGCCCTCGGTCCAGGCGCAGGTCGCGGAGGACGCCGTCGGGACGTAGTGCGGGTTGCAGTTGGTGACGGTCGGGAAGGTGCCGTTGTACAGCCGGTTCTGGAAGAAGTGGCCCGACTCGTGCAGCACGGTGTGCTCGGAGTCCGGGTCGGCGTCGGCGAGGTGCACGGTGTTCGACAGGTCGTACCAGGGGCCGTCGGTGGAGCCGGGGTACCAGCGGACGGTCAGGGTGGTGCAGGTGGCGGCGTTCGCCTCGGCGGTGGTCCAGCACGGGGTGGTGGAGTTGGCCCGGCGCGACCAGAGCAGGTTGACGGTGTCGAAGGCGTGCCAGGCGCGGGCCGCGCCGGTCGGTTTGACGACGCCGAGGGCGAGGCTCGTCGATATGTTCGTCTGGGTCGGCGTGTCGTAGGTGTAGACCGTGCCGCCGGCGTCGGCGACCTTCCACACCTGGTTGTCGCGGGTGGCGAAGTGGACGTACAGGTGGTCCATCGAGGTGGTGGCGACCGGGGTGTAGCAGAGGTTGAACGAGCCGTCGGCGGCGCCGGTCAGCTGGGTGTCGGGGTTCAGCTTGTGGTCGGTGTCGGTGGACTTCTCCCGGCCCCAGAGCTCGACCGAGGCGTTGCGGGCGGCCCGGGTCAGGGTCGGCTTCCCGGTGCCCGCCTCGGCGGACTGGTAGTCGAACTGGAGGGTGCCGCTCAGGCAGATCGGCGTCGCGGCGGCGGCCACTCCCGCCGAGAGCGGGACGAGGGCGCCGGCGGCGAGGGCCGCGGGCAGCAGCAGGCGCAGCAGGATGGTGGAACGGTGCGGCATGGACGTCCTTCCGGAGGTGCCCGCGCGGGGTGCGGGGCGGGAGCGGCGGCCCGTGACGCACCGTTCGGTGACGGACCGTCAGAGGCGCGAGCCATCGTCGGTTCGGCGCCGCCCCGCCCACCAGGGGCGCACGGAATCACCGCCACCGTTTGTGGATTTCACGTGTGCGCCCGCGCGTGTTCGGATCCGCCCCGCGCTCCGCAACCCGTCGTAGCCCGGCCCGAGGTGTGCCCGCGCGGCGGCGGGCCGACGTGCGAACGGCGGGGGAGGCGGATCGGTGGTCCAACTCGCCCGCACGGGACGGACGTTCGACGGGCGCACGGCCCAGGGCGACGTGCGCCCCACCAATGCCGGGGGCTGCCACCGGAGCCCGCCGGCCCGGCCCGTCCGGATTGCCCCGCCCGGTTGTTCTGACGCGAACAACGGAAGTTCCGGGGCCGCCTTCTCCGCAGCGGATATCCGATGCCGCCAAAATGGTTCTCCGTCCGATTATCACCCTCTATGTCGTATGCGTTCCATGTCTTCCGCGCCCCGGTCCGCCCGGAATTCCGGAGGGTTGGTTCGGCAATTCGGCCGACTGGTATGGTCCGTGACAACGAGCCAGATCGGGGGGGACGGCTTCTTGCCCGCTGTGCCCATGTCTCCGAGTCACTTTTGGATCGGGCGCCACCGCACGGGCAGGCCGGTAACGGTTCCGCGGAGAGCGCCCAAGAACTGGCGCACCATGCGTACGAAGACCATGAAATTGACCGTCGCCGCCGTCGCCGCGGCCGCCGCGCTCTCGTTGACGGCCTGCGAGCCGGACGGCAGCGACGGGACCGGCGACGAGGCGGCGGGCGCCGGTACCTCGACGGCCTCCGCCCCGGCCGCGGGCGGCACCCCGACGGGCAAGGCGACCGGCGCCACCCCGACGGGCAAGGTGACCGGCGGGAGCACCGGCGGGACGACCTCGTCGGCGGGGGGCGGCACCGGCGGGAGCACGGGGGGCGGCACCGGGGGCGGCGATGCCGCGGGCGGCGGCAGGCTGAAGCCGGCCGCCCAGTCGGTGAAGATCGGCCAGCCGGCCACGGTCGACTTCGCCGACAAGCAGGCGAACGTCACCACCAAGCTCCAGATCACCGTCACCGGGGTCGAGATCGGCTCGATCAAGGACCTCCAGGAGGCCAAGGCCCCCACCGCGAACGCCGAGGGCCACACCCTGGTCTACGTCAGCTACACGATCAAGAACCTCGGCGACGCCAGCCTCTCCTTCACCGCGCCGAGCTCGAAGTTCGTGGTGGTCGACACCGCGGGCCACAACGGCGTCTTCATGGACCCGCCCGCCTCGATCACGGTGGCCAAGTGCCCCGGCCCGAAGTTCCAGGGCGTCAAGAAGGGCATGGAGGCCAAGGGCTGCAGCATCATCGGGCTCTCCGGCACCGACAACGCCCCGGCCCAGGTCGGCTACACCGACCTGGTCGACCTGCTCAAGTTCCAGGCGGCCTGGACGAAGTGACGTCCGGGGGCCGACGCGTCCGCTCCGGCCCGGCGGGGCCCGGACCGGCGCGGCCGGAACCCCGGACGCCACCGCCGCGCACGCCGCCGCGCGGCGCCGTCGCGGTGCCCGTCGGCACCGCGCGGCGGCCTCCCGGCCCCGGGGGCGTTCGCGTGGTCTGATGAAACGTCGGGCGCGCGGGCACGGAGAGCGAGGCTGGTCGGGCATGCGGATCGCGGTCATCGGGGCGAACGGCGCGATCGGTCGGTGCGTGGTGACCGAGGCGCTGGCCCGGGGGCACCGGGTGACGGCGGTGGTGCGGCGGCCGGAGCAGTACCAGGGGCTGGCGATCAGCGTGGAGCGCGGGGACGTGCTGGACCCGGCGGACGTGGCGCGGGTCGCGGCGGGCCGGCAGGCCGTGGTGAGCGCGGTCGGCGGCGGGGACGGCCCGGGCCGGGGGCGGCTGGTGGAGCCCGCCGCGCACGCGCTGGTCGCGGGGCTGCGGGGGCTCGCGGACGCGGCACCGCGCCTGCTGGTGGTCGGCAGCGCCGGCAGCCTGGCCACCGCTTCGGGCGCGCCGCTGTGGGACGACCCGGCGGTGACGCCCCGGCAGTTCGAGCTGATGCGGGCGCACGGCCGGGCCCTGGACTACCTGCGCACGGTGCGCGATCTCGACTGGACGGTGCTCAGCCCGCCGCGGAGCCTGGTTCCGGGCGAGCGCACCGGCGCCTACCGCTCCGGCACCGACGAACTGGTGACGACCCCGGACGGCCTGTCCACCCTCTCGCTGCCGGACTTCGCGGCCGCCCTGGTCGACGAGCTCGAACAACCGGCCCACCACGGCGAACGCTTCACCTGCGCCTACTGAACCCCGTCGGGGGCGGGACCCCGCAGCGGCGCGCCCTTGGGGCACCAGGTCGCGTGCGGGCTGCGGTACCGCTCGGCCCCGTACAGCACGGTCGCCTGCCCCAGCAGGCCGACGAGGACGATCGGCACCACGACGGCCAGCACGGTGTGTCCGGCCCGCTCCCGTTCCGGTCGGCGGAACAGGGCGTGGCCGAGCTGCCAGGCCGCCCAGCCGAAGGCGGCGGCGCCCGCCACCAGGCCGGCGAGGGCGAGCGCGGGCGCGGGTCCGGAGATCTGGAGGGTGCCGAAGCAGTGCCGGCCGAGTTCGGCCTGGAACGCGGACAGCGCCCACAGCGCCGCGACGGTGCAGGCCCAGCCGCCCCCGGCCGCCAGCAGGCTGTAGCGCGTCCGGTGCCACCAGCGCACCCGTTCCTCGTCCATTCCCGCCCCGCCTCGCCTCGGTCGTCCCCTGTCAGGTCCGGACGCCGCCCGGGCCGAAGAGGTTGCGGCCGGCCCGGGGCGGGCCGGCGCGGCTCAGCCGAACTGGACGGAGCGCTTGGCCAGGCCCATCCAGAAGCCGTCGATGACGCTGCGCTGCTCGCCGAGGTCGGCCTCGCCGGCGCCGAGGGTGACGAAGAGCGGGGCGAAGTGCTCGGTGCGCGGGTGGGCGAGGCGGCCGGCCGGGGCCTTGTGCTCGAAGTCGAGCAGGGCGTCGAGGTCGCGGGCCTCCAGGGCGCGGCGGCCCCAGTCGTCGAACTCGGCCATCACGGAGGTGATCCGGCCGTCGGGGGAGAGGGCGCGCAGGTTGTGGGTGAAGAAGCCGGAGCCGACGATCAGGACGCCCTCGTCGCGCAGCGGGGCGAGCTTGCGGCCGATCTCCATCAGCTTGCGCGGGTCCAGGGTGGGCAGCGAGACCTGCAGGACCGGGATGTCCGCGTCGGGGTACATCTCGACCAGCGGGACGTACGCGCCGTGGTCGAGGCCGCGGTCCGGCACGTCCTGCACGGGGGTGCCGGGGGCGCTGAGCAACTTGCGGACGGAGGCGGCGAGTTCGGGCGCGCCGGGGGCGGCGTACCGCACCTGGTAGTAGTGCTCGGGGAAGCCCCAGAAGTCGTACACCAGCGGGAGGGTGCGGACCGCGCCGATCGCCAGCGGGGCCTCCTCCCAGTGTGCGGAGACCATCAGGATCGCCTTGGGACGGGGCAGGTCGGCGGACCAGGCGGCGAGCTGGCCGGGCCAGACCGGGTCGTCGGCGAGCGGGGGCGCGCCGTGCGAGAGGTAGAGGGCGGGCATGCGCTCGGTGGTGGGGGTGCTCATGGGTCCGTCCTCCTGTAGCCGGCCTGTAGTTCAAATTTGAACCTCGTGCCTCCGAAGGTACACCTGAGTTCAAATTTGAACAACCGGAGTAGACTGCGGGGCATGGACGATCCCCGCTGGCTCGACGAGACCGAGATGGCCGCCTGGCGCGGGTTCGTCGCGGCCGCCAACCTGGTCGCCCGCCGCCTGGAGCGCCAGCTCAAGGAGGACGCGGGGCTCTCCCACACCCAGTACGAGATCCTGGTCCAGCTCTCCGCCGCCCCCGGCGGCTCGCTGCGGATGACCGACCTGGCCGACCGCCTGATCACCTCCAAGAGCGGCCTCACCTACCAGGTCACCCAGCTGGAGAAGGCGGGCCTGGTGGCCCGCCGCTCCTGCCCCAGCGACGTGCGCGGCGTCTTCGCCGAGATCACCGACCAGGGCTGGGCGACGCTGCGCGCCGCCGCCCCGGGGCACGTCGCCGCCGTCCGCGAGGCGCTGATCGACGTGCTCACCCCGACCCAGCTGGCCGCCCTCGCCGACAGCCTCGGCACCGTCAGCGACCGCCTGCGCGCCGCCGACTCCTGAGCCCCGCCGCCCCGCCGCCCGCTGTCACCCGCTCCGCCGCCCCGCGGTCACCCGGCCGGCACCGGCGGCAGGCCCAGCAGCGCCGCCACCCGCTCCACCGTCGCGTCCTCCCCGTCCGCCAGCACCGTCTCGACGCCCAGCGCCCGGGCCGGCGGCAGGTTGGCCGGCTGGTCGTCGACGAACACGCACGCCCGGCCCGGCAGCCCCATCGCCTCCAGCACCAGCCGGTAGATCGCCGGGTCCGGCTTGGCGAGGCCCACCCGCTCGGAGATCACCGCGACGTCGAACAGCTCCCAGAGGCCGAGCGCCGCGTACGGGTCGTACGGGTCGGTGCCGAAGCTGTTCGACAGCAGCGCGACGGTGTGCCCGGCCGCCCGTGCCGCCCGCGCCAGGGCGATCATCCGGACCGCCGGGCGGACGGTGGACCAGGCCCGGCCCATCAGGTCCACGTGGTCGGCGAGGCCGAGGGCGGGGGCGACCCGCCGGTTCCACTCGGCCTGCCCGATCCGCCCGACCTCCAGGTCCGCGTACAGCGCCCGCACCGCCGGGTCCCCGGTCAGGGTCCGCCACCAGGCGTCCGGGGCGAGGCCCTCCCGCTCGCACCAGGCCCGGTGGGAGGTCCCGGTGCCCCGGGTGAGGACGCCCGCGAAGTCGAGGATCAGCCCCCGCGGCGGGGGCCGGTCCGTTCCGTCGCCGTCCTGCCGCGTCCCGTCGCCGTGCGGCTGCGCCACGGTGGTTCCCCCTCCGGTCGGTGGTTGCTGGTCTTCGGAGGGGGTCTTCCCCGTTCCCGGGCCGGTCAGAGCGCCGTCGCCCGCACGCACAGCACGTCCGGCAGGTGGGAGGTGAGCAGCGACCAGTGCTCGCCGCCGTCGGGGGAGCCGTACACCTCGCCGTTGCGGTTGCCGAAGTAGACGCCCGCCGGGTCGCCGTCGTCGGTGCACAGCGCGTCGCGCAGGACGACGCCGTAGTGCTCCTCGGCGGGCAGGCCGGCGGTCAGCGGCTGCCAGGTCTCGCCCGCGTCGGTGGTGCGGAAGACCCGGCAGCGGCGGTCGACGGGCAGCCGGGCGTAGTCGGCCTCCAGCGGGAACAGGTACGCGGTGCCGGGGGTGCGCGGGTGCGCGGCGACGCCGAAGCCGAAGTCGGCGGGCAGGTCGCCCGAGATCGACTTCCAGGTCCGCCCGGCGTCGTCGCTGCGGTAGACCCCGCCGTGGTTCTGCAGGTAGAGCCGGTCCGGGTCGCCCGCGTCCCGGGCGATCTTGTGCACGCACTGGCCGAACTCGGGGAACCGGTCGGGCAGGAAGTCGGCCCGCACGCCGAGGTTGGACGGCCGCCAGCTCAGGCCGCCGTCGGCGGTCCGGTAGGCGCCGCCGGAGGAGACCGCGACCAGCAGCGCGTCCGGGTCGCGCGGGTCGGTGAGGACGGTGTGCATGCCCTGGCCGCCGTAGCCCGCGCCCCAGTGCTCGCGCTGCGGGTGGTCCCACAGCCCGTCGACCAGGGCGAAGCTCTCGCCGCCGTCGGTGGAGCGGAACAGCGCGGCGGGCTCGGTGCCCGCGTACACCACGCCCGGGGCCTCGTCGCCGGCCGGCTGCAGCTGCCAGACCCGCTCCAGGGTGGCGCCCGTCCGCTCGGGGAACTTCACCGCCGGCCGCGCGGGCTCCTGCCAGTCGGCGCCCAGGTCGTCCGACCACCACACCGAGGGGCCCCAGTGGCTGCTGTCCGCCCCGACCAGCAGCCGGGTCCGGCCGCCGCGGCGGTCGATGCCCACCGCGTAGACCCCGTTCATCGGGAAGTGGGGTCCGCTGAACTCCCACGTCTCGCGGTCCGTGCTGCGGCCCAGGAACAGGCCCTTCTTGGTGCCGACAGCCAGCAGGAAACCCTGCGCATCCCGTGCATCGTTCATCGTCGAACCCATCCGGAGACTCGGTCGTAACGCGGTCCCGCAGCAGTGTGCTCCGGGCCACTGACAGTCGCACGCCAGCACGCCGGGGGCCCGGCAATGCCGGACGCCCCGCAGGTGGTTTACAATTCAACAATGCCGGGAGCGCGACACCCCGACCGCGCCCGGCACCCGACGGAGGAGGACCCGATGGCATCCACGATCGACCTGCGCCGCGCCGACGAGCGCTTCCACACCCGGGCCGGCTGGCTGGACTCCAAGCACTCCTTCTCCCACCACTGGGACCCGACCAACACCCACTTCGGCCTGCTGCTGGTCTCCAACGACGACACCGTCGCCCCCGGCACCGGCTTCGACACCCACCCGCACCGGGACATGGAGATCATCACCTGGGTGCTCGACGGCGGCCTGGTCCACCAGGACTCCGAAGGCCACAACGGCGTCATCTACCCCGGCCTGGCCCAGCGGATGAGCGCCGGCACCGGCCCGGCGCGGAGCGCTTGAAACGGCACGAGTCTGCACAGCGAGAAGAACGACTCCTGGACGCTCACCGGCGAGCCCGCCCACCGCGACCCGGTCCACTTCATCCAGATGTGGACCATCCCCGACGCGGCCGGCATCGCCCCCGGCTACGAGCAGCTCGACATCAACGACCAGCTCGCCCGGGGCGGTTGGACCACCCTCGCGTCCGGCATGGCCAAGCACGCCAACCAGCGCGCCATCGGCATCCGGCAGAAGCACGCCGCCCTGCACGTCGCCCGCCTGCGCCCCGACGAGACCCTCGAACTCGCCACCGCCCCCTTCGTCCACCTCTACGCCGCCCGCGGCGAGGCCGCCGTCGAAGGCGCCGGCCTGCTCCACCAGGGCGACGCCCTGCGCATCACCGCCGCCGAGGGCCAGCGCGTCACCGCCGGCCCCGAGGGCGCCGAACTCCTCCAGTGGGAGATGACCGCCGCCCTCGACTGACCCGGCCCCCACCCACCGAAAGGCCCGCCCCCCACGGGGACGGGCCTTCGGCGCGTACGGGACGCGCGGGGACGCAGAAGGGCGCCCGGAGGAAGGGTGTTCCTCCGGGCGCCCCGCGTCCGGGCTCCGCCGCGGGGGCGGGGCCGGGTCAGTTCTGGGCGGCCTTCTGGGCCGCCACGCCGGCGTGGACCTCGGCCATGTCGAGCTTCCGGGCCTGGCCGATCAGGTCCTCCAGGGCGGCTTCGGGGAGCGCGCCGGGCTGGGCGAAGACCAGGACGCCCTCGCGGATGATCGCCAGGGTCGGAATCGACCGGATGTCGAACGCCGCGGCGAGCTCCTGCTGGGCCTCGGTGTCGACCTTCGCGAAGGTGATGTCCGCGTGCTTGTCGGACGCCCGCTCGAAGACCGGCGCGAACTGGCGGCACGGGCCGCACCAGGCCGCCCAGAAGTCGATCAGGACGAAGCCCTTGTCGTCCTCACCCTGGACCACCTCGTCGAAGTTGTCCTTGGTCAATTCCACCGTGCTCATCATCGCCACCTGCCTCTCGCAGCTCCGGCCCCGCCGTTCGGGCCCTTCGCCCGGCACAACTCCGTCGCCAGCGGAACTATTCCGGCAGCCGTGAGCGGTGAACACCCGGGACCTGCCGTACGTACCCCAGGGCGAACCGGTCGAACCAGGACCGGAACGCCACCTCCCGGACGGGAGCACCCCGATGACCACCACCGGCCGGACGGCCCCCCGCGACCGCCGCCTCACCCTGCTCGCCGCCGGCACCCTCGCCGCCGCGGCCCTGGTCGCCGGCTGCGGCAGCAGCGGCGGCAGTGGCAGCAGCACCTCGGCGGGCCGCACCGGCAACCCCGGACAGAGCCAGGGCACCCTGATGACCGCGCACGACGCCAAGCTCGGCACCCTGGTCACCGACGGCCAGGGCTACACCCTGTACCGCTTCGACCAGGACACCAACAACCCCTCGGCGAGCCACTGCACCGACGCCTGCGCCTCGCTGTGGCCGCCCGAGACGGCCAACGGCAGCGGCAGCGCCGACCTCAAGGGCATCGACGGCAAGCTCGTCTCCACCGTCACCCGCCCCGACGGAAGCCACCAACTCACCCTCGACGGCTGGCCGTTGTACCGCTACAGCCCCGACACCAAGCCCGGCGACACCAAGGGCCAGGGCGTGGACGGCACCTGGTTCGCCGCCACCCCGAGCGGCGCCAAGGCGATGCCGGTCAACGGCGGCACGCCCGGCACGCCGTCCGGCGGCGGCTACTGAGGGCCGTGGACGGCCGGGCGGAGCGGGGGGTGCGGCGCGGGCGCCCGAGCCGCACCCCCGTCACGGTTATCGACACCAGCCGCCCCGGACTTGAGGTCCCCGGCCCGCCCCGCGCCCCCCGCCCGCCGAGGCCGCCGCCCGCACCGCGCCCGATCGCCGCCGCGCGCCCCGCGCGCGAGGATGGCGCCGTGGCCGAGCCCCCGCGCACCCCCGTCCCCCGCGGCACCGGACGCCCGGCCGCCGAGCACCGGCTGATGCGCGCGCTGTACCGGGAGCACGCCGGCCCGCTGTACGGCATGGTGCTGCACCTGGTCGGCGGCGACCGGCAGCGCGCCGAGGACGTCGTCCAGGAGACCCTGGTGCGCGCCTGGCGGCACCTCGACCGGCTCGACCCGGACCGCGACGGCCTGCGGCCCTGGCTGGCCACCGTCGCCCGCCGGATCGTCATCGACGGCCGCCGCAGCGCCCGCGCCCGCCCCCGGGAGGTCCCGGAGAGCGCCCTCGACCGCCTCCCGGACCCCGCCGCCCCCGCCGCCGAGGACGAACTCGACCGCGCCCTGCGGCTGATGACGATCACCGACGCGCTCGGCGCGCTGTCCGCCGCGCACCGCGCCGCGATCACCGAGACCTACCTGCGCGGCCGCACCGCCACCGAGGCCGCCGCCGTCCTCGGCGTCCCGCCCGGCACCGTCCGCTCCCGCCTGCACTACGCCCTGCGAGCCCTGCGGCTCGCCCTGGAGGAACGGGGCGTGACCCCATGACCGCACCCCGCGAACCGTACGACGGCCCGCACGACGGCCCGCACGACGACGGCCCGCACGACGACAGCCCGTACGAGGACCCGCACGCCGATCTCGGCGCGCACCTGCTCGGCGTGCTCGAACCCGAACGCGCCGCCCGCTTCGCCGAACACCTCGCGCACTGCCCGCGCTGCACCGCCGAGGCCGCCGAACTCGCCCCCACCACCGCGCTGCTCGCCGAACTCGCCGCCGACGCGCTCCCGGAACCGGCGGGCGAGGAGCTGCTGCTCGGCCGGGTGTCCGCCGAGCGGCGGCGCGCCAAGGTCCGGCGGCTGGTGCTGGCCGCCGTCGCGGCGATCCTCGCGCTGGGCGGGCCCGCGGTCACCTGGGCGGTCGTCCAGAGCAGTCAAGTCGCCGCCACCGCACAGCGGTTCAGCGCCACCGACCCGGCCACCGGGGTGTCCGCCACGGTCGGCGTCGACCCCGCCGCCTGGGGCAGCCGGATCACCCTCGACCTGGACCGCGTCCCCGGCCCGCAGACCTGCGAACTGGTCGCGGTCGGCACCGACGGCACCCGGCAGACCGTCACCAGCTGGACCGTCCCGCCCACCGGCTACGGCGCCACCACCGGGCTGCGCACCGCGGGCGGCAGCGGGCTGCCCCCGGCGGCGATCGCCCGCTTCGAGGTCCGCTCCGGGACGTCGGTGCTGGTCACCGTCCCCGTCCCCGGGGCACACTGGAAGCAGTGAGGAGGCCACGCGGGCCCGGGGAGCTGCCCGCCGCGGGGCGCGTGGACAGCGGTGATGAACAACCGGATGCCCCTGCTCTGCCCGCGCTGCGGTCTCCCGCAGCAGGTCGTCCACGAGGACGACCCCCACCACCCGGTGCGCGTGGTGCACACCGGGACCGGCCGCGAGGCGTGCGACGAGCCGGAGACCGTCGAGGAGCCCCCCGGGGAGGACGTCGGAGAGGCGCCGGTCGACGTGGAGCGGACCGGCCTCAGCCGCTGCTGAAACCGGCCCCGCCTCGCCGCCCCGGCCCCGGCGTCGCACCCTGGAAGGACCGGACCGGCCCCGACGACCCGAACACCCAGCACGCACCCGGGAGGTGGCGGCCATGATGAGGACGCTGGTCGGATGGCACATCGAGATGGAGTTCCAGGAGGACGGCGACCACACCAGGGCCGCCGCGATGGTCCGCCTCGCCGACGGCACCGAGCTGCGCGGCCACGGGAGCGCCACCCGGCGCCACGGCGACCGCCCGCAGCTGCGGGTCGGCGAGGAGGTCGCCGGGGCCCGCGCCCTCAACGACCTCGCCATGCACCTGCTCACCAAGGCGCACGACGAGATGACCCGCCCCACCGGCGACCCGATGGCCCCGCTGATGTGGCGCGAGGTGACCTGACCGCGCCCCGGATCAGAGTTCGTCCAGCGGCACCGCCGGGTCGGCCAGCCGCTCCGCGTCCACCGCCCGCCCGGAGCGGACCAGTTCGCGGATCGGGTCGGTGACGTCCCAGACGTTGACGTTCATCCCGGCCAGCACCTTCCCGCCGGACAGCCAGAACGCGATGAACTCCCGCCCGGCGACGTCGCCCCGGAACACCACCCGGTCGTAGCCGCCGGGCTCCGCGTAGCCGGTGTACTCCATGCCCAGGTCGTACTGGTCGGTGAAGAAGTACGGGACGCGGTCGTACACCGCCGCCTTGCCGAGCATCGAAGCGGCCGCCACCGCGGGCTGGTTCAGCGCGTTCGCCCAGTGCTCGACCCGGATCGGCTTGCCGAACAGCGGGTGGAAGGCGTTCGCCACGTCGCCCGCCGCGAACACGTCCGGGTGCGAGGTGGCCAGGTGCTGGTCGGTGCGCACCCCGTTGTCCACGGTCAGGCCCGCGTTCTCGGCCAGCGCCGTGTTCGGCGCGATCCCGACGCCGACCAGCAGCACGTCGGCCGGGACGGTGCTGCCGTCGCCCAGCCGCACCCCGTCCGCCCGCAACTCCTCGACCTTGACGCCGAACCGCAGGTCGACGCCGTGCGCCCGGTGCAGGTCGGCGAAGACCCGCGCGGCCTCCCGGCCCAGCACCCGCAGCAGCGGTAGCTCGGCCGCCTCCAGCACCGTCACCTCCGCCCCGGCGGTGCGGGCCGCGGCCGCCGCCTCCAGGCCGATCCAGCCCGCGCCGACGACCACCACCCGGGCGCCGGGGCGGAACGCGGCCCGCAACTGCTCGCTGTCGCCGAGCCGGCGCAGCGTCCGCACGAAGTCCCCGTCGCCGCCCGGCACCGGCAGCGCGCGCGGCGCCGAACCGGTGGCCAGCAGCAGCTTCGAGAACGGCAGCCGCTCGCCGCCCTCCAGCGTCACGGTGTGCCCGGCCGGGTCGATCGCGGTCGCCGCCGCGCCCAGCCGCAGCTCCACCCCGTGCTGCTCGTACCAGTCGGCCGGGTGGACGTAGACCTTCTCCTTCTCCTCCTTGCCGAGCAGGTACCCCTTGGACAGCGGGGGCCGCTCGTACGGCCGCTCGGCCTCGTCGCCGACCAGGGTGACCGGCCCCCGGTAGCCCTCCGCGCGCAGCGCCTCGGCGGCCTTCGCCCCGGCCAGGCTCGCCCCGACGATCACGATCCCGGTGTCCATGCCCCACGTCCTTCCCACAGTGGCGTTCCCTTGTCGCCGTCCTGCCCGACCTTGGCACCGCCACACGTCCGACCGGGGGACCCGCGCCGCTCCGCGGCCCCGCCGGGCCCGGATTCGTCCGCGAGGCGGACCACGATCCGGCGGGGCCGTCCGCCTAGGCTGGGGCGGGTCCGGCCGTCCGGCCGGCGGAGCGTCGAAGGGAGCCCGCGGGATGGTGGAGCGAACGGCCACGGTGCGCTGCGTGCCCGCGGTGCCGTGCTGGGTCGGCCTGACCGTGCGCGACCTCCGGGCCGCGCAGGACTTCTACGGCCCGCTGCTGGGCTGGGAGTTCACCCCCGGCCCGGACCGCTGGGGCCCGTACCTGCGCGCGGTCGTCGACGGCGTCGAGGTCGCCGGACTGAGCGAACTCGGCACCGACTGGGAACGCCCGGTCGCCTGGACCACCTACTTCGGCATCGAGGACGCCGACCGCGCCGCCGACGGCGTCCGTGAACGCGGCGGCACCCTCGCCGTCGGCCCGCTCGCCTTCGACGCCGGCCGGGTCGCGCTGGCCGCCGACCCCTTCGGCGCCACCTTCGGCATCTGGCAGGGCGAACCCGCCGGGGCCCGCCCCGGCGACGCCCCCCGGACCACCCGCTCCGGCGCCCCCGCCTGGATCGAACTGCGCACCGCCGACCCGTTCGCCGCCGCCCTCTTCTACGGCGAGGTGTTCCGCTGGGACGACCGCGACCCGGCCGACTTCGAGGTCCGCTACGAGCACGAGCGCGTCGTCCTGCGCTCCGCGGACCGCAGCGTCGCCGCGCTGCGCTCCGCGAAGGACCTCTCCCCGCACTGGGAGGTCTTCTTCGCCGTCACCGACACCGACACCGCCGCCCACCGCGCCACCAGCCTCGGCGGCCGCGTCCTGGACGGCCCCGCCGACTCCCCGTACGGGCGCGTCGCCCGGCTCGCCGACGCGGAGGGCGGCCACTTCTCGGTGCTGGGGCCCGCGATCTGAATCCATGGGCTCACGAGAGCGAAACCAGGGGCTCGGGGAACGGCGAGTCCGTGCTGCTGGTGGCCGGAGCCCATCGAAGGTCCGTGCTGCTGCGTGTCTTCAAGAGAACCGCAAGCAGAAGCGCGCAATGGCAGTGCACCGTCAGCAGACTGGGCCTCGCCGTTCCCCGAGCCCCTGTCGGGGCTCTCTGCTCAGCGCCCCACCGGGGAGAACAGCCGGTGCATCGCCTCCGGCAGGTCGTCCGGGTGGCTGACCGGGCGGTGGAAGTCGAAGCGGGCGTCCAGGGTGCCGCCGCCGAGCAGCAGGCGCACCCGCAGGCCGTGGCGGTCGAGGGCGACCGGGCGGACCTCGTGCAGGGGGTCGGTGGTGGGGCGGTGGTGGTCCAGGGCGCTCGCGCCGAGCAGGAGCAGTTGGTCGGCGTGCGCGGCGGCCAGGTGCTGGAGCAGGCCGGCCTCCTCGGCGGCGACCGGGTCGGGGGCCGCGGCGGCCGTCCCGTCCGGGTCGAGGCAGCACTCGGAGCCCCACAGGTCGTCCAGCGCCAGGTGTTCGGGCTCCAGTCGGAGCACCACCCCGGCGCCGTCCCCGTGGCCGTGCCGGGGGAACAGCACGGCGGCGCTCTCGCCGGGGGCGCGGGAGAGCAGGCCGCGGACCCGGAGCCGGCCGCGGACGCGGTGCGGGACGGCGACGGGGGCGACGTCCACGCAGTCGAGTTCGGCGGTGAGCGGGCCGCGGGCCAGCGCGGTGATCCGGTGCAGCGCCGACTCGCGGCCGACCAGCACCGCGACCGAGCCGTCCGGCCGCGGTGCGCAGGCGACCTGCGGCGGCAGGCCGGGGCGGGCGGTGAGGTCGGCGCCGCGGACGTCCAGGACCGCGGAGGAGGCGAACTCCAGCAGGGTGCGGGCGCGTTCGGCGGCGGACGGGCGGCGGGCGGGCTGGGGCAGCACGTGGAGCCTCCTTCTTGATTAGGTAAGGCTAACCTAATCAAGGGGAGGGGTGGAGGTCCAGTACCGGGGCGTGCTCAGTCGCCGATCCGCCCGTCCGGGGCGCCCAGCATCCGCAGCACCAACTGCCCGTAGCGCCGCCCCAGCTCCTCCGGGGACTCGCTGCTGCGCTCGGTGTACCAGCGCGAGACGTCGATCCCGAGCGAGGTCACGGCGCGGGCCGCGGTCCGCTGGTCCGGGACGCGGAACAGACCCGCCGCCGCCCCGTCCGCGATGATCCGCAGCACCGTCTCCTCGATCCGGATCCGCAGCTCGGCGACGGCCGCGAAGTCCTCCTCGGGCAGCGCGTGCAGCTCGTTGTTGACGATCCGGCCGACGGTGTGGCCGCGGGCGTGCCAGACGGTGAACGACTCGGCCAGGGCGCGCATCCGCTCCACCGGGTCCGCCCCGGCGGCCTCGGCCCGCTCCACCAGCTCCAGGGTGGCCCGGTGGCCGGTGCGGGAGATCTCGGCGAGCAGCGCCGCCTTCGAGGGGTAGTGGATGTACAGCGCGGCGGGGCTCATCCCGGCGGCCGTGGCGATGTCCCGGGTGGTGGTGGCGTGGTAGCCGCGGCGGGCGAAGGAGTCCACGGCGGCCAGCAGCAGCCGCCGGGCGGTCTCGGTGCGCTCCCCGCCCCCGGGCCAGAGCGCGGCGGTCGCTGGGTCGGTCATGGGCCCAATCCTCCCAGACGGCTCCGGCCCGACCCGGCGGGTCGGGCTGTTGACAGTGTGGCCCGCCGCAAAGATGCTAAGCAAGCGCTTAGTCACGTCCGTTCGGAGAGGTGCGAGGTACGAGATGACAGTGTCGTTCGAGGGCAAGGTGGCCGTGGTCACCGGCGCGAGCCGGGGCATCGGGTTCGGCATTGCCCGGGAGCTGGTCCGGCGCGGGGCGAAGGTCTGCCTCACCGCCCGCACCGAGGAGACCCTGACCGAGGCCGCGAAGGCGCTCGGCGGCCCCGGGAGCGCGATCGCCGTCGCCGGGAAGTCCGACGACGCCGCGCACCAGGAGGAGACCGTCGCCCGGGTGATGGAGACCTACGGCCGCCTCGACCTGCTGGTCAACAACACCGGCATCAACCCGGTCTACGGCCCGGTGCTGGACACCGACCCGGCCGCCGCCGCCAAGATCCTCGCCGTCAACGTGCTCGCCCCGCTCGCCTGGACCCGCCGGGCCCACGCCGCCTGGATGGCCGAGCACGGCGGCGCCGTCGTCAACGTCGCCTCCATCGCGGGCCTCCGCTCCTCCAGCGGCATCGGCATGTACGGCGTCTCCAAGGCAGCCCTGATCCGCCTCACCATGGAACTCGCCGCCGAACTCGGCCCCGCCGTCCGGGTCAACGCGGTGGCCCCCGCCGTGGTCAAGACCAAGTTCGCCGAGGCGCTCTACGAGGGCCGCGAGGAGAAGGTCGCCCGCGCCTACCCCCTCGGCCGCCTCGGCCTCCCCGAGGACGTCGCCGGAGCCGTCGCCTTCCTGCTCTCCGAGGACGCCGCCTGGATCACCGGCCAGACCCTGGTGGTGGACGGCGGCGTCACCCTCGGCGGCGGGCTGTGAGCGGAACCCGCCCCGACTCCGCCGGGACGGACCCCGCCGGGGCCGACTTCGCCGGGACCGGTGCCGTCGTCACCGGCGCCGGGCGCGGCATCGGGGCCGCCCTCGCCCGGGCCCTGGCCGCCGCCGGCGCCCGGGTGGTGGTCAACGACCTCGACGCCGACGCGGCCCGCGCCGTCGCCGCCGAGATCGGCGGGCACGCCGTCCCCGGCGACGCCGCGGGTGAGGACGGGGTCGCCGCCCTGATCGGCGCCGCCCGCGACCGCCTCGGCGCGATCGACCTCTACTGCGCCAACGCGGGCGCCGCCACCACCGGCGGCCCCGACGCCGCGCCCGACGCCTGGGAGCTGGCCTGGCAGGTCAACGTGCTCGCCCACGTCCGGGCCACCCGCCTGCTGCTGCCCGACTGGCTGGAGCGCGGCACCGGCCGCTACCTGGCCACCGTCTCCGCCGCCGGGCTGCTCACCATGCTCGGCTCCGCCCCGTACTCCGTCACCAAGCACGGCGCCCTCGCGTACGCCGAGTGGCTCTCCGCCACCTACCGGCACCGCGGCCTGAAGGTGCACGCCCTGTGCCCGCAGGGCGTGCGCACCCGGATGCTCGACGGCACCGGCACCCACGGGCAGGTCCTGCTCGCCCCCACGGCGATCGAGCCCGCCGAGGCCGCCGCCGAGGCGCTGCGCGGGATGGCCGCCGACGAGTTCCTGATCCTCCCGCACCCCGAGACCGCCGGGCAGTACGCGGCCCGCGCCACCATCCCCGACCGCTGGCTGCGCGGCATGAACCGCCTCCAGCAGGAGATCGAGGCCCGATGAGAGCCTGGCGGATCACCCGCACCGGCCCGCCCCTGGACGTGATGGAACTCGTCGCGGACGCCGACCTCCCCGTCCCCGGACCGGGCCAACTCCTGGTCCGGGTGAGGGCCGCGGCCGTCAACTTCCCCGACGCGCTGATGGCCGCCGGGCAGTACCAGGTCCGCCCGCCGCTGCCGTTCACCCCCGGCGTGGAACTCTGCGGCGAGGTCGTCGAGGGGCCGCGGGCCGGTCAACGCCTGATCGGCACCGCGGAGTTGCCCGCCGGTGCGTTCGCCGAGCACGCCCTGATGAACGCCGCGACCGCCCTGCCCGCCCCCGGCCACCTGGACGACGCCGAAGCCGCCGGCTTCCACATCGCCTACCAGACGGCCTGGTTCGCCCTGCACCGGCGCGCCCGCCTCGCCCCCGGCGAGACCCTCCTGGTGCACGCCGCGGCCGGAGGCGTCGGCAGCGCCGCCGTCCAACTCGGCAAGGCCGCCGGGGCGTTCGTCATCGCCGTGGTCGGCGGACCGGAGAAGGCCGCCGTCGCGGCCGAGCTGGGTGCGGACCTGGTCGTCGACCGCCGCGCCGGGGACTTCGTCACCGCCGTCAGGGAGGCCACCGGCGGCCGCGGCGCCGACGTGGTCTTCGACCCGGTCGGCGGCCCCGCCTTCACCGGCTCCACCAAGTGCGTCGCCTTCGAGGGCCGGATCGTCCTGGTCGGCTTCGCCTCCGGCGAGATCCCCGCCCCGCCGCTCGGCCACGCCCTGGTGAAGAACTACTCCCTGCTCGGCCTGCACTGGGGTCTCTACGTCACCCGGGACCCCGCCGCCGTCCGCGCCTGCCACGCGGCCCTCACCGCCCTCGCCCCCCGCCCCCTGGTCTCCGCCCGCCTCCCCCTGGAGTCGGCCGCCACCGCCGTCCACGACCTCGCGGCCGGCACCACCACCGGCCGCCTCGCGATCGTCCCCTGACTGCCCGGCCCGGGGGCGGGTGCCGGACCCGCCCCCGCCCCCGCCGCCGTCAGCGGTGCTTGCGCAGCTCGCGGCGGGCGAGCGAGCGCTTGTGGACCTCGTCCGGGCCGTCGGCCAGCCGCAGGGTGCGGTTGCCGGCCCAGAGTTGGGCGAGGGGGGTGTCCTGGCTGACGCCGGCCGCGCCGTGGGCCTGGACGGCCTTGTCGAGGATCCACTCGACGGTGGACGGGACGGCGATCTTGATGGCCTGGATCTCGGTGTGGGCGCCGCGGTTGCCGACGGTGTCCATCAGCCAGGCGGTCTTCAGCACCAGCAGGCGGGCCTGCTCGATCCGGACGCGGGCCTCGGCGATCCAGTCCTGGACCACGCCCTGGTCGGCGAGCGGACGGCCGAACGCCACCCGGGAGTTGACCCGGCGGCAGGTCAGTTCGAGGGCGCGTTCGGCGATGCCGAGGGCGCGCATGCAGTGGTGGATCCGGCCGGGGCCGAGCCGGGCCTGGGCGATGGCGAAGCCGCCGCCCTCCTCGCCGATCAGGTTGGCGGCGGGCACCCGGACGTCCTCGAAGAGGATCTCGGCGTGGCCGCCGTGGTCGTCGTCGGGGTAGCCGAACACCCGCATGCCGCGCAGCACCCGCACGCCCGGGGTGTCGCGCGGGACGAGGACCATCGACTGCTGACGGTGGGTCTCGGCGGCGGGGTCGGTCTTGCCCATCACGATGAGGACCCTGCAGTCCGGGTTCATCGCCCCGGTGATGTACCACTTGCGGCCGTTGACGACGTACTCGTCGCCGTCGCGCTCGATCCGGGTGGCGATGTTGGTGGCGTCGGAGGAGGCCACGTCCGGCTCGGTCATCGCGAAGGCGGAGCGGATCTCGCCGTCGAGCAGCGGCCGCAGCCAGCGCTCGCGCTGGGCGGGGGTGCCGAACTGGGCGAGCAGTTCCATGTTCCCGGTGTCGGGGGCCGCGCAGTTGAGCGCGGGCGGCGCCAACAGGATGGAACGGCCGGTGAGTTCGGCCAGCGGCGCGTACTGCAGGTTGGTCAGCCCGGCGCCCGACTCGCCCGGGAAGAAAAGGTTCCACAGGCCGCGGGCCTTCGCGGCGGCCCGCAACTCGCCCACCACCGGCGGGATCGACCACGGCTCGCGGGCCGGGTCGGCGAGTTGGGCGGCCAGCACCGGTTCGGCGGGGTAGACGAACTCGTCCATGAAGGAGGTCAGTTGGCCGAGCAGCTCGGTCGTCCGGGCGTCGTGGGAGAAGTCCATCGATCAGCCCTCCAGTACGTCGAGGCCGAACTCGACGAAGAGCGGCACCAGTTCGCCGACCCGGTCGAAGCCCGCGCCGACGGTGGCGCCCCGGGTGTAGCGGTAGTGGATGCCCTCCAGGACGACCGCCAGCTTGAAGGAGGCGAAGGCCACGTACCAGCCGAGGCCGGCGACGTCCCGGCCGGAGGCGTCCGCGTAGTGGCGGACCAGTTCGGCGGTGGTCGGGAAGCCGGGGGCGAGGGCCGCGCCGGGGAGCAACCCGTCGAAGCGGCGGGCGAGTTCGGTGTACATCACCAGGAGGCCGAGGTCGGTGAGCGGATCGCCGACGGTGGACATCTCCCAGTCCAGGACGGCCGCGATCCGGTCCTCGGCGTCGACCAGGACGTTGTCCAGCCGGTAGTCGCCGTGCACCAGCGCGGCGGCGGGGGAGGGCGGCAGGGTCTCGGCGAGGCGGCGGTGCAGGTCGTCCGCGCCCGGCACCTCGCGGCTCCGGGAGGCGTCCAACTGCTTTCCCCAGCGGCGCAGTTGGCGCTCCAGGAAGCCCTCGGGGCGGCCGAAGCCGGCCAGGCCGACCGCGTCCGGGTCGAGTGCGTGCAGGGCGACCAGGGTGTCCACCAGGCGCAGCCCGAGGGCGTGCACCCGCTGCTCGCCGAGCGCGGCCAGCGCCTTCGCGTCCCGGTGGGCGGTGCCGGGGACGTACTCCATCAGGTAGAACGGCGCGCCGATCACCCCGGTGTCCTCGACCAGCAGCACCGGCCGGGGGACTGGCACGGCGGTGCCGGTCAGGGCGCCCAGCACCCGGTGCTCGCGGGCCATGTCGTGGGCGGTGGCCAGCACGTGCCCGAGCGGCGGGCGGCGCAGCACCCAGCGGGAGGCGCCGTCCTCGACCAGGTAGGTCAGGTTGGACCGGCCGCCCTCGAACAGCCGGGCGGTGAGCGGCCCCGCGACGGGCGCGGGCAGGGCGGCGTCCAGGTGGGCGCGCAGCCTCTCCAGGTCGAGTCCGGGCGGAGCGGCGGTGGTCATCGGGGCACCTCGCAGAGGGTCGGGACGTGCTGACTAAGCGCTTGCTTAGGATCGGCCCGGCGGCGGCGCTTGTCAACGAACGGCGGCGGACCGGCAGCGCGGACGGCAGCGGATCGGAGGCGCGAACGCCGGCGGACCGGAGGCGCGACCGGACGCACCGTCTTCCCCGCGACGTCCCGGCCGAGCTGCCCGCCCCACGGCGACGGGTCGGCGGCCGGCCCTGCCGTACGAGTTGCACCGGCACGTGCGCCCGCCCCGCCCACAACCGGCGGGGCCCGGCCCGGTGACCCCTCAGAACCCCGGCGCCGCGTACCCGTTCAGGAACCACAGCGCCGCCGACCACCACAGCACCCCCACCGCGCAGAACAGCGCCCCGCCCGCCACCGGCAGCACCCAGCCGCGCAGCCCGCCGTGCCGCACCAGCAGCACCTTCGCCGCGAACGCCCCGTACAGGAAGCACCCCGCCGCCGAGTGCAGCCCCACCCGGACGTCGGTGAACCGCACCCCGTACGCCAGCAGGCAGTGCTGGGCGATCGGCAGCGACAGCGCGAACGCCAGCCAGCCGCCCACCCGGTGCCCCACCCGCACCGGACGGGCCGCCGGGCCGCGCCGGTACATCCCCAGCGCCAGCACCACCTGCACCAGCGCCAGCCCGAACAGCGCCGAACCGAGCCAGGACTTCAGCCGCAGCGCGTCCTCGCCGGACGCGCCGAACAGGCTCCGCCCCGGATCCGGCACGTGCGCCCGCCCGAACCACAGCAGGCCCAGCGAGACCGCCGCCGGCGCCAGCACCGCCAGCAGCGGGACGACCGGCGACCCACCGGGACGCGGTCCGGCCACCTCAGCCCTCCTGCGAACCGTCGGTGCCGGCCGGGGCCCCGTCCGCGGGCGCCTGGGCGGGCGCCTCGTCCGCCGGTGCCTGGGCCGGTGCCTGGGCCGGGGGCACCTGCACCGGAACCTCGACGGGGGCCTCGGCGGCCGGCTCGGGCGCCTGGACGGCGGGCGCGGGCGTCGGATCCTGCACGGTGGCCCGGGCGCCGGGGTCCGCGGGGGCTGCCGGATCCGCCGGAGTCGCCGGGTCCTGGGCGGGGGCCGATGCCGCCACCGACGCACCCGCCGACGCACCGGCCGAGGCCCCCGCCGACGCGCCCCCGCCCGGCACCGCGCCGCCCGCCCCGCGCAGCGTCGCGATGTCGACGCCCACCGGGTCGCCCAGCGAGGTCACCGCGTAGAAGGTGCCGCGCGGGTCCGCCACCGTGTGCCCGGCCGCCTCGCCCGGCGCGCGGTCGCCCGTGTACCGGTACAGCGGGTGGCCCTTGTACAGCACCTGCGCCGTCCCGTCCGGCAGCGCCGCCGCGCCCAGCAGCCCGTCGTCCACGCCCGGCCCGGCCAGCGGGAACCCCGGGGTGGTCACCGGCGGCCAGGACTTCGCGCACTCGTCCAGGCAGCCGGCGTGCACCGAGTTGTCGGCGCCGTACAGGTACAGGGTGCGGCCCTGCGCGTCCACCAGGACCGGGCCCAGGCTGCCCACGCTCGCCAGCGCCACCCGGGTGCCGGTCGAGGACGCGAACGTGGACACCGACGGGCCGGAACTCGCGGACGGCGCCGCCACCGACGGGGAGTCCGTCGCGGGCGGGGCGTTCAGGTCGGTGGGCGCCGCGCAGGCCGCGGCGGACAGGACGGACAGCGACAGCACCGCGGCGGCGGCACGACGGGTACGGGGCATCGGGGCTCCAGGGGACGGCGCGGCACTGGAACACCATCCACTCCCGCCGCCCGCCGCCCGGCCACTCCAGAGCCGGGTCGCTCCGCACCAGGGGGGACCCGGTTGCCCCGGAAGGCCCACCCGGCGCCGGCGGGCGGACACCGGAGGGGCACCGCCCGCCCGAGGGGGCACGCCCGTGACCACCGAGCCCGCCGGCGCCCGGTCCGCGATCCGGGTCGAGGGCCACGGCAAGCGCTTCAAGCACCTCACCGCCCTGGACGGCGTCGACTTCGCCGTCCCGCCCGGCACCGTGTTCGGCCTGCTCGGCCCCGACGGCGCCGGGAAGACCACCACCGTCCGGATCCTCACCACCGTCATCCGGCCGGCGCGGTCGACACCGCGATCGGCCCGGCCGGCGACCTGCGGACCGGGCTGATGGAGCGCTTCCGCTCGCTGCCGACGGCCCGTTCCGCGGTGCTCTCCGGGCGCACCACCGCCGACCCGGCCCGGAACGTGTTCGTGGTCGCGCTGATGACCGGCGTCGGCTTCCTGGTCGGCTTCCGGATCCACGACGGCGTCCCGGCGTTCCTGGCCGGCGGGCTGCCGGTGCCGGCCTTCGGGTTCGCGATGTCCTGGGTGTTCGCCGTGGTCGGCCTCGCCGTCGGCGACCCGGAGACCGCGACCGCCGCCGCGTTCCCCGTCCTCGCCCCGCTGGTCTTCGCGTCCTCCGCGTTCGTCCCCACCGCGACCATGCCCGGCTGGCTCCAGGTCTTCGCCGACCACCAGCCCGTCACCATCACGGCCGGGGCCGTCCGCACCCCGATGATCGGCGGCCCGCTCGGCACCCAGGTCCGGCAGGCCCCCGCCTGGGACGTCGGCATCGTCGCGGTCTTCGCCCCGCTCGGCGTCCGGCTCCACCGCCGCGCGGTCCGACCGCTCAGTCGTGGGCCCAGACCGTGCGGTCGCCGCCGCGCCAGGCCACCAGGTCCGGGTCGTCCAGGTCGGGTTCGGCGACGCCCGCGTGCCGGAGCAACTCCACCACGTCCTCGGGCCCGGTCGCCCGCCCGACCGTCCGTCCGTAGATCTCCACCCGCCGGTACGGCCGCGCCCCGCGGGTCGGCGGGCGGACCACGACCGGCGGGTGGAATATGTCTCCGGACTCGCTCATGACTCCAGTGTCCCGCGCCGGGCCCGGGACGGCCCGTCGATGTCGCTCCGCGCAGCCGGCCGGACACGTATCGTGGTCGTCCGTGCCCGCCACCCGACCCGCCCTCGCCCCCGGCGGCCTGCCGCTGCTCGGCCACCTGCCCGCGCTGCTCTCCCGGCCGCTCGCCTTCCTCGACACGCTGCCCGCGCACGGCGACCCGGTCCGGATCCGGGTCGGGCCGCGCGAGATGTACGTGGTCAGCGGCCCCGAGACGGTCCGGCGGGTGCTCACCGACCGGACGGGCTACGACCGCACCGGGCCGCTGTACGCGAAGATCCGGGCCTTCCTCGGGAACGGCCTGGCCTCCTGCCCGCACGCCGACCACCCGCGGCTGCGCCGGATCGTCCAGCCCGCCTTCCGGCCCGCGCTGCTGCCGCACTACGCGGAGGCGATGACGGAAGGGACCACCGCGCTGCTCGCGCAGTGGCGGGAGGGGCGGGTCGTCGACGTCACCCGGGAGGCGTTCCGGCTCACCACCGCCGTCGCCGTGCGCACCCTGTTCTCCGCCGGGCTGCGGCCGCGGGCCGCCGAGGAACTGCGCGCGGCGCTGGACGTCCTGCTGCGCGGCATCTACCTGCGGGTCGTGCTGCCCGCCGCCGACCTGCTGCCCACCCCGGGACGGCGCCGCTACCGGCGCGCGCTGGCCGACTGGCACGCCGGGGTGGCCGCGATCATCGCCGACTACCGGGCCCGCGGGATCGACCGGGGCGACCTGCTGTCGCTGCTGCTGGCGGCCCGCGACGAGGACGGCCGGCCGCTGGCCGAGCGCGAACTCGCCGACCAGGTCGCCACCCTGGTGCTGGCCGGGGCCGAGACCACCTCCGCGGCGCTGGCCTGGTCGCTCCGGCTGGTCGCCGAGCACCCGGAGGCCGAACGGAAGCTGCACGCCGAGGTGGACGCCGTACTGGCCGGGCGGCCCGCCCGCTGGGAGGACCTGCCGCACCTGCCGTACACCGCCCGGGTGATCGACGAGGCGCTGCGGCTCTACCCGCCCGCCTGGGCGGTCAGCCGCACCACCACCCGCCCGACCGAACTCGCCGGGGCCCGACTGCCCGCCGGGGCGCTGGTGGTCTGCTGCCTGTACCTGCTGCAGCGCCGCCCCGAACTCTTCCCCCGGCCGGGTGCGTTCGACCCGGACCGGTTCGCGGACGGCGGCCCGCCCCGGGGCGGCTACCTGCCGTTCGGGTTCGGCGCGACCAAGTGCCCGGGCGACCGCTTCGGGCTGGCCGAGGCGGTGCTCGCGCTGGCCACCGTCGCCGGCCGCTGGCGGCTGCGCCCGGCCGCCCCGGGCCCGGTGCGGCCGGTGCCGCGGATCGTGCTGTCGCCCGGGCCGCAGCCGATGCTGCCGCAGTCGCGGCTCGGCGGGCCGGTGGGGTGACGGCGGCGGCCGGAGCGCGGGCGGGGCGGTGGCGAGCAGGTGGTGGCGGCGGGTTCAGCGGGCCAGCAGGTTGACCGCGGCGCCGAAGAGCGGGGGCAGCGCGGCCGCCAGCGGGACGATGCGCGGGCCCAGCCGGGGGTGGTGGCGGGCGGCCAGCAGGGCGGCGGTGAGCAGGCGGTAGCGGCGGGTGGCGCGCCGCCAGGCCCGCTCGTAGCCGGCGGGGCGGCCGGCGGCCAGGCAGCGGACGGCGGCCTCGGCGGAGGCCAGCGCCAGCGCGACGCCCTCGCCGGTGAGGGCGTCCAGGTAGCCCGCCGCGTCGCCGACCAGCAGCACCCGGCCGTGCACCCGGGCCCCGGCCCGCTGCCGCAGCGGGCCCGCGCCGCGCACCGGGCCGGCCGGTGCGTCGCCCAGCCGCTCCAACAGGGCTGGGAAAGCCGCGAGTTGGCGGTCGTACGGGAGCCGCTCGGTGCCCAGCACGGCGACCCCGACCGTCCCGTCCGCGACCGGCGTCACGTACGCCTCCGCGTGCCGCGACCAGTGCACCTCGACCAGGTCGCTCCACGGGCGCACCGAGAAGTGCCGCCGCTGCCCGTACCGGGCTGGGTGCCGGTCGGGGCCGGGCCGGTGCAGGCCCAGGGCGCGCCGGACGGGGGAGTGCAGGCCGTCCGCCGCGATCAGGTGGCGGGCGGTCGACCCGCCGACGGTGACGGCGTGCCGGGTCAGCTGCAGCCCGTCGGCGCGGGCGGCCAGGCGGTGCACGCCGAGTTGCTCGGCCCGGTCGGCGAGCGCCGCGTGCAGGGCGGTGCGGCGCACGCCCAGGCCGTGGCCGGTGCGGAACCGGGCCTCGGCGGTGCGGGCGCCGTCGGCGGACAGGTAGCGGATGCCCGCGAACGGGCGGCCCTCGACGTCGACGCCCAGCCGCTCCAACGCCCGTACCGCGCCCGGCATCAGGCCCTCGCCGCAGGCCTTGTCGATCGGCGTGGTGCGCGGCTCCAGCACGGTCACGGACAGGCCGGCCCGGGCGGCGTGGATCGCGGCGGCCAGCCCGGCCGGCCCGCCGCCGACCACCAGCAGGTCGGTCACGCGGTGCTCCGGCGGCGGGCCGGGCGCGTCGGGGGCGAACGCGTCGGGGTCGGTCACGTCGGGGTCGGGCGGCGGGTCGGTCACGTCGCGGTCCGGCAGCGGGTCAGTGCGGCGTCCTCGCAGCGCAGCCGGGTCGCCAGCAGCCAGGCGTTCAGCGCGGTGAAGCAGAGCGCCGTCAGCCAGGCGCTGTGCACCAGCGGCAGTGCGAAGCCCTCCACCACCACCGCCAGGTAGTTGGGGTGCCGCAGCCACCGGTACGGACCGCCGCTCACCAGCGGCAGGCCCGGCACCACGATCACCCGGGTGTTCCAGCGCGGCCCCAGCGTCCGGATGCACCACCAGCGCAGGCCCTGCGCGCCCAGTGCCAGCGCCAGCATCGGCCAGCCCAGCGCCGGGACGAACGGCCGTTCCGCGTACCGGACTTCGAGCAGGCAGCCGAGCAGCAGCGCGGTGTGCAGCGCCACCATCGCCGGGTAGTGCCCGCGCCCGTACTCGACCCCGCCCCGGGCCAGGCTCCAGGCGGCGTTGCGGCGGGCCACCAGCAGCTCGGCCAGCCGCTCCACGGCGACCAGCGCGATCAGGGCGGTGTAGGCGGTCTCACTGTTCATCGGCAACTACCAGCGCAGGAGGACGAGTTCGGAGGCGAAGCCGGGCCCGAGGGCCAGCACCAGCCCGTACGAGCCGGGCGGCGGCGCGGGATCGGCCGCCAGCACGTCCCGCAGGATGTGCAGCACGGAGGCCGAGGAGAGGTTGCCGCAGCGCGCCAGCGAGGACCGGCTCGGGGCCAAGGCGGCCGCGGGCAGGGCGAGTTCCTCCTGCAGCGCGTCCAACACCCGTGGCCCGCCCGGGTGGCAGATCCAGGCCGTCACGTCGCCCGGCTTCAGGTCGTGCGCGGCCAGGAAGGAGGACACCTCCTCGCCGACGAACAGCCTTACCAGTTCCGGGAGTTCGGCACCCAGCAGGATCCGGAAACCGGTGTCGCCGACCTCCCAGCCGAGCAGCCGCTCGGTGCCCGGGTACAGCCGGCTGCGGGTCGCCACCACCTCCGGGCCCGGCAGGTCGACCGCGTCGCCGACCGCGACCAGCGCGCCCGCCCCGTCCCCGAACAGGGCGGTGGCCAGCAGGTTCGCCGCCGAGGCGTCGGTGCGCTGGAGCGTCAACGAGCACAACTCGGTGGCCAGCAGCAGCGCCACCCCGTCCGGACGGCCGGTCAGCAGGTCGTCCAGCGCCGCGATGCCCGCCGCGCCGCCCGCGCAGCCCAGCCCGAACAGCGGCAGCCGCCGGACGTCCGCGCGCAGGCCCAACCGGGGCGCCAACCGGGCCTCCAGGGAGGGCGCGGCGACGCCGGTGACGGTGGTGGAGACGACGAAGTCGACCCGCTCGGGCGCGACCCGGCCCCGCTGCAGGACCCCGGCGGCGGCCCGCTCGGCGAGTTCGACCGCGGCCGCCAGCCAGGCGTCGTTGGCCCGGCCGAAACCGTCCAGCTCCGGGTACCGCTCCAGCGGGAACGCCAGGTGCCGGAACTCCACGCCCGCACCCGCCGCGAACCGCTCCGCGAGGGCCCGCACGTGCCCGTCCCCGTCCCCGTTCCCGCCCGGGCGCAGCGCCGCCACCGCTTCGGCCAACTCCCGCTGCCCGTAGCGGTGGGCCGGGAGCACTCCGTGCACAGCCGCGATCCGCGTCACCGGCCCAGAATAGGGAACACTCCACCCGAACCGGGCAATTCGCCCGTCCGGGCGCGTCCCCGGCGGTGACGGCCGGTCAGGTCGGTCAGGCCGGTCAGAGTGGTCAGGGGAGGAGATCCGTCCGGACCAGCTTCCCGTCCGGGCCCATCCGGTAGGACCGCGGCCGGCTCATCCGGGCGACCGCGGCCCGGACCGCCGCCGCCTCCGCCTCCGCCGCGGCCTGCCGGGCCGCGTCCGGGTCACCGAGCCGGTAGCCGAGCAGTGCGATCGCCTCCGGGTCCAGGTCGTCGGGGGCGGTGGCGCCTTCGGCGACGAAGCCGACCAGGGCGCGTAGGGCGTCCTCGCCGAGGCTCAGCGGGTGGAACGGCAGCGGGTAGGGCTTCTCGTCCACCTCGTCCACGTCGTCCGCTCGGCTCAGTGGCTTGACCGGGTGCCCGCCCGCCCAGTAGGGGAGTTCGAAGGGGAGGCGCTCGCCGAGGTCCTCGATCACGCCGCTGTCCGGGGAGAGGCTCAGCGAGCGGACCAGCCGGCCGTCCTCCCAGACCGCGAACGCCAGCCAGTCGACCACGCTGTGCATCGCGTGCAGCACCGTCCGGCGGCCCGGGCCGGTCGCGAGCAGCCCGGCGGGCAGCTCCGAGGGCCGGTCGACCATGAACCGCTGGTCGCACAGCACCTCCACCCCCGGCCAGCTGCCCGCGAACGCCTCCCCGTGGCCCGGGTAGGCCGCGTCGTACAGCTCGCGGGGCTCGTTCCCCGGCGTGACCGTCCAGCCCGGGTACAGTCGCGCCATCAGGGCGTCCGTCCGCTCCCGGTCGGGGGCGACGCCCTCGGCGCGCCGGAGCAGCTCGGGGACGGCGCCGTCCGCGTGGACGAGCAGGGCGGTCTTGGCTCCCATGGGTGCACTCCGGGTGAGGAGGGGGTTTCGTGCGCTCCGCACCCTAGGGGCCGGCACCGTCAGCAGTGCGCCAGCCCGAGCCGGTGCGCGCCCGAGAGCGCCCCGGCCGGCGCCGGCGCGGCCACCGGCCACGGCGCGGCCACCGGCCACGGCTCGGCCCGCGCGAAGCCGAGGCTCGGACCCGGTGAATCCGGCAGGTCGGACGGGACGATTCGCTCATGTCCTGCCCGGTGAACCGCGCGGACCCGCCTAGCCTGGCCCGTGTGAGCAGCGCAGCGGTGGAGCCCCGGACCCTGATCGGCACCCTGCTGCGGGCCTGCCACCCCGCGCCCGCCGCCGCCGTCACCGCGCTCACCGCCGCGATGGCCGCCACCGCCGGGCGCGGCGCGCTCGGCACGGCCCTCACCACCGGCGCCGTCGCCGCCGGACAGCTCTCGATCGGCTGGAGCAACGACCTGATCGACCGGCGCCGGGACGCGGACGCCGGACGGCCCGACAAACCGCTCGCCGCCGAAGAGCTGACGGTCCGTCAGGTGGTCGCGGCCACCCGCTGGGCGGTCGTCTGCTGCGTGCTGCTGTCGGCCGCCTGCGGGGTCGCCGCCGCGAGCGTCCACCTCGCGGCGGTGGCCGCCGGGTGGGCGTACAACCTGCGCCTCAAGGCCACCGCCTGGTCCTGGCTCCCGTACGCGGTGGCCTTCGCCCTGCTGCCCGCCTTCGTCACGCTCGCCCTGCCCGGCCGCCCCTGGCCCGCCCCGGACGTCCTCGCCGCGGGCGCGCTGCTCGGCACCGCCGCGCACTTCGCCAACGTGCTGCCCGACCTGGCCGCGGACCGCGCCGCCGGCGTCCGCGGCCTCCCGCAACGCCTCGGCCGCCGGGCCTCGGCGGTCATCGCCGTCCTCGCCGCGACCGCCGCCGCGCTCCTGCTCGCCCCCGGCTGGCCGGTGCTCGCGGTCACCACCCCGCCCGCCCTCACCACCCTGCTCGCCCCGCCCCGCAGCCGCGCCCCCTTCCTGGGCGTCATCGCGGCGGCGGCGATCGCGTTGGCGGTGCTGCTCCTGGGCAGGGGCCTGTAGAGGCGGTCAGTGGGTGAACACGGCGTACGAGAAGCCCTCCGCGCGCAGCACCGAGTGGGTCAGTGACACGCCCCGTCCGAACAGCGGCCGCCCGGGCAGTTCGCGTTCCACCGGCAGGCAGGCGGGCGTCCGGCGCGGGTTGACCACCACCAGGTAGCGCTCGCCCCGCAGGTACGCCAACGGGTAGCCGGTGTGCAGCAGTTCGACCGGCGCGTGCGCCCCCAGGCCGGGGTGCGCGCGGCGCAGCGCGATCAACTCCCGTACCTGGTGCAGCAGCGAGGACTCGTCGGCGCGCTGGGAGGCCACGTCCGGACGGTCCGGGGACGGGTCCAGCGGCAGGTAGAACTCCTCGGCGGGGGCGGTGGAGAAACCGGCGTCCGCCGTCGCGTCCCACTGCATGGGGGTGCGCGAACCGGCCCGGTTGTAGCGCGGGCCCAGCACGCTGCCCTCGGTGTCCGGCAGGCCCGGTACGAAGCGCATGCCGATCTCGTCGCCGTAGTAGATCGCCGGGACGGTCGGCCAGGTCAGCTGGAAGGTGAACGCCGCCGCCAACTGCTCGCGGGTGCGCGGCCCGCAGGCCAGCCGGGAGAAGTCGTGGTTCGCGGTGGGCAGCGAGGCGAAGCCGTGCCCGGCGGCGGCCTTCGCGGCGCGCTCCCACTCGGCCAGGAACGGGCGCATCGAGCCGCGCCCCTCGGCGTCGAAGTAGCACGGCTCGGCCGGCCACTCCTCGTGCACCGTGCCCGCGGCGTTGTTCCACAGCGAGCGCAGCGCCGCGCCGTCGTTCGGGCCGCCGAACTGCAGGAAGAAGTCCCCGTGGAAGCCCATCGGCACCGAGCGGGCCGGGTCGCCCCACTCGGCCAGGATCACGTTGTCGGGGTGGTTCGCGTCCATCCAGGCCCGCATCTCGCGCCACAGCCGGCCGGTCTCCACGAACCCGGGGTCGTCCTTGACCAGCGAGGACGCCATGTCGACCCGGAAGCCCGAGACGCCCAGCGCGAACCAGTGCGCCATGATCTCGCGCAGCGCCGCCCGGTTGGCCCGCGGGCCCTCGGCGTCCACCGGCTGCCGCCACGGCTCGGCCGGGTCGGTGCGGGCGTAGCCGAAGTTCAGCGCGGGCTGGAAGTCGAAGAAGTTCGGCCGGTACCAGCCCGGCCGGCTGCCCGGCGAGGCCACGTACCCGGGCGCCGGGCGGTCCGCCCACACGTAGCGGTGGTCGGACGGGTCGGCGGCCGAGCGGACGAACCACGGGTGCCGGTCCGAGGTGTGGCCCGCCACCAGGTCCAGCAGGACGCGGATGCCGACCCGGCGGGCCGCGTCGGTGAACTTCGCCAGGTCCTCCGGCGTCCCGTAGCGGGGCGCGGTGGTCAGGAAGTCCGCCACGTCGTAGCCCGCGTCGCCGAACGGGGAGGCGAAGCACGGGTTCAGCCAGACCGCGTCCACCCCCAGCCAGCGCAGGTACTCCAGCCGCTCCGTCAGCCCCGCGAAGTCGCCGATCCCGTCGCCGTCCCCGTCCGCGAAGCTCTGCGGATAGATCTGGTACAGCACCGCGTCGCTCGCCCACTCCGTGCCCACCACGGCCCCTCTCGCCTCGCACCGTCCCGCACCGCACCGCGGTGTCCCCCCAAGCCATGCCCCGCACCGGCCCCCGGGAACCGGGCGGCGGATGCTCGGCCCCTCCCCGGGCCCGGGGTGTCCGGAGCGCCCACTAGGGTGCCGCCAGGTGGTCGGCCGGTTCGTGGTCGGCCGGTCGGGGCCGGAGGGGCGAAGTGCGGCGCTGGGAGTCGGTCGACGGCGGTTCGGCGGAGTTCCGGGAGGCCGACGGGCTCGCCCGCGCCGCCGGGTTCCCGGACGAGGACGCGTTCGTGCTGCCCGAGGCGTGGCGCGCGCACGTGCTGCCGCGCCGCCGGGGCGGGGTGCCGGTGCCGCTGCCCGCGGGGTGGCCGGTGCTGGACGCGGCGGCGGTGGCCGAGGCGGAGGACCTCCACATGACCCGGCCGCACCGGGCGGTCGAGCAGGTGCTGACCGCCGAGGGGTCCGATCCCGGGGTGGTGGCCGCCGTCCGGGCGTACCGGGCCGGGGCGCCGGACCCGGTGGGGCTGGCGGCGGTCACCGCGATGCTCCGGGAGTGGGGCGATCCCGACTGGGAGGAGCGGGCCTTCGCGGGCTGGACGGCGCGCTTCGGCCTGAGCCTCGCGGTGCGGGCCGCCCTGGTCTCCCTGGAGGTGGACGCCTCCGAGCTGCAGGCGCCCCGCTGGGGGCGGGCCCGGGTGACCGTCCGCGACCTGGACTCCCCGTACTGCGCCGACCCGAGTTTCGGCCTCCGGGTGCTGGCGGCCGCCCGCCGGGCGCTGGCCGCCGCGCCGGAGGGCGAGTACGCGTCCGTGGTGGCGGAGTTGGCCGAGCTGCGGGGCACCCCGCTGCGCCGGGCGGTCACCGCGTTCCTGGTGCCGGAGCGGACGGAGTGGGTGGACGCCTGTCTGGCCGAGCTGTCCGGGCACGCGCGCGGGGTGACCCTCCTGCTGCGCGAGCTGCTGGTGCCCGCGCTCGGCGGCGCCGAACAGGCGCGGCGGTTCGACGCGGCGACGCGCGGGGTGTGGCTGTACTGGACGCCCCAGCTGGTGGCCACCCTCGCCGACGGGGTCGGGCCGGCCGCGGCGCCGCTGGTGGCGGAGGTGCTGGCGCACTACGGGAGCGAGGGCGACCGGGTGCGCGAGTACGCCGAGTACGTGGCGGAGTTCCCGACCGACGAGGCGATGGGCGAACTGGTCGACCGGATCGCCGCCAAGACCGTCCGGCTGGTGCTGCTGGAGACGGTGCGGCGCTTCCCGGTCCGGGCGGTGCGGGTCCTGTCGGCGGCGGCGCGGCGCGGCGGCCCCGACGCGGCGGCCGCCCGGCAGCTGCTCAACGGGCACGTGGCGGTGCTGCGTTCGCGGCTGCCGGAGATCCTGCCGACCCTGGACGAGGAGAGTGCGGCGTACGTACGGGGCCTGGAGGGGGCGCGGGAACCGCTGCCGGAGGCCGCGCCGGAGCGGCTGCCCGCGCTGCTGGTCGACCCGCCGTGGACGCGGCGGCGCGCCGTCCGCAAGCCGCGGGTGCTGACCGGCCCGGTGGCCGACCAGGACGTTCAACTGCTCTGGGATGAGGGCGAGTCGGCGGCGTTCGCGGCCACCCCCTTCCGCTCCTGGGAGTACACGGCGGACATCGGCTGGGCGGAGAAGGTGCGCAATTCCGAGGAGAACGGCTGGACCGGCCAGTGCTGCCGGCTGCTGGCCATCGCTCCGGCGGAGCTGATGGCGCCGTACCTGGAGTCCTGGGACCCGCGCGAACTGGCCTCCTGCGGTGAGCAGTTGGCACCGGTGCTGGCCAGGTTCGGCCCGGCCGCGCTGCGGCTGGTGCTCGGCGCGGCAGTGGCCCGGCCGGCCCAGGTCGCGCCGGTGCTGCTGCCGGTGCGCGGCGCGGTCGCGGCGGGCGTGATGGCGGACGCCCTGCTGCGGCTCAAGTCCGTTCAGCCGGTGGCCCGTTCGTGGTTCGCCCGGCACGGGGTGGCGGGGGCGCTGCTGCTGGTTCCGGCGGCGGTCGGCAAGGCCGGTCGGGAGCGGGCCGCGGCCGAGCACGCGCTGCGGCTGGTGGCCGCCCGGCAGGGGGCGGAGGCGCTGACGGCGGCGGTCGCCGAGCGCTACGGCGAGCGGGTCGCGGAGGTGGTCGCGGACGCACTGGACTTCGACCCGCTGCAGGCCGAGCTGCCCGCGAAGCTGCCCGAACTCCCCTCCTGGCTGCGGCTGGAGGTGCTGCCGCAGATCCAACTGGCCGACGGGAGCGGTGCCTTGACGCAGCAGGCGGTGCGTCACCTGCTGACCGTGCTGCAGTGGGGGAAGCTCCGCGAGCCGTACCCGGGCCTGGCGCTGGTCGCCCCGGCACTGCGGGCCGACACGGTGCGGGCGTTCTGCTGGACGCTGCTGGAGGAGTGGCGGCAGGTCGGGATGCCGGGGCCGGACAGCTGGACGCTGCACGCACTCGCCGAGTTCGGCGACGACGACACCGCCCGGCGACTGGCCCCGCTGCTGTGCGAGTGGCCGGGCCTGAACGCCCACCAGCGGGCGGTGGAGGGGCTGGACGTGCTGGCCGCGATCGGCACCGACGCCGCGCTGCTGCACCTCCAGGGCATCGCGCAGCGGGTGAAGTTCAAGGCGCTGAAGGCCCGTGCGCAGGAGAAGATCGCCGAGGTGGCGGAGGGCCTGGTCCTGACCGCCGAGCAGCTCGGCGACCGCCTGGTGCCCGACCTCGGCCTGGAGCCGGACGGCAGCACGGTGATCGACTACGGCAGCCGGAGGTTCACCGTCGGCTTCGACGAGCAGCTGCGCCCGTACGTGCGGGACGCCGACGGCAAGCGCCGCAAGGACCTGCCCGCGCCCGGTGTCAAGGACGATCCGGAACTCGCCCCCGCCGAACGCAAGCGGTTCGCCGCGCTGAAGAAGGACGTCCGCACCCTGGCCGCCGACCAGAGCGCCCGGCTGGAGGCCGCGATGGTCACCGAACGGACCTGGAGCACGGGCGAGTTCACCGACCTGCTGGTCGCCCACCCGCTGCTCGGACACCTGGTGCGCCGGCTGGTCTGGACGGCGGCTCCGGCCGGGGGCGCCGACGGCACCGCGTTCCGGGTCGCCGAGGACCGCAGCTACGCCGACGTCCACGACGGGCCGTTCGCGCTGCCCCCGGGCGCGGTCGTCCGACTCGCCCACCCGCTGCACCTGGCGCCCGCGGACCTCGCCGCCTGGGCCGAGCTGTTCGCGGACTACGAGATCCTCCAGCCGTTCCGTCAACTGGGGCGCTCAGTCGCCGCGTTGACCGAGGAGGAGGCCGCCGGCCACCGACTGCGCCGGTTCGAGGGGCACACCGTGCCGGTGGGCCGGCTGCTCGGGCTGACCAAGCGCGGCTGGCGGCGCGGCGAACCGCAGGACGCGGGGCTGGAGTTCTGGTTCCACAAGCCGCTGCCGAACGGCCGTCACCTGGTGATCGAGATCCAGCCGGGCATCGCGGTCGGCCTCCCCAACGAGTACGACGAGCAGACCTTCGAGGCGGTCTGGCTGGACGAATCACCGGGGAGCTACTGGCCGAACGGCCGTGAGTACCGCGAGCGCCTCGGTGACCTGGAGCCGGTCGTCTCCTCGGAACTCCTGGCCGAACTGGAGGAGTTGACCGCTCGGTGACGTCCGACGCCGGACGGCTGCCGACCGGTGCCGGCCCCGACCGGACGGAGGCGCGGCCCGAACGGTGACGCCGAGACACCAGCCCGCCCGCAGCCCGCCGCTCGCCGTCCTCCCGACTCCGTTCGTCCGAGGAGTGAGAAAGGGGCAGCGGAACGCGGTGCCCGGCCGCTATGGTTCCCGGCATGACCCTGCTGGTGAGCCGCCGCCATGTCGACCATGGCCGTGCCACCACGACGGGTTGTCGCCGCGTCGGCTGACGCGGCCCGTACCCCTTCCCTCCCGTAGAGGGCCGCTCACGCACTCCCGCCGAGCGGCCCCGCGCGCTTTCCCGTCCCCGGTGCCGTCCGCCGTTCGGCGTTCCTTCCTTCCGCTGCCGTCGGAAGGATTCAGCCTCCCGGAACAGGACCCCGCCATGCGCACCCGACTGCTGCTCCCCGCCCTCGCCCTGGCCGCGGCGCTCGCCGCCACCGCCTTCGGGCCGCTGCCCCCGCAGAACCCGGCCACCGCCCCGAACGGCAACGCCGGGATGCACGGTGACTCCGCCTCCAGCGACACCACCCCGTACGCGGGGCCCGGTACCGGCGCCGTCAACTGGAGCCGCACCGCGCTCGCCTCGGCCTGCCCCACCGTGACGGTCGGGCAGGACGGCTACCCGGTCGCGCTGTGCACCACGATCTTCGGCCAGACTCCGACCGTGCACCTGCTCGACCCCGCGAACGGCAACGACCTGGCCTCGCTGGAGCTCCCCAAGGGCGCCCTGTTCGGCGGCGTGTACGCCTACCTGGACCAGAACGACCGGCTGGTCGGCGTCGACGGCAACGACAACCTGCTGCGGATCGGCCACCACCGCGGCAGCAGCGGCTCCTGGCAGCTGACCGTCGACGAGAGCACCCCGCTGGCCGCCGCGATACCGTCCGGCGACAACATCGTCGGCCTCAGCCCCGGCTGGGACGGCAAGGTGTGGTTCGCCACCGGCGGCGGCGTCATCGGCACCGCCGACACCGCCACCGGCACGGTGCGCACCCTGGCCACCGGCGAGGGCGTCGCCAACAGCATCTCCACCGTCCCCGGCCACACCGCCGTCGCCACCGACCACGCCCTGTACCTGCTCGGCCAGGCCGCCGACGGCACCCCCGTCGTGCAGTGGCGCGCCCCCTACGACCGCGGTCCCGGCCGCAAGCCCGGCCAGCTCAGCTGGGGCACCGGCGCCACGCCCAGCTTCTTCGGGCCCGGCGACGGCACCGAGTACGTCACCATCACCGACAACGCCGCCCCGCACGAGAACCTGCTGGTCTACAAGGTCGACGCCGGGCCGGCCCCGGTCTGCAGCACGCCGGTGCTCACCAAGTGGGCCGCCAGCGGCACCGAGGACGCGGTGATCGCCTCCGGCCGCAGCGTGTTCGTCACCAACACCTACGGCTACCCGTACCCGGCGCTGCCCGAGGGCGCGCCCGCCAGCGTCCCGTCCTCGGCCTCCTTCCAGGGCGGCCTGGCCCGGATCGACCTGAACGCGACCGGCACCGGCTGCTCCACCGTGTGGGAGAGCGACGTCAAGTCGGCGGCGCTGCCCCGGCTCTCGCTCGGCGACAACCTGATCTACACCGTCACCGTCAGCGGCCCCACCGACTCGGTCGGCGCCCAGACCTTCGCCAGCTACGCGCACGCGGTGATCGACCCGGCCACCGGCGCCAAGGTCGCCGGCACCACCTTCGGCATCGGCCTGCTCTACAACCCGCTGCAGATGACCGGCACCACCGCGCCCAACGGCACCCTCTACCAGGGCACCGAGACCGGGGTGCTGCGGATCACCAAGAAGTAGGAACCGTGCGAAGGGCCCCGGGGGAACTTCCTCCGGGGCCCTTCGCACGCCCGTCCGGAAATTCCCCCGCCGCCGGGAAGGACGCCCTACCGGCCGGGAACGTCGGCTTCCTAGATTCCTCGTCGCGACAACCGGCCCTGGAAGAAACCGAGTTCCCGAGGGGGAGAGTGTGGCTGACCTAGAGGTGGGCGTACTGGCGATCGGCGCCGGACCGGCGAACCTGGCCCTCGCCGCCGCGATCGAGGAGAGCGGATCGGCCGAACTGGCCGAGCGCACCCTGCTGTTGGAGCAGGCCCCGGACATCAAGTGGCAGCGCGACCTGCTGATGCCCTGGGCCCGCAGCCAAGTGTCCTTCCTGAAGGACCTGGTGACCCTGCGCGACCCGCGCAGCCGCTTCTCGTTCCTGAACTTCCTGCACCAGCACGACCGGCTGGACCAGTTCATCAACCTGGGCACCTTCCACCCGCACCGCTGGGAGTTCTCCGACTACCTGCAGTGGGTGGCCCGTTCGCTGGAGAAGGTGCGGATCCGCTACGACGCGAAGGCCACCGCCACCGAGCCGCGCTACGACGCCGACGGCAAGCTGGTCGGCTGGCAGGTCACCCTCGCCGACGGCGACACCATCCGCTGCCGCGACCTGGTCGTCGGCGCCGGCCGCGACATGCACATCCCCGCGGTCTTCGCCGACCTGCCCGCCGAGAAGGTCATCCACAGCGCCCGCTTCCGCAGCCGGATCAGCACCGTCGACAAGGACGCCCCGCTGCGCACCGTGGTGATCGGCGGCGCGCAGAGCGCCGCCGAGATGTTCATGGCGCTGTACGAGAACCTGCCGAACTCCACCGTCACCATGCTGGTCCGCTCGATCGGCCTGCAGAACTACCAGACCAGCAAGTTCGTCAACGAGCTGTTCTACCCGTCCTTCGTCGACGAGTTCTTCGACGCCCCCGCCGACACCCGCGCCCAGCTCCTCGACGAGATGCGGTTCACCAACTACGCCGCGCTCGCCCCGCCGTTCCTCGACGAGCTGTACATGCTGCTCTACCGCGAGAAGATGATCGGCACCGGCCGGGCCGAGGTCCGGGCGATGACCGAGGTGCTCGCCGCCCGCGAGGAGGACGGCGAGGTGGTCCTCGACCTGCGCGACCGGCGCACCGGCAAGGTCACCGAGCAGCGCTGCGACCTGGTCCTGCTCGGCACCGGCTACGACAGCCGGATGCCGTCCCTGGTGCGGCAGTTGACCGAGAAGGCCGGGCTGGCCGAGGTCACCGTCAGCCGTGACTACCGGGTCGAGCTGGGCGCGGGCACCGACGCCGCGCTGTACCTGCAGGGCGTCAACGAGGCCACCCACGGCATCGCCGACTCGCTGATCAGCGTGCTCGCCCACCGGGCCCGCGACATCACCGGCGACCTGCTGGCCCGCCACGGCCTGGCCGTCGCCACCCCCGCCGCCCCCGCCGTCGCCCCCGCCGTCGCCCCCGCCGTCGCCCCCGCCGTCGCGGGCGGCCGCTGATGGCCGCGCTGCTGGTGGTCGCCCCCGGCCCCACCGCCAACGGGGACCTGCACCTGGGCCACCTGGCCGGGCCGTTCCTGTCCGCCGACGTGTGCGCCCGCTACGCCCGCGCCACCGGCCGGGACACCCTGTTCGGCACCGGCGTCCACTTCACCCAGAACTACATCGTCACCACCGCCCGCCGGCTCGGCGAACAGCCCGAGGAGCTGCGGCAGCGCGCCGCCGAACAGGTCGAGGCCACCCTGGCCGCGGCCGGGATCGTCCCGGATGGCTTCGTCCGGTTCGACGAGCGCTACCTGAAGACCGTCCGCACCTTCTTCGAACGGCTGTACGGCGAAGGGCACTTGAGGCTGCGCAAGGTCGCCTTCCCGTACCTGCCCGGCACCGGCGAGTACCTCACCGACGCCTACGTCCGCGGCGGCTGCCCGGTCTGCCTGGCCGAGGGCTGCGCCGGGCTGTGCGAGAGCTGCGGCCACTGGATCGCCTCCGGCGAACTGATCGACCCGCGCTCCACCCGGCACCCCGAACTCCCGGTCGAACTGCGGGAGAAGGAGGTCCTGGTGCTGCCGCTGGAGGAGCACCGGACCGCCCTGGCCAGCTACTTCGCCCGGCTGGCCCCCACCATGCGGCCCCGACTCGCCCAGCTCGTCGAGGAGTTGATGGCCCGGCGGCTACCCGACTACCCGATCACGCTGCCCATCGACTGGGGCATCCCCGCCCCGTTCGCCGAGACCCCCGGCCAGGTGCTGTACTCCGACACCGAGACCGTCGCCTGGAGCCTGCACGCCATCGCGCTGGCCGCCGAGGCCCGCGGCGAGGTCCCCGGCGACGAGGAACGGCACTGGGCGCTGGAGAACGGCCCCGAAGTCGCCTACTTCTTCGGCTCCGACGCCAGCTTCGCCTTCGCACTGGCCGGCACCGCCATGCTGCTCGCCCTCGGCGGACTCGCCCTGCCCGCGCACTTCGTCACCAACGAGTTCTACGAGCTCGACAGCGACAAGTTCTCCACCAGCCGCGGCCACGTCGTCACCGGACGCCAGCTCACCGCCGAGGTCCCGCGCGACCTCGCCCGCTACTACCTGGCCGCCACCGGCCCCGACTTCCAGCGCACCAACTTCACCCGCGCCGCCATGGACCGGGTCTGCGGCCAGCGCCTGGTCGAACCCTGGAACCGGGTCGCCGCCAAGGCCGAGGCCCACCTCGGCCGCGGCCCGCTGCCGGTCGGCGCCCGCTCCCGGCACGCCGCCGCGCTGATCGCCGAACGCTTCGCCGCCGCCCTGCGCCCGCGCCGCTTCAGCCTCAGCGCCGCCGCCGCCACCCTCACCGAACAGCTCGGCCGGCTCGACCGCTGGGAGGTCACCGACGCCGACGCCGGCGACTTCTGGCACGAACTCGACCTGTTCCTGCGCTGCGCCGCCCCGCTGCTGGTCGACCTCGCCGCCGAGGCCCTGCCCGACACCGCGATCCCCGCCGAGCACACCGCCACCACCGTCACCCCCCGCCCGCTGCCCCGGCTGGCGACCCGCGCCCGCGGCGGCGGGCGGTGAGCAGTGCCACCGGTCTCGCGCCGACCGCCCCCGCGACGGGCAGCGCCGCCGCGCACGTGGTGGTGGTCGGCGCGGGCGTCACCGGCCTGCTCGCCGCCGTCGCCTGCGCCCGGGCCGGGCACCGGGTCACCGTCCTGGAGCGCGGCCCGCTGCCCAACCCCGACGCCACCTCGCACGACCAGCACCGCGCCATCCGCACCCTGCTGCCCGGCGAACCCGACGGCACCGCCCGCCGGCTCGCCGCGCACCGCCACTGGCAGGACCTGGAGGCGCTGCTCGGCACCCCGCTGTACCGCCGGGTCGGCACCCTCACCGCCCACCCCGCCGAACGCCTCGACGAGCTGCTCGCCGAGGCCGCCGAGGCGGGCGTCCCGGTGGACCTGCCGGAGCCGGACGCGCTCCCGCCGCTGGGACTGCCGCCCGGCACCGTCGGGGTGCGCGAACGCACCGGCGGCGTGCTGCTCGCCGACCGGGTGCTGCACGCCGCCACCCGCTGGCTGACCGCCCGGCCGGGCGTGGTGCTGCGCCCGCACAGCACCGTCCGCTCGGTGTTCACCGGCTCCGGCCGGATCGTGCTGGACACCGGCGAGGTGCTCCGCGGCGACCTCGCCCTGCTGGCCGGCGGCCCGTGGACCCGGCGGCTCGCCCCCGGCCCGGTCACCCTGTACCGGCAGACCATGCTCTACCTGCGCCGCCCCGACGGCGAGGACCGCTGGGACGACGCGCCCGCCGCGGGCGGCCTGGGCCGGGCGGGCCGCGGCTGGGTGCTGCCGCCCGGCGCCGGGACGCTGCTCAAGCTCAGCTCCGACACGGTGTGCCGCCCCGTCGCGGACACCGACAGCACCGGCGAGGACCAGCGGTCCCACCTGGACCGGCTGGCCGCCGAGGGCGTCCTGCCCGACCTGGAGCGCTACCGGGTGGCGGGCGTCCGGGTCTGCCACTACACCGCGGACACCGCCACCGGCGGCCCGCTGCTCACCCGGGTCTCCCCGGGCCTGTGGACCCGCGCCGCCTGCGGCGGCAGCGGGTTCTCCACCGCTCCGCTGGTCGCGGAGCGCATCGCCGAAGCAGTGAAGGAGGCGGCATGACCGACGACGACGGGCCCCCGATCGGCGTCCTCGACACGCTCAGGGCCACCCCGACCACCGTCCGGTACCTGCTCGGCGGCGTCCTGGTCAACCAGCTCGGCGCGTTCGTCCAGACCTTCCTGGTGCTCTACCTGACGCACCGGGACCTGTCGGACGGCACCGCGGGCCTCGCGCTCGGCGCGTACAGCCTGGGCACCGTGTTCGGCACCCTGCTCGGCGGGGAGGCCACCCACCGGTTCGGGGCGCGCACCACCATCGTCGCGGCGATGCTCGGCTCCGCGCCGCTGGTCGCCGTGCTGCCGCTGCTGGCCCGGCCGGGGCTGGTCCCGGCGCTGCTGGTGGCGATCGCGCTGGCCGGCCTGGCCGCGCAGGCGTACCGGCCCGCGGCCTCGGTACTGCTCAGCGACCTGATGCCGGAGCGCTACCACGTGATGGCGTTCTCGATGATGCGGATCGCGCTGAACACCGGCGCCGCGCTCGCCCCGCTGATCGCCGCCGGGGTGATCCTGCTCGACTGGGACCTGCTGTTCTGGATCGACGGCGCCACCACCCTGGTGTACGCGCTGCTCGCCCACCGGCTGCTGCCCCGGCACGCGGTGCCCGAGCGGGCGCCGCGGACGAAGGCCGAACGCCGCGCGGACGGCCGGGCCGCGTACGCCGGGATGCTCCGCGACCGGGCGTACCTCGCCTACCTGGCCGCGGTGGTGCTCGGGACGGTCGCCTACGTGCAGTCCTCGATCTCGCTGCCGCTGGAGATCGTCCACGACGACTACCCGACCTGGCTGTACAGCGCGGTGCTCACCGCCTCCTCGCTGGTGCTGATCACCTGCGAGCTGAAGATCACCGCGTACATCACCCGGATCCCCACCCACCTGGCGGTCGGCGTCGGCCACCTGGTCAACTCGATCGGCCTCGCCGCCTACGGGCTGGCCGTGCACTCCGGGGCGTTCGTGCTGTTCGGCGCGGTGCTCGCGGTCAGCGGGCTGATGATCGCCGGGCCCAGCATGTTCGCCCACCCGGCCACCTTCCCGGACGGCTCGAAGGCCCGCTACCTGGCCACCATGCAGGCCGCGGCCGGCCTGGCCTCGGCGGTCGGACCGCTGTTCGGCGTGTGGGCCTGGACGCACCTGCACGCCGGGTTCTGGGTGCTGATGGCCGTGGTCAACGGCCTGGCCGGGGTGCTCGCGGTGTACGGCACCAGGCAGCGGGCGCAGCGGCGGACGGCCGCCGCGGCCGCCGCCGACCAGGACCCGGTGGGGGAGACGGTATGAGCGGCCCGTCGACCGGCCCGCGGCCGGTGCTGATCGTCGGCTACGTGGCCTTCGCGGTCGCGACCGTCGCGGCCTTCCAGGACGCCGACTCGGTGGTCTACGTCGAGGAACCGGACGTCGCCCGCAAGCGGAACCTCGCCGGGGCGGTCGAAGCCATCGGCTACGCCCGCGGCCTGATCGAGTGGGAGTACCACCTGCCCGGCCGCGCCGATGCCTTCTTCGCCGCCCACCCCGGGCTCGAGCCGGTCGCGGTGATCCCCGCCGTCGAGTACGCGGTGCCGTTCGCGGCCCGGCTCGCCGAACGCTACGGGCTGCCCGGCGCGGGCCTGGGAGCCGCCCAACTGCTGCGCGACAAGCACCAGTTGCGGGTGGTCGCGGCCGCCGCCGGGATCGCCAACCCGGCCTCCGAGCCGGTCGCCGACGCCGCCGCGCTGGCCGGCTTCCTGGCCCGGCACCCCGGCCCGGCGGTGCTCAAGCCCGCCAACCGGCAGGCGTCCGTCGGCACCCTGGTGGTCGGCGGCCCCGAGGAGGCCGAGGCCGCCTGGGCGTTCGGACAGGCCCAGGACGAGGGCGCGTTCGTCCCGGACCGGCCGATCACCCCCGTCATGCTGGCCGAACAGTACGTCTCCGGGCCGGAGTTCAGCGTCGAGATGCTGGTCGCCGACGGCCGCCCGGTGTTCGCCAACACCACCGGCAAACTGCTCTACCCCGGCCCGCACCCGATCGAGTCCGGGCACACCGTCCCGGCCGAACTGCCCCCGGAGACCCACGAGTTGCTGGCCGCCGAGACCGAAAGGCTGGCCGCCGCGGTCGGCTTCGGCACCGGCGTGCTGCACTGCGAGTGGATCCTCGCCGACGGCGTCCCGGTCCTGGTCGAGTGCGCCGGACGGCTGCCCGGCGACTCCATCACCGACCTGATCGAGGCCGCCTACCCGGTCGACCTCACCCGCGCCTACTACGCGCTGATGCGCGGCGAGGACCCCGGCCCGCTGCCCGCCAAGGCCGAACGCGCCACCGCCGCCGCCTTCCTGGCCCCCGACCGGCCCGGCACCGTCACCGCCGTGCACGGCCTGGACGCCGCCCGCGCCGCCGAAGGCGTCCGGCTCGCCGCGGTCGGCATCGCCCCCGGCCACCGCGCCACCGGCCTGCGCAGCTCCTGGGACCGGGTCGGCATCGTCACCACCCTCGCCGACACCCCCGCCGAGGCCCGCCGGCTCGCCGACGCGGCCGCCGCGCTGGTCCGGTTCGACCTCGCCCCCCGAGCAGCGGAGGAATCATGACCGAACAACGGGAAACGACGCCCGGCACCCTGCTGGTGATCGGCAGCGGACTCAAGGAGTACCGCGAGTACCTGGTCGGCCCGATGAGCCGCCGGGCCCGCGCCGCCGGCCTGGAGCTGCTGCTGGTCAACAACCTGCGGCCGACCTGGCAGCGCGAGTACTTCGACGAGATCGTGGTCGCCGACGTCTTCGACACCGCCACCATGAACGCCACTGTCCGGGAGATCGCCGCCCGCCGGAACATCGTCGGCCTGCTCTGCTGGGACGAGCCGCTGGTGCTGGACGCCGGCCTGCTGGCCGCCGAACTCGGCGTCCCCGGCCTGTCCGAACGCGGCGTGCGCGGCGTCCGCGACAAGGAGCGCACCCGCACCGTGCTCACCGCCGCCGGCCTGCGCCAGCCCGGCTTCGCGCTCACCACCGACCTCGCCGAGGCCCGCGCCGCCGCCGCCCGGATCGGCTACCCCGTGGTGCTCAAGCCGCGCGCCATGGGCGCCAGCATCGGCGTGGTCTTCGCCGCCGACGAGCGGGAGCTCGACGAGGCGTTCCGCACCGCGCTGTCCGCCAGCGAGGTCGACCCCGGCCCCTACCGGGCCAGCGTGATCGTCGAGGAGTACGCGGGCGGCCCGGAGATCAGCGTGGACGGCGCCGTCCACAAGGGCGAGTACCTGCCGCTGTTCCTGGCCCGCAAGTACAGCAGCGACGAGCCGTACTTCGAGGAGGTCGGCCACGTCGTCGACGCCGCCGACCCGCTGCTCGCCGATCCGGCCCTGCTGGCCCACCTGGCCGACGCGCACCGGGCGCTCGGCGTCGAGGACGGCATCACCCACACCGAGCTGCGGCTCACCCCGCGCGGCCCGCTGATCGTCGAGGTCAACGGGCGGCTCGGCGGCGACCTGATCCCGCTGCTCGGCCGGATCGCCACCGGGATCGAACCCGGCGAGGTGCTGTTCGACGTCGCCACCGGCCGCCGCCCGGAGATCGCCCCGACCCGCGCCGCGGTCGCCGGTATCCGCTTCGGCTGCCCCGAACAGGACTGCCAGCTGGAGGAGTTGACCCTCCCCGCGCCCGGCGACGCGCCCGGCCTGCTGCACGCCGCCCCGATGGCCCCGCCCGGCACCGTGCTGCGGCTGCCCCCCGGCGGCTACCTGGCCCGGCACTCCTTCGTGGTCTGCGAGGCCGACGGCGTCGCCGCCTGCGAGCAGCGGCTGGCCGCCGCCGCCGCGCTGGTGCGCACCGTCACCTCGGAGGTCGGGCCCGCCGACCCCGAGGCCCCGTTCGCGATGCCCGCCGGGCTGCTGGACGTGGACCGGTGAGCGCCGCGCGCTGGGCCGGACCGCCCCAGGACGCCGCCGAGGTGCTGCGCCGGGCCAGGGAGATCGCCCCCGCGCTGCGGGAGAAGGCCCCGGAGATCGAGGCCAACCGCACGCTGCCCGCCGAGGTGGTCGAACTGCTGCGCGGCACCGGCGTGTTCCGGATGTGCTTCGCCCGCGAGTGGGGCGGCCCCGAACTCACCTCGGTCGAACAGCTGGAGGTCGTCGAGGCGCTGGCGCACGGCGACGCCTCGGCCGCCTGGTGCGCCGTGATCGGCGCCAACAGCGGGCTGCTCGCCAACTTCCTCCACCAGTCCGTGGTGAAGGACGTGTACCCGAGCCTGGACCTGATCACCGCTGGTGTGCTCGCCCCGGCCGGCCGGGCCGAGCGGGTCCCCGGCGGCTTCCGGCTCAGCGGCCGCTGGTCGTTCGGCTCCGGGATCAGGCACAGCGACTGGGTCACCTCCGGCGCGTTCCTGTTCCAGGACGGCGAGCCCTGGGCCGAGCCCGGCAGCCCGCACGCACACGACTCCCGACAGTTCCTGGTGCCGCGCTCCGCCGTCGAGGTGGTCGAGGACTGGGACACCACGGGCCTGTGCGGGACCGGCAGTTGCGACTACACGATGACCGACGTGTTCGTCCCCGAGGAGCACACCTTCACCTTCTGGGAGGTCCGCGGCACCCCCGGCCCGCTCGCCCAGCCGGACTCCTTCATGCGCGCCCTGTGCGGCGTCCCGCTCGGCGTGGCCCGGGCCGCGCTCGACCACGCCCGCGAGGTCGCCACCACCCGCTACGACCGGATGGCCGGCCGCAGCTGGGCCGACAGCTGGCGGGTGCAGACCGAACTCGCCAGCTGCGAGGCCGAGTTCAACGCCGCCCGGGAGGGCGTGTACGGCGCGGCACGCCGCCAGTGGGCGGTGCTGTCGGCCGGCGGCACCCTGGACGACCTCACCCCGACCGAGCGCGCCGCCTCCCCGCTCGCCTGGCTGCACGCCTTCCGGGCCTCCCGCGCCGTCGTCACCCGGCTCTACGACCTGCTGCAGACCTGGTCGATCAACCGCTCCTCGCCGATGGACCGCTGGCTGCGCGACACCGCGGTGATGTGCCAGAACCTGACCGCCCAGGACGCCGTGCTGGAGTCGGTCGGCGCCTACCTGCTCGGCAGCCCCCCGCTGTTCCGGATCAGCCTCGGCCTGGACCGCTGACCCGCCCGACCCCCCCGACGTAGAAGGAGAAGTGACCAGCATGACATCGGAGATCCTGCTCCGCGCAAGGGAGTTGGCGCCGGTCCTGCGGGAGCGGGCCCCGGAGATCGAGGCCAACCGCACACTGCCCGCCGAGGTGGTCGAACTGCTGCGCGGCACCGGCGTGTTCGGCATGTGCTACGGCCCCGAGTGGGGCGGACCCGGCCTGACCTCGATGGAGCAGACCGAGGTGGTGGAGGCCCTCGCGTACGGCGACGCCTCGGCCGCCTGGTGCGCCGTGATCGGCGCCAACACCGGCATCTACGCCAACTTCCTGGACCAGACGGTGGCCAAGGAGGTCTTCCCGCGCCTCGACCTGGTGGTGGCCGGCCTGCTCCAGCCCGCCGGCCGGGCCGAGCGGGTCCCCGGCGGCTTCCGGCTCAGCGGCCGCTGGTCGTTCGGCTCCGGCGTCAAGCACGCCGACTGGGTCACCTCCGGCGCGTTCATCTACGACGGCGGCCGGCCCTGGGCCGCCCCCGGCAGCAAGCACCGGCACGACTCCCGGCAGTTCCTGGTGCCCCGCGAACAGGTCGAGGTGATCGACAACTGGGACACCACCGGCCTGTGCGGCAGCGGCAGTTGCGACTACACCATGGACGGCGTGTTCGTCCCCGAGGAGCACACCTACACCTTCGCCACCCCGCAGGGCCGCCCCGGCCCGCTCGCCCAGCCGGACTCCTTCACCCGGGCGATGTGCGGCGTCCCGCTCGGCGTGGCCCGGGCCGCGCTCGACCACGCCCGCGAGGTCGCCACCACCCGCTACGACCGGATGGCCGGCCGCAGCTGGGCCGACAGCTGGCGGGTGCAGACCGAACTCGCCCGCCTGGAAGGCGAGTTCAACGCCGTCCGGGAGGGCGTGTACGGCGCGATGCGCCGCCAGTGGGCGGTGCTGGCGGCCGGCGGCACCCTGGACGACCTCACCCCCACCGAGCGGGTCGCCTCCCCGCTGTCCTGGCTGCACGCCTTCCGCGGCTCCCGGACGATCGTCGCCCGCACCTACGACCTGCTGCAGACCTGGTCGATCAACCGCTCCTCGCCGATGGACCGCTGGCTGCGCGACACCACCGTCCTCGCCCAGCACCTGGTCGCCCAGGACCGCATCCTGCAGTCCGCCGGGGCCTACCTGCTGGGCTCCGAGCCCGAGTTCGGCATCAGCCTCGGCCTGGTCTGACCCCGCGAACCCCGAACCCCGAGGGAGAGAACCCCGATGAGCAGACTCGTCCTGCTGGTCAACCCGAACAAGGTGCATCCGCCGATCGCCCCGTACGCCCTCGACGTGCTCACCACCGCGCTGGAGGACGACGGATTCGAGGTGGAGGTGCTCGACCTGACCTTCCGCCGCGAGGACTGGAAGGCGTGCCTGCACGAGTACTTCGCCGAACGCTCCCCGATGCTGGTCGGGGTGACCGTCCGCAACACCGACACCGTGTACGCCTTCGAGCAGCGCCCGTTCGTCGGTGAGCACCGGGAGATCATCACCGAGATCCGGCGGCTCACCGACGCGCCCGTGGTCGGCGGCGGCATCGGCTTCTCCACCATGCCGTTCGCGCTGGTCGAGTACTTCGGCATCGACTACGGCGTGAAGGGCCCCGGCGAGAAGATCCTCTGCGAACTGGCCGCCGCGATCGCCGAGGGCCGCGACACCGCGGGCATCCCCGGCCTGATCCGCAACACCGACCGGGGCGCCGTCCGGGTGCCGCCCGCGGTGCTCACCGTCCGCCACGGTCAGACCCAACTCGCCGAGGCCACCGGCCAGTTCGAGCCACGGGTGTGGCAGGTCGACCGGCTCTCGGTGTACCGGCGGCGCTCCGGCCTGCCGCACCGGGTCGACAACCTGGAGTACTACCGGCGCGGCGGCCTCGGCTCCATCCTGACCAAGAACGGCTGCGCCTACCGCTGCTCGCACTGCGTCGAGCCCGACGCCAAGGGCACCCGTTACGGGCAGCGCGAACTCGCCTCGGTGGTGGACGAGATGGAGTCGCTGGCGGCCCAGGGCATCCTGGACCAGCACACCACCGACAGCGAGTTCAACCTGTCGATCGCGCACGCCAAGAACCTGCTGCGGGAGATCGTCCGCCGCCGGCACGCCGACCCGGCCAACCCGCTGAACGACCTGCGGCTCTGGGTCTACTGCCAACCCAGCCCGTTCGACGAGGAGTTCGCCGACCTGCTGGCCGAGGCCGGCTGCCGGGGCGTCAACGTCGGCAGCGACCACATCCGCCCCGAGGTGCTCAGCGGCTGGAAGGTCACCGAGAAGGGCGGCACCTACTACACCTTCGCAGACACCGAACGGCTGGTCCGGCTCTGCCACGAACGCGGCATCCTCACCATGGTCGAGGCGCTGTTCGGCATGCCGGGGGAGACCCCCGAGACGGTCCGCGCCTGCGTGGACGCCTTCATGGCGCTGGACGCCACCGTCACCGGCTTCTCGCTCGGCCTGCGGCTGTTCCCGTACACCCCGATGGGCATCGACATCGCCGAGCAGTGCGCGGGCGTGCGCACCGTCCCCGGCCTGCAGTCCAACACCGCCGACGGCCCGATCGTGCTCAAGCCGCTGCGGATGTGCTCCTCCCCGGCCGAGTACGAGCGGCAGTTCATGTTCGACGAGCACGGCAACTTCCGGCTGGTCTGCTACTTCTCGCCCGACCTGCTGCCCGACCCGGCCCGCGCCGCCGACCCGGCCGAGCGCTGGCACGGCGCCGTCACCGACCTGTGGGCGCTGATCGACCCGGCCGACCACCACCGGGTCATGCTGCCGACCGTCGAGGGCATGAGCGAGCACGACAACAACTACGCCGACAACCCGTTCCTCACCAGCCTGGGCGGCCTCGGCTACACCGGCGCGTTCTGGTCGCACTGGCGCGGCCGCGAGGAGATCATGCGCAAGGCCCGGGAGACGGCCGCCCAATCCTCACATCTGCCAACTCCTGCATGACATTGCGCACTTGAGGCGCCGGATTGATCGGATCATGATGAGGTAACGGAATCATCACTACCGGTGATCGACTCCGCACACCGCACCGCACCGCACCACCGCCGCACCACCACACGCCGCGAGGGGACGATGAACCAGCACGGGACCACCACGCCACTGACCGTGCTGCTCGCCGACGCCCAGCCCGCCGTCCGCCAGGGCGTCCGCTCGATGGTCGAGGCGGGCGGCGGCGCGGCCGTGGTCGACGAGGCCGGCACCACCGGCGAAGTGCTCGCCGCCGCCTCCCGGCACCGCCCCGACGTCCTGGTCCTCGACCCGCAGATGGACGACGGCACCGGCATGCGGATGATCAGCCAGGTCCTGCGCCTCGCCCCCGGGACCGGCGTCCTGGTGTTCAGCCCGTACGACGACGACAAGGCCGTCGCCGCCGCCTTCCACGCCGGAGCCCGCGGCTACCTGGTCAAACGTGCCACCGCCGACCAGATCGTCCGCGGCATCCACGCCGTCGGCGCCGGCGAGGCCATCCTCGACCGCACCATCGCGGCCCGGCTCGGCACCCTGATCGGCACCGGCCAGCGTCCGCGCAGCTACCCGTTCCCGCAGCTCAGCGACCGCGAACGGCAGGTCCTCGAACACCTCGCCGCCGGCCGCTCCAACACCGTCATCGCGCGGGAACTCGCCCTCGCCTCCAAGACCGTCAGCAACCGGATCTCCAACATCCTCGGCAAGCTCGGCGTGGCCGACCGCGCCCAGGCCCTCGTCCTCGCCCGCGACGCCGGCCTCGGCCACGCCGCCGCCCGCTGACCCGCCGCACCCCCAGAACGGAGCCCCGCCATGCCCGAAACCGGCCTGCCGCCCGGCCTGGTGATCCGCCGCCAGGAACCCGAAGGGCTCGAACGCGCCCACGGCCTCGACCTCAAGCTCCTGCACCCCTGGGACGGACTGACCGCCCCCTTCCACGGCGCCTGGTGCGTCCTGCGCCCCGGCGACCTCACCGACACCCACCAGCACACCGAACGCGAACTCTTCATCTGCATCAGCGGCCGCGGCGAGGTCCGCACCCCCGACGGCCACCGCCACCCCGTCGCCGCCGGCGACCTCGTCCTGCTCCCGGCCGACTCCGACCACGCCGTCGCCAACCCGCACGACACCGACTTCGCCTACTACGCCATCTGGTGGCAGGCGTGAACCCCCGCCACCCCGCCGAACCCCGCGAACCCGCCGCCCCTCGCCACCCCGACGTCCCTCGCCACCCCGCCGACCTCCACCGTCCCGACGACCTCCACCGCCTCGACTACGAGGGCCGCCGCTTCCACGCCCCCGACGGCGACCAGCGCACCGTCGCCGTCTACCACCAGCAGGGCGACCTGGTCTGGGGCGAGGTCACCGGCGGCAGCATCCGACGCGGCTGGACGGCCGGCACCCGCCAGCCCGACGGCACCCTCGCGATGGGCTACACCTTCGTCCTCACCGACGGCCAGGTCGTCTGCGGCCGCACCCGCAACACCCCCGCCCTCACCCCCGACGGCCGGATCCGCCTCCACGAGACCTGGGAGCGCTACGGCCCCCGGCCCGGCACCGGCACCTCCACCATCGAAGAGGTCGCCCCGTGACCCCCGTCGACTGGGCGCTGCTCGACAAGCACACCACCGGCCCCCTGCTGCGCCCCGGGGACGACGGCTTCCGCGCCTCCTCCGCCGCGTTCAACGAGCGCTGGGCGCACCGCGCGCCCGCCGCCGTGCTGCGCGCCGCCGACACGGCCGACGTGCTGCGGGCCGTCGACTGGGCGCGCGACCACGGGGTGCCGATCGTGCCGCGCGGCGGAGGGCACTCGTACGCCGGGCACTCCGTCAACTCCGGCCTGGTGGTGGACCTGCGGGCGCTGGACGCGATCACCGTCGACCCCGGCACCGGACGGGTCACGGTCGGCGGCGGCGTCCTGACCGGCGCGCTGTACGCGGCGCTGCGCCCGCACGGGCTGGCGCTGCCGCTGGGCAACGGCGCGGGCGTCGGGATCGCCGGGCTGGCGCTCGGCGGCGGCTCGGCCGCGACCTCCCGCCGGTTCGGGCTGACGGCGGACACGCTGCGCGCCACCACCCTGGCCACCGCGGCCGGGGAGGTCCTGGAGTGCGACGCCGAGCGCAACGCGGACCTGTACTGGGCCTGCCGGGGCGGTGGCGGCGGCAACTTCGGGATCAACCTGGACCTGACCTTCCAGGCCGTCGAGGCCCCCGCCGCGGCCACCTGCGTGCTGCTCTGGGAGGCCGTCCACGCCCCCGGAGTCCTGGCCGCCGTCCAGCAGTTGATGCTCACCGCGCCCGAGGAGACCTCGCTCCGCCTGGGCGTCGCCCGCTCCGGCGGCCGCACCCTGGTCTCCACCGTCGGCCTGCACCTGGGCAGCGCCGCCGAGCTGCGCGAACTGCTCGCCCCGGCGTTCGCGGCCGCCCCGCCGCTGCGCGCGGAGATCGCCGACCGGGCGTTCTGGGACGCGATGGACCACCTGAAGCACGAGACCAGCGGCGGGGCGTTCGCCGTCCGCACCCACTTCGCCACCCGCCCGCTGCCGCCCGGGGCCCTGGACGCCGCCCTGGCGCACCTCGCGGCCGCGCCCCCCAGCGGCAACACCGACGGCTGCGGCCTGGCGCTGTTCGGCTGGGGCGGCGCGATCAACCGGGTCGACCCGGCGGCCACCGCGTTCGTGCACCGCGACGCCCGGTACCTGGTCAGCCTGGACACCTCCTGGCTGCCCGGCGAGGACCCGGCCCCGCACCTCGACCACCTCGCCGGCCTCGACCAGCTGATCGCCCCGCACGCGACCGGCGGCGCCTACCTGAACTTCACCGACCCGGACCTGCGGGACTGGCGCGACGCCTACTACGGTGCGAACTACCCGCGGCTGGTCGCCACCAAGCGCCGCCACGACCCGGACGGACTGTTCGCCTTCCCGCAGTCCGTCGGCAGCTGAACGACCCCGATCCCCCCGCGAGGAAACACGACCGACCGACCGTCGGTCGATCCTCCGTGCCCGGAAGGAGACACCACCGTGTCGCCGCGAACCGCCACCCCGCGCCACTACCTGATGTGCCGGCCCGCGCACTTCACCGTCGACTACTCCATCAACCCGTGGATGGACCCGGCGAAGCCCACCGACACCGGCACCGCCCTCGCCCAGTGGGACCAGCTGCACGCGCTGTTCCAACGCCTGGGCCACACCGTCGAGTTGATCGAGCCGCTGCCCGGCCTGCCGGACATGGTGTTCGCCGCCAACGGTGCCACCACGCTGGACGGCCGGGTGCTCGGGGCCCGCTTCCGGCACCCCGAGCGGGCCGCCGAGGGCCCCGCGTACGCCGACTGGTTCCGCCGGCGCGGCTGGGAGGTCAAGGACGCCGAGCACGTCAACGAGGGCGAGGGCGACCTGCTGGTGGTCGGCGAGCGGATCCTGGCCGGCACCGGCTTCCGCACCGAGGCGGCCGCGCACGCCGAGGCGGCGGAGTTCCTCGGCCGCGAGGTGGTCCCGCTGCGGCTGGTCGACCCGCGCTACTACCACCTGGACACCGCGCTCGCCGTGCTCAGCGACACCGAGATCATGTACCACCCGCCGGCCTTCGACGCCGCGTCCCGCGCGACCCTGGAGCGCCTCTACCCGGACGCGGTGCTGGCCGACGCCGACGACGCCCGGGTGTTCGGCCTGAACGCGGTCTCCGACGGCGCCCGCGTGGTCCTCCCGGAGGCCGCCGTCCGGCTCGCCGAGCGGCTGCGCGAACGCGGCTTCACCCCGATCGGCGTCGACCTGACCGAGCTGCTCCGGGCCGGCGGCGCCGTCAAGTGCTGCACCCTGGAACTGCGGCACTGATCCCCGCCCGCGACGCCGCAGGGCCCGGACCGCAGCAGCGGTCCGGGCCCTCCGTCAGCTCACGCTCACACCAGGTCGAAGCGGTCCAGCTCCATCACCTTGGTCCAGGCGGCGGCGAAGTCCTTGACGAACTTCTCCTTGGCGTCGGCCGAGGCGTACACCTCGGCCAGCGCCCGCAGCTCCGAGTTGGAGCCGAACACCAGGTCGGCCCGGGTGCCGGTCCACTTGACCGCGCCGGAGGCGTCCCGGCCCTCGTAGACCGTGTTGTCGGAGGCGACCGGCGCCCAGGTGGTGCCCAGGTCCAGCAGGTTGGTGAAGAAGTCGTTGGACAGCGTGCCGGGGCGGTCGGTGAACACGCCGTGCTGCGAGCCGCCGGTGTTCGCGCCCAGCACCCGCAGGCCGCCGACCAGCACGGTCAGCTCGGGGGCGGACAGGTTCAGCAGGTTGGCCTTGTCCACCAGCAGGTACTCGGCCGGGAGCCGGGTGCCCTTGCCCTGGTAGTTGCGGAACCCGTCGGCCTGCGGCTCCAGCGCCGAGAAGGACTCGACGTCGGTCTTCTCCTGGGTGGCGTCCACCCGGCCCGGGCGGAAGCCCACCTCGACCTCGACGCCGCCCTCCTTCGCGGCCCGCTCGACCGCCGCGGTGCCGCCGAGCACGATCAGGTCGGCCAGCGAGACCTGCTTGCCGCCCCGCGCGTTGAACTCCTGCTGCACGCCCTCCAGCACCCGCAGCACCTGCGCCAGCTGCTCCGGGTCGTTGGCCTCCCAGCCGCGCTGCGGCTCCAGCCGGATCCGGGCGCCGTTCGCGCCGCCGCGCTTGTCACTGCCGCGGAAGGACGCCGCCGAGGCCCACGCGGTGGACACCAGCTGGGCGGTGGTCAGGCCGGAGTCCAGCAGCTTCGCCTTCAGCTCCGCCACGTCCGCCGCGTCGACCGGCTCGCCCTGGGCGGCCGGCAGCGGGTCCTGCCAGAGCAGCTCCTCGGACGGCACCTCGGGGCCGAGGTAGCGGACGACCGGGCCCATGTCGCGGTGGGTCAGCTTGAACCAGGCGCGGGCGAAGGCGTCCGCGAAGGCCGCCGGGTCGTTCAGGAAGCGGCGGGAGATCTGCTCGTACACCGGGTCGAAGCGCAGCGACAGGTCGGTGGTGAGCATCTGCGGGGCGTGCTTCTTCGCCGGGTCGAAGGCGTCCGGCACGGTGTCCGCGCCGGCGCCGTCCTTCGGCTTCCACTGGTGCGCCCCGGCGGGGGACTTGGTGAGCTCCCACTCGTAGCCGAACAGGATCTCGAAGAACGAGTTGTCCCAGGTGGTGGGGGTGTTGGTCCAGGTCACCTCCAGGCCGGAGGTGATCGCGTCGGCGCCCTTGCCGGAGCCGTACGCGCTCTTCCAGCCGAGGCCCTGCTCCTCCAGCGGCGCGCCCTCGGGGTCGGCGGCGACGTTGTCCGCCGGGCCGGCGCCGTGGGTCTTGCCGAAGGTGTGGCCGCCGGCGATCAGCGCGACGGTCTCCTCGTCGTTCATCGCCATCCGGCGGAAGGTCTCGCGGATGTCGCGGGCCGCCGCGAGCGGGTCCGGGTTGCCGTTGGGGCCCTCCGGGTTGACGTAGATCAGGCCCATCTGGACGGCGCCCAGCGGCTCCTCCAGCTGGCGGTCGCCGGTGTAGCGCTCGTCGCCCAGCCAGGTGGTCTCCGGGCCCCAGTACACGTCCTCGTCGGCCTCCCAGACGTCCGCCCGGCCGCCGCCGAAGCCGAAGGTCTCGAAGCCCATCGACTCCAGCGCCACGTTGCCGGACAGGATCAGCAGGTCGGCCCAGGACAGCGCCTGGCCGTACTTCTGCTTCACCGGCCACAGCAGGCGGCGGGCCTTGTCCAGGTTGGCGTTGTCCGGCCAGGAGTTGAGCGGGGCGAAGCGCTGCTGCCCGGCGCCCGCGCCGCCGCGGCCGTCGGAGATCCGGTAGGTGCCGGCGCTGTGCCAGGCCATCCGGACGATCAGCGGGCCGTAGTGGCCGAAGTCGGCCGGCCACCAGTCCTGCGAGGTGGTGAGCACGGTCTCGATGTCGCGCTTGACGGCGGCCAGGTCGAGCGAGGCGAAGGCCGCCGGGTAGTCGAAGTCCGCGCCCAGCGGGTTCGCCACCGCCGGGTTCTTCGCCAGGATCTTCAGGTTCAGCCGGTTGGGCCACCACTGCCGGTTGCCGCCGCCCTGAGTGGGGTGCGCGGCCCGGCCGTGCGCGACCGGGCAGCCGCCCGCACCCTCGGACTTGGGGTCGGTGACGATGGCGTCGTCGTTCTCGGGCATGGGAGTCCCTCCGGGTCGGGCGGATAGCGCTCTGCGACGGGCGTCTGGCTCTTCTTCGGAGCCGATCCTAAGATAGACCGAGTCTAAGTCAAGAAGAGGGTCAAACGGGTGGTGGTCCCGCTCGAATCGGGAGTCCGATGACGCCCGCTGTACAGTTCGGGCGAATGTTGAGCTGATTGGGTGAACGAGATGAGTGATCTGCTGGAACGACTGCGGTCCCGCGGCTGGCGACTGACCTCCCAGCGGCGGGTGGTCGCCGAGGTGCTCGACGGCGACCACGTCCACCTGACCGCGGACGAGGTGCACGCCCGCGCGGCCGAGCGCCTCCCGGAGATCTCCCGGGCCACCGTCTACAACACCCTCGGCGAGCTGGTCACCCTCGGTGAGGTCCTGGAGGTCGCCACCGACGGCCGGGCCAAGCGCTACGACCCCAACGCCCACCAGCCGCACCAGCACCTGGTCTGCTCCGCCTGCGGCACCATCCGGGACGTCCACCCCACCGGCGACCCGCTCGCCGCCCTCCCCGCCGCCGAGCGCTTCGGCTTCAGCGTCGCCACCGCCGAGGTCACCTACCGCGGACTCTGCCCCGACTGCGCCTGACGCCCCGCCCCGGCCCCCGCACCGTCCGCCGCGACGGGAGCCACCGGAGCCGGTGCCGGAGCCGGTGCCGCAGCCGCCCCGCGCCGGGCCCCCGGCCCCGCCGCGCCCAGCACCGCGATCAGCACCCCCGCCGCCAGCAGCAGCCACCACACCCCGTGCGCCGCCGCCGTGAACCGCGCGCCGCCCGCCGCCACCCCGGGCGCCAGCAGGACGCCCGCCACCGCCACGCCCACCGCCGAACCCGTCTGCCGGGCCGTCGAGGCCAGCGCGGCGGCCGTCGAGGCCATCGACCCCGGCAGCCCCGACACCGCGGTGTCGGTGATCGGCGGGTTCACCGTGCCCTGGAACACCCCGACCAGCGCGAACACCGCCAGCAGCGCGGGCACCGGCGTCCGCGGGCCCACCGCCGGCAGCAGCGCGCCCGCCAGCGCCAGCGCCGTCCCCGACACCAGCAGCGGCCCGCGCGGCCCGCACCGGCCCACCACCCGCCCGGTCCGCGGCGACAGCAGCAGGATCAGCACCCCCGCCGGCACCAGGCACAGCCCCGCGTCCAGCGCGGACATCCCGCGCACTCCCTGCAGGTACAGCGTCGCCGCGAACAGGAACGCCGCGAACGCGCCCAGCGCCGCGAACGCCAGCACCAGCGCCGCCACCACCGGCCCGCGCAGCAGCCGCACCTCCAGCAGCGGGTCCGCCCGCCGCGCCTCGTACCGCCCGAGCACCGGGACGGCCGCCGCCGCCAGCGCCAGCGGCCCCCACACCGACGGCGCCGACCAGCCCGAGCGCCCCGCCGAGATCAGCGCGAACACCGTCCCGCCCAGCACCAGCACCACCAGCAGCTGCCCCACCGGGTCGAACCGCCGGGCCCGCTCCGCCCGGGACTCCGGCACCCAGCGCAGCGCGCCCGCCACCCCCGCCGCCACCACCGGCAGGTTCACCCAGAACACCGCCCGCCAGCCCCAGCCGTCCACCAGCGCCCCGCCCAGCACCGGGCCCAGCGCCAGCGACAGCCCCGACACCGACCCGAACACCCCGATCGCCCGGGCCCGTTCGGCCGGCTCCGGGAACGTCGTCGCCACGATCCCCATCGCCACCGGGTTCAGCATCGTCCCGCCCACCGCCTGCACCGCCCGCGCGGCCACCAGCGCCCCGGCCCCCGGCGCCAGCGCGCACAGCGCCGACCCCAGCCCGAAGACCAGCAGCCCCAGCACGAACACCCGCCGCCGCCCCCACCGGTCCGCCGCCGCCCCCGCGGGCAGCAGGAACGCCGCCAGCACCAGCGTGTACGCGTCCACCGTCCACTGCAGCGCCGCCACCGACGCCCCCCAGTCCCGGTGGACCGCGGGCAGCGCCACGTTCACCACCGAGACGTCCAGCACCACCAGCGCCATGCTCAGGCAGCACACCGCGAGCACCAACCGCCTCCGCCGTCCGTCCGGTTCGGACACCGTCCCGCCTCCGTCCGCCGCCGCGGCGGGGGCCGGCCCCTCGCCGGCTCCGACCCGCCCGGTCGGCGGCACCGACGCTACGATTTCGAGCGTGCTCGAAATCAAGCCGGAGATTCCCGTCGAAGGACTGACCATCGCCGAGGCCGCCGAGCGGACGGGCGTCAGCGTCCACACCCTGCGCTACTACGAGCGGGCCGGCCTGGTCGTCACCGAGATCGACCGCACCCCCGGCGGCCGCCGCCGCTACCACCACCGCGACCTCAAGTGGATCGACATCTGCACCCGGCTGCGCGCCACCGGCATGCCGATCCGCACCCTGCGCCGCTACGCCGAACTCGTCGCCGCCGGCAACGGCAACGAGGCCGCCCGCCTCGCCCTCCTCGAAGCCCACCGCGCCGAGACCGCCGCGCGCCTCGCCGAACTCCAGGACCACCTCGCGCGCATCGACCACAAGGTCACCACCTACCGCTCCCGCCTGGCCGAGGGCAGCGCCGAGGGCCTCTGGGACCCGCAGCCTTGAACAAACCTTGACCCCGGCCCCGGTCACCGCGCCGCGGAGGCCGTCCGCGCACCGGTCTCCGGTGCACCCTTGAACAAGCCTTTACCCCAGGTCAGGGCGCCAATCAGCGCTGCCCGAACCCCGTTGGCCACTGCGCTACAGTCTGGCCGCCCGACCCGCCCGCGACCGCGGCGAGTCCGAACGACTGCACGGGGGATGCGCAGTGGCCATCGACGACCTACCGGCACCGGTGGTGACGTTCCTGAACGTCATCGGGGTGCCCTGGCCCTACATCAACGAGGACGAGGTCCGCGCCTTCGCCGCCATGGTGCGGCAGTTCGGCCAGGCCGTGGAGCGGACGCACGCCGAGGCGACCCGGGCGATGACCTCCTTCGCCCAGGCATACCAGGGCGCCGCCACCCAGCGGATGCAGTCCGGCTGGTCCGAGCTCTCCGAGCGGCACACCCGGGAACTCGTGATGGGCTGCACCCTGCTCGCCGAGGCGCTGGAGATCGGCGCCGAGGTGATCATCGGGCAGAAGGTCGAGGCCTTGGTCGAACTGGGCGTCATGGCCGCCACCTTCATCGCCGACCAGGCCGCCGCCGTGGCCACCTTCGGGCTGGCCGAGGCCGCCGTGCCGGTGATCGTGGAGGCCGGGAAGAAACTGCTGGAGACGCTCAAGCAGCAGATCATCCAGTACATCATCGGCGAGATCATCGAGGCCGCGGCCAAACCGCTCTTCGCCAAGATCGAGCACGCCATGTCCGGCCTGGACTGGGGCCAGACCTCGGGCGCGGCGGGTGCGGCGGACGGCTTCAGCCTCGACGCCGACCTGGCCGACCAGCACCTGAGGACGATGCGCGCCCACACCGAGGCGTTCCGCGGCCACGCGCAGGAACTGCGCGGCGGGCTCGAGAGGCTGGCGTTCTGATGGCGGCCGGAGGAGAGGAGCAGGCGGTCTTCCGGGCGCTCAAGAACGACGCCATGGACTCGCTGCCGAAGATCGCCGAGAAGCACGCCGCCGTCGTCGAGGAGGCCGCCGAGAAGGGCGCCCGCAACCTCGCCGCCCACGCCGCCACCGAGACCAAGATCGCCGAGGACCTCAGGGCGGTGGCCCCGCGGGACCTCAAGGTGGCGGCCCCGAAGGACCTGGAGGCGGCCGGCCCGCGCCTGGCGAGCGAGGAGTCCGCCCTGGCCGGCGAGGCCGGAACGGTCCCGAGCCCGCGCACCCCGTCCGGCCCCGGCCCGCTGGAGACCGAGCAGTACGGCAACGGGGCGCTCCGCGACGGCCCCAGCTACCAGCAGCAGATCGACGAGGAACTGGCCCCCCACGGCCTCGACCGCGCCGAGCACGACCGGCTGCGCCTCAGCCCCACCAACAGCCTGACCGAGGAGGAGGCCCGCCAGGTCGTCCAGGTCCGCGACGCGATCAAGCTGGACGAGGGCCGCATGGTCACCAAGATCGTCAAGCCCGACGTCGCGGAGGCCTACCTGGAGAACTCCACCACGCTCGGCGGCCGCGCCTTCGACCCCGGCGAGTTCCGCGGCTCCATCGCGCGCGGCTCCGACACCGCCGACCTGCGCAGCATGGACGACCTGCGCAACGGCCTCGCCCTCGACGACGGCGGCGCGGGCTGGACCCCGGTGCCGCCCGGCGCGTCCGAGGCATACCAGCTGCGCTTCCCCGCCCCGCACGGCATGGAGGCCGCCCCGACCCTCGGCGCGGTCAACGACCAGGCCCTGGCCGACCGCGTCGCGGGCATGGCCGGGCAGAATGCAGGAAAGAACTGGGACGCACCGTTCCTGGGCACCGGCTACACCGGCGGCGGCGTCCCGGAGTGGGACGCCAAGCCCACCGGCTTCCCGCACGGTGCGGAGATCTGGCGGATGAACGCCGACGGGACGGAAGAGGCCGTCGGCCGCTTCGACAAGAGCGATGGGCTGTGGAAGTACTATGACAACTGATCCCTCGGACCGTCACCAGCCGGTGAAGGGCGAGTTCGCGGTCTACGGCGGGGCGGTGTACCCGGCCCGCGCCGCCGCCGGCCTGTGGCCTTGCGTGGAACTGCTCCCCGGCCCCGGCGTCCCCGCCCCCGAGGACGTCGCCCCCCGGCTCGCCGCCGACGGCTCGGTGCTCGGCTACCCGCTGCCGCCCGAGCGGCTCGACGCCTGGTACGCCGTGCACTGGACCTTCCACTGGCGCGGCGAGCCCTTCGAGTGCACCGACCGCGTCGACACCACCGTCTCCGGCAACTACCTCGGCGACGACCGGGAGTTCGCCCGGCAGCACCTGAAGCGCCGGGTCACCGGCTACCGGGGCGCCTTCCCGCTCGCCGAGGTCACCGAGCCCGAGGAGCACCGCGAGGACCTGCTGGCCCCGCGCCTCGACCTGGCCCGGCGGCTGTCCGAGGCCGACCACTTCCGCCCCGGCTGCCACGCCGTCCTCGGCGGCACCACCCACCGGGCCGCCCCCGCGGTCGACCCGCACGGGCTGGTCGCCCTCGCCGGGGGCGGCGCGGTCCCCCCGGAGCAGCTCGACGCCTGGTACCGCACCCATTGGACGTTCCAGTGGCGGGGCGGCCCGTTCGAGGCCGTCGGCACGGTCGAGGGCCGGATCAAGGGCGTCTACACCGGCGGCAGTTGGGGCTTCGCCGACGCCAACCAGCTGGACGAGGAGACCGCCCCCGACGGCACGCACACCCGGTACACGGTGGAAGCCGACCCGGACAGCGTCACCGACCTGGCCCCCCACCGCACCGACCTGCTGCCCCCGCGCTGACCGAACCCCGCCCGGCGGCCCCGCGGCCGTCGGGCGGGCGGCGGCGCTCCGGCCGCGCGGCGGCACTCCGGCCGGGCCGTCGCGTTCCGGCCGGGAAAAGCAGAAGACCCCCGCCGAAGCAGGGGTCTCTCACTGGTGTCCGAGGGGGGACTTGAACCCCCACGCCCGATAAAGGGCACTAGCACCTCAAGCTAGCGCGTCTGCCATTCCGCCACCCGGACCGGGTGTTCACCTCGGGGCTTCCTTTCGGTCGCCCCCTGGCGACAGAGAGAACATTACCAGGCCCGGGGAGTGCTTCTCACCTGCGTTTTCGGGGGCGCGGACGGCCGCCCGCCGGGGATGCGGGCAGAACCGGACAAGCCGGGCGGCGGGGTGGGGGAGCGGAGGGCGATTGCGCTGGTGGCGGGCCCGGGGGCGATTTCGGACGGGCGTTCTGGCGGCAACAGTCGGTCCGGGGTGCGCCGCGACCGGCCAGGACGGCGCACAACACGCACCGAATCGGTCGGGAACCTTCACGACACGCGTAGTTCCAGTCCCGGTGCGGGTCGCCGGGTGGTGCTCTCCTAGCCTCTGTGGACCAGGGAGCCTTGAGCGGAACGCCCGATTCCCGACAGCCGTCGCCGGCCGGACCCCGGCGCGGGAGCCTCCCGTCACCGCGTGAAGGGCGGCGTGCAGTGGAACAGACGGAGAAGGCGGTCCCGGTCACCGCGACCTGGTGGCCCGGCCGCGAACCCGGACCGGGGCCGGAACCCGGGGTGTGGCGCTTCTCGGCGCTCTCCCACGAGGCGTCGGTGCCGCGCACCAGACACGCCGTGCGGGACCGGCTGCTGGCCCAGGGGATGGCGGGGGAGCGCTACCAGGAGCTGGTGGACGACCTGCTGCTGATCGTCTCCGAGCTGGTCTCCAACGCCGTCACGCACGCGGCGGTGCTCTCGCCCGAGGTGGTCTGCGAACTCGCCATCGACCCCGACCGGGTGCGGGTCTCGGTGCTGGACGGCCACCCGTACCGCCCCAAGGCGCAGGAGAACGACCCGGCCCGCCCCGGCGGGCGCGGGCTGCTGCTGGTCAAGAGCGTCACCCTGCAGGCGGGCGGCGAGTGCGACGTGGAGCGCACCGAGGACGGCGGCAAGGTGATCTGGGCCAGCCTGCCGCTGCCCGGCCCCGGGGCCGCCGGGCCGGACGCGGAGGCCGACCCCGACGACGACCCCGACTACTGAGCCGGGCCGGGCACCACCCCGCCGCGGCGGTTCCGCCCGCGGGGCCGGCCCGGCCGGCCCGGCCCCGCGGACCCGCGGGTGCTACCAGTCGTGCCCGGCGATCTCCCGGATGCCCGGCAGCGCCGCCTCGAACACGGTCTCGAACCACACCGAGAACGGCTTCGCGGCCCGCAGTTCGCGCAGTTCGGCCGCGGTCACGAACCGGGTGTCCTCGATCTCGTCCGGGTCCGGCTCCAGGTCGGCGGTGATCAGCCCGACGAAGAGGTGGTTCCACTCCCGCTCGATCAGCCCGGACGCCTCGTCCGGCAGGTCGTAGCGGACGTTGCCCGCCTCGCAGAGCAGGGCCGGGGCGGCGCCGAGCTCCTCGGAGGTGCGGCGGGCGGCGGCCAGGAACGGCTGCTCGCCGGGGTAGGGGTGCCCGCAGCAGGTGTTCGACCAGACGCCGGGGGAGTGGTACTTGCCGAGGGCCCGGCGCTGCAGCAGCATCCGGCCCTGGCGGTCGAACAGGAAGACCGAGAACGCCCGGTGCAGCCGGCCCGGCTGCTGGTGGGCCCAGAGCTTCTCGCCGGTCCCGATGGTCAGGCCGTCGTCGTCGACCAGTTCCAGCAGGATCTCGCCCGGTGCGGCCCCGGAGGGGGTGACGGTCTCCGGCGAGAGGGCCTCGGTCGGGCTGACAGCAGGGCTCATGGGCACAATGCCCCTTTCGGCACGTGGACCGGGGCCGCCGCCCGGCTGTGGTCCCCGGGCCGCCCGCCCCGTTCCTTGGGGTCGGCTGCGCGCGTCGGCCCGGACCGGCCGGTCCGCCGACGGCGTCGGGGCCCAAGTCTGCCGCATGGGCGGGCCCCGGCGGGGCCGCGACGCACTCCCCGGGGGAGGACGGCGGCACCACTGGCAGAAGTGTTCGACCCGCGATCGGCACCGGTCACCTGACGTTCACCTAACGCCCCGGAACGATCGGCGAACCGTGCGGGGGTGCGTTCTGGCTGGTCGACGGGGTCGCCTACCATCAGTGGCACCGGGCGGCCCGCAGCGGCCGTCCGCCCGGCGCGCCGCAGCCGCGGCCGCACCAGACCCGCACGGTACCTCCGACCCGGATCGGCGCCGCGCGACCCCCGAGTCCCCCTTGGAGTCCCGCATGATCGGCCTCGTCCTGGCCGCCGGCGCCGGCCGCCGGCTCCGTCCGTACACCGACACCCTCCCCAAGGCGCTGGTGCCGGTCGACGGTGAGCGGACGGTGCTCGACCTGACCCTGGGGAACTTCGCCGAGGTCGGGCTGCGGGAGGCCGCGATCGTGGTCGGCTACCGCAAGGAGGCGGTGCACGAGCGCAAGCAGGAGCTGGAGCGCAAGTACGGCGTGAAGCTCACCCTGGTCGAGAACGACAAGGCCGAGGAGTGGAACAACGCCTACTCGCTGTGGTGCGCCCGCGAGCTGTTCGCCGAGGGCCTGCTGCTCGCCAACGGCGACACCGTGCACCCGGCCTCGGTGCAGCGCACCATGCTGGACGGCAACGACCGCCGGATCAAGGAGGGCCGCGCCCCCGGGATCCTGCTCGCGCTGGACACCGTGAAGAAGCTCGCCGACGAGGAGATGAAGGTCGTCGTCGACCCCGAGCTGGGGGTGCGCCGGATCACCAAGCTGATGGACCCGCTGGACGCCACCGGCGAGTACATCGGCGTCACCGTGATCAACCCCTCGGCGGCCGGCCCGCTGGCCGACGCGCTGAAGGCGGTCTACGAGCGCGACCCGCAGCTGTACTACGAGGACGGCTACCAGGAGATGGTCGACCGCGGCCTGACCGTCGACGTGCAGCCGATCGGCGAGGTCTCCTGGGTCGAGGTCGACAACCACGACGACCTCGCCAAGGCCCGGGAGATCGCGTGCCAGTACTGACCCGCCTGGTGCCCTCGCCGGTCTTCGTGGAGATCCGCGCGGGCGCCCTCGACTCGCTCGGCGGGATCCTGGCCGACCGGCGGCTGTCGTCCGGAGGCCGGATCGCGGTGGCGATCAGCGGCGGCTCCGGCGAACTGCTGCGCGAGCGCCTGGAGCCCGCGCTGCCCGGCGCCGACTGGTACCGGGTGGCCGACGGCACCCTGGACAGCGCGGTGCGGCTGACCGACGAGATCCGCCGCGGCCACTACGACGCCCTGGTCGGCCTCGGCGGCGGCAAGATCATCGACGTGGCGAAGTACGCCGCGGCGCGGGTCGGCCTGCCCGTGGTCGCGGTCGCCACCAACCTCGCCCACGACGGCCTCTGCTCCCCGGTCTCCACCCTCGACAACGACGCCGGCCGCGGCTCCTACGGGGTGCCCAGCCCGATCGGCATCGTGGTCGACCTGGACGTGATCGCCAAGGCCCCGAAGCGGTTCGTGGCGGCCGGGATCGGCGACGCGGTCTCCAACATCTCCGCCTGCGCGGACTGGGAGCTCTCGCACGCGGTGACCGGCGAACCGGTCGACGGACTGGCCGTCGCGATGGCCCGTTCGGCGGGCGAGAACCTGCTCCGGCACCCGGGCACCCTGGAGGACCCGGACCTGCTGACCACGCTGGCGGAAGCCCTGGTACTGTCCGGCATCGCGATGAACATCGCGGGCAGCACCCGGCCCAGCTCGGGCGCCTGCCACGAGATCTCGCACGCCCTGGTCGAACTGCACCCCAAACGGCCCGGCCAGCACGGTGAGCAGGTCGGCCTCGGCGCCGCCTTCGCCTGCCACCTGCGGGGCGAACGGGAGCTGTCCGGGCTGATCGTGGAGCGCCTGCGCTTCCACGGCCTGCCGGTGACCGCCGATCAGCTCGGCTTCACCGACGCGGAGTTCACCGAAGCGGTGCACTACGCTCCGAACACCAGACCGGGGCGCTTCACCATCCTCGAACACCTCGACCTCTCCGCCACAGACATCAGGGACGCGTACGCCGACTATGTCCAAGCCGTCAACAGCTGAACGTCCGCCGGTCGACCTCACCCGGCGCCCGTCGATCGAGGAACTGCGGGCGGTGATCCATCCCGAGGGGATGCTGCAGCGCCGCAGCGCCGAGCACTGGGCCGGCCGCCTCTACATGCGGAAGATCTCGCTGCGGATCACCCGGGTCCTGTCGACCGTCACGGCCATCACGCCCAACGGCCTGACCTACCTGATGATGCTCACCGGCATCCTGGCCGGCCTCGCCCTGGTGGTGCCCGGCCTGACCGGCGCGGTGCTCGGCGCGGTGCTGATCCAGGTCTACCTGCTGCTGGACTGCGTGGACGGCGAGGTGGCCCGCTGGCGCCGGCAGACCTCGCTGACCGGCGTCTACCTGGACCGGGTCGGCCACTACATGTCCGAGGCCGCGCTGCTGACCGGCCTGGGCCTGCGCGCCGCCGACCTGTTCCACCGCGAGGGCGCGCACGCCGCCTGGCAGTGGGCCTTCCTGGGCACGCTGGCCGCGCTCGGCGCGATCCTGATCAAGTCCGAGACCGACCTGGTCGACGTGGCCCGCGCCCGCTCCGGGATGACCGCCGTCGAGGACAGCGCCTCGGTGCCGCGCTCGAACACGGTGGCCAAGGCCCGCCGGGCCGCCTCGCTGCTCAAGTTCCACCGCCTGGTCGGCGCGGTCGAGGCGTCGCTGTTCATCCTGGCCGCCGGCATCGCCGACGCGGTCCGCGGCGACCTGTTCTTCACCCGGCTCGCGGTCGTGGTGCTGGCCGCCATCGCGGTGCTGCAGACCGTCCTGCACCTGCTGTCCATCGTGCTGTCCAGCAGGCTGCGATGAGCGACGCCTTCCGCCTCGGCGCGGTCATCATCACCATGGGCAACCGGCCCGCCGAGCTGAACGCGCTGATCGAGTCGGTGCGCGCCCAGCAGGGCCCGCCGGTGGAGCTCGCGGTGGTCGGCAACGGCGCCCCGCTGCCCCCGCTGCCCGCGGGGGTGCGCACCGCCGAGCTGCCGGAGAACCTCGGCATCCCGGGCGGCCGCAACGTCGGCATCGAGCTGTTCGGCCCGGACGGCCGGGACGTCGACGCGGTGCTCTTCCTGGACGACGACGGCCTGCTGCCGAACACCGACTCGGCCGAGCTGCTGCGCGCGGCGTTCACCGCCGACCCGGCGCTGGGCATCGTCTCGTTCCGGATCGCCGACCCGGAGACCGGCACCACCCAGCGCCGGCACGTGCCCCGGCTGCGCGCCAGCGACCCGATGCACGGCTCCCGGGTCACCACCTTCCTGGGCGGCGCCAGCGCGGTGCGCAGCGCGGTGTTCCCGCGGGCCGGGCAGCTGCCGGCGGAGTTCTTCTACGCGCACGAGGAGACCGACCTGGCCTGGCGCGCGCTGGACGCCGGCTGGTCGATCGACTACCGCCCGGACGTGGTGCTCCACCACCCGGCGACCTCCCCGGCCCGGCACGCCGCCTACTTCCACAACGTGGCCCGCAACCGGGTCTGGCTGGCCCGGCGGAACCTTCCGGCCCCCCTGGTGCCTCTCTACCTGGGAACCTGGTTCCTGCTGACCGTGCTCCGGCGTCCCTCGAAGGAGGGGCTGCGGGCCTGGCTCGGCGGTTTCCGGGCAGGCTGGAAGGAGTCCTGCGGCCCGCGCCGGCCGATGAAGTGGTCCACCGTCTGGCGCTTGACCAGGCTCGGCAGACCGCCAATCATCTGATCGCGGCGGTTCGGCCCTCCCCCGGCCGATCACCAAGCAGACCAGAGCTCCCGTGGTACGCCCCGGTCCCCCGCCCCGTCCCCCCGGCGGGGGATTTCGACCCCCTGAAGGACGAATGTGTCGACACTGAGTGACCCGGTGAACCTCTCCGCACCAAGGGGTTCCGACGCGGGTCTGACCCCGAAGCAGTTGGCGGACAAGTACGGGTTGTCCGTCAGCGGCAAGCGTCCGAGCCTGCCGCAGTACGTCCGCCAGCTCTGGGCCCGGCGCAGCTTCATCAGTGCGTTCGCCACCGCCCGGCTGGTCGCGCAGTACACCACGGCGAAGCTCGGCCAGGTCTGGCAGGTGCTCACCCCGCTGCTGAACTGCGCGGTGTTCTACCTGGTCTTCGGTCTGATCATGAGCAACCGGGACACCGTCCCGAACTACATCGCCTGGCTGTGCATCGGCGTCTTCATCTTCCAGTTCTCGCAGAGCGCGATCCAGGCCGGCACCCGGTCGATCTCCGACAACCTGGGCCTGATCCGGGCGCTGCACTTCCCGCGCGCCAGCCTGCCGATCGCCTTCACCATCATCCAGCTCCAGCAGCTGCTGATCTCGATGGTGGTGCTGGTCGTCATCGTGCTGCTGAACGGCATCACCCCGGGCATGACCTGGCTGCTGATCATCCCGGCGCTGGTGTTCCAGTCGATGTTCAACACCGGCCTCGCCCTGGTGATGGCCCGGATCGGCTCCAAGACCTCCGACATCTCGCAGCTGATGCCGTTCCTGCTGCGCACCTGGATGTACGTCTCGGGCGTGATGTACAGCGTGTCGAGCTTCATCGAGAAGTGGCCGCCGATCTGGCAGACGGTCTACTCGTGGAACCCGGCCGTGGTCTACATGGACCTGATCCGCTACGCCTTCATGCCCGAGAGCTTCGACAAGAAGCTCTACCCGGGCGGCTGGGACGCCCACGGCAACGCGCTGCCGAAGGCGCTGATCCTCCCCGACCACATCTGGATCATGGCCGCCTCCTGGGGGGTCGTCGCCTTCGCCGTCGGCTTCGTGTTCTTCTGGAAGGCAGAGGAGGAGTACGGCCGTGGCTGACGCAGCTCTCGACACCGTCAAGGAGACCACCGTGGTGGACAACCAGGCCCAGGTCCCCACCGTGGTGGTGGACGATGTGCACATCGTCTACAAGGTGCACGGCGCCGGTTCCGGCAAGGGCAGCGCCACCTCGGCGCTGAGCCGGATCATCACCCGGAAGAAGTCGCCCACGATCCGCGAGGTGCACGCGGTGCGCGGGGTCAGCTTCACCGCGTACAAGGGCGAGGCGATCGGCCTGATCGGCTCGAACGGCTCCGGGAAGTCGACCATGCTGGCGGCCATCGCCGGCCTGCTGCCGACCGAGCGCGGCGGCATCTACACCCAGGGGCAGCCCTCGCTGCTGGGCGTCAACGCGGCGCTGATGAACGACCTGACCGGCGAGCGCAACGTGGTGCTCGGCTGCCTGGCGATGGGCATGTCCCCGTCCGAGGTGCGCAAGCGCTACCAGGGCATCGTCGACTTCTCGGGCATCAACGAGAAGGGCGACTTCATCTCGCTGCCGATGCGCACGTACTCCTCCGGCATGGGCGCCCGCCTGCGGTTCTCCATCGCGGCGGCGAAGACCCACGACGTGCTGCTGATCGACGAGGCCCTCGCCACCGGCGACCAGGGCTTCCAGCAGCGCTCCAAGGCCCGGATCAACGAGCTGCGCAAGGAGGCCGGTACGGTCTTCCTGGTCAGCCACGACAACAACGCGATCCGCGAGACCTGCGAGCGGACGATCTGGATCGAGCACGGCGAGCTGATCATGGACGGGCACACCGACGAGGTGGTGCGCCGCTACGAGAAGGGCGACCGCCCCTGAACGGGGGCGGGTCGCGGGGCGCAGGGCCGGTGCGCGGGGAGCGGATCCCCGGGCACCGGCCCTGCGCCGTGCGGCGGGTGAAGGGGCGACGGCGGATGCGTGTCCGTGGCGCGGTGGCGGTGCGGCCCGGTGTAGAACGGGGGAGTGACGGCAGTGTCGGATTCAACTAAGTCAGATAACCAGACAGCGGCGGTGACGCTGGACAAGGCCGACCTGGAGAACTTCCCGGTCGCCCCCGGCTTCCTGCCCGCCGCCTGGCGCGGCGACCTGATGGCGGTCTACGGCTTCGCCCGCCTGGTCGACGACGCCGGCGACGGCGACCTCGCCGACCCGGCCGCCGTCGCCCGGCTGCTGGACGTCCCGGGCGGGCCCGGCGACGAGGGCTTCCGGCTCGCCCTGCTGGACGGCCTGGAGCGCGACCTCGACCGGGTCTTCGCCACCGCCCTCGGCGACGACCCGGCCCCGCACGGCACCGTCCTGGGCAGCGACCCCGGCGAGCCCCGGCACCCGCTGCTGCGCCGGCTGGTCCCGCTGGTCGAACGGCACGCCGTCACCCCCGAGCCGTTCCGCCGGCTGATCGAGGCCAACCGGGTGGACCAGACCACCGCCCGCTACGCCACCTACGCGGACCTGCGCCACTACTGCACCCTGTCCGCCGACCCGGTCGGCCGCCTGGTGCTCGCCCTGGCCGGCCGCGCCACCCCGGAGCGGATCGAGCTGTCCGACGCGATCTGCACCGCGCTGCAGATCGTCGAGCACCTCCAGGACGTCGCCGAGGACCTCGAACGCGGCCGGATCTACCTCCCGCAGGAGGACCTCGCGGTCTTCGGCGTCACCGAGGACGACCTCGCCGCCGACACCGCGAGCCGCGGCGTGCGCCAGCTGATCGCCTGGGAGGCGAGCCGGGCCCGGACCCTGCTCGACCGCGGCGCGCCGCTGGTGGGTACGGTTCACGGGAGGCTCCGACTGCTGCTGGCGGGATTCACCGCCGGCGGGTACGCGGCCCTGGACGCCGTCGAGGCGGTCAGGTTCGACGTGCTCGCGCACCGGGCGAAGCCCGACAAGCGCCGCCTGGCCGGCCGGGCGGCGGCACTCTTCGCGAAGGGAAGGTGAGCGCCCGCGTGGGGGCATCACCACTGGCGTCCGCGCCGGTCATGGCGGCCTACCGGTACTGCGAGGCGGTCACCGCCCTGCAGGCCCGCAACTTCAGCTACGGCATCCGGCTGCTGCCCGAGGCCAAGCGGCTGGCGATGTCGGCGCTGTACGCGCTGGCCCGCCGGGTCGACGACATCGGCGACGGCGACCTGCCCGCCGAGCAGAAGGCCGAGGCGCTGGCCCGCACCCGGGTCCTGCTGGACGAGGTCCGGGCGGGCGCGGTCGGCGAGGACGACACCGACCCGATCAAGGTCGCCCTGGCGGACGCGGCCCGCCGCTTCCCGATCCCGCTGGGCGGCTTCGACGAACTGGTCGACGGCGTCGAGATGGACCTCAAGGGCGTCGAGTACGCCACCTTCGAGGAGCTCAAGGTCTACTGCCGCTGCGTGGCCGGCTCGGTCGGCCGGCTCTCGCTGGGCGTCTACGGCTGCGAGGACTGGGAGCGCGGCGCCGAGTACGCCGACACCCTGGGCCTGGCCCTGCAGCTCACCAACATCCTGCGCGACCTGCGCGAGGACGCCCTGAACGGCCGCACCTACCTGCCCACCGAGGACCTGGTCCGGTTCGGCTGCCAGCAGGGCTTCGCCCTGCCCGCCCTCCCGGTCGGCGCCGACTTCACCGGCCTGGTCGCCTTCGAGGCCGAACGCGCCCAGCGCGCCTTCGAGGAGGGCCTGCGGCTGCTGCCGATGCTCGACCGCCGCAGCCGCGCCGCCACCGCCGCGATGGCCGGGATCTACCACCGCCTGCTCGGCCGGATCTCCGCCGACCCGCGCGCGGTGCTCCGCGGCCGGGTCTCCCTGCCGGGCTGGGAGAAGGCGTACGTGGCACTGTCCGGGCTCGCCGGAGGGCGTTCTTGATTCTCGCGCCAGTTCTGTCACGCTGTGTCAACAGGGAATCACGACGCATGCGCACGTTGTTGTGCCCACCGTCCACCGCCGTCCGGGAGGATCGATGAGCACGCCGACAGCGCAGCGCGAGCGGACCGCGGTGGTGGTCGGCGGCGGCCTGGCCGGCATCACCGCCGCCCTCCGCCTGGCCGACGCGGGCGTGCGCACCACCCTGCTGGAGGCCCGCCCCCGGCTCGGCGGCCTGGCCTTCTCCTTCAAGCGCGGCGAACTGACCGTCGACAACGGCCAGCACGTCTACCTGCGCTGCTGCACCGCCTACCGCGGCCTGGTCGACCGGCTCGGCGCGAACGGCCTGGTCGACCTCCAGCCCCGGCTGGACGTGCCGGTGCTCTCGGTCGCCCCCGACGGCACCCGCACCCTCGGCCGGCTGCGCCGCGCCGAACTGCCCGTCCCGCTGCACCTGGCCGGCAGCCTCGCCACCTACCGGCACCTGAGCCCGGCCGACCGGCTGCGGGTGGTGCGCGGCGCGCTCGCCCTGCAGAAGCTCGACCTCGCCGACCCGGCGCTGGACGACCTCTCCTTCGGCGACTGGCTGCGCCGGCACGGCCAGACCCCGGCCACCGTGGCCGCCGTCTGGGACCTGGTCGGCGTGGCCACCCTGAACGCCACCGCCGACCGCACCTCGATGGCGCTGGCCGCGATGGTCTTCAAGACCGGCCTGCTCTCCGAGCCGGGCGCCGCCGACATCGGCGCGGCGAACGTCCCGCTCGGCGAGATCCACCACGACCGGGCGGTGGCCGAGCTGGAGCGGGCCGGCGTCCGGGTCCGGCTGCGCAGCCGGGTCGCCGAGCTGAAGGCCGCCGAGCAGAACGCCGTCCGGCTGGAGGGCGGCGAACTGCTCACCGCCGACACCGTGGTGCTGGCCGGCGCCCAGGACGCCGCGGCCGCCCTGCTGCCGGACGGCGCGATCCCGGCCCGGTACCGGCTGGCCGAGCTCGGCACCGCCCCGATCCTCAACGTGCACGCGGTCTACGACCGGCGGCTGGTCCGCCGTCCGTTCTTCGCGGCGCTCGGCTCCCCGGTGCAGTTCGTCTTCGACCGCACCCGGCACTCCGGGCTGGCCGTCCCCGGCGCCCAGTACCTGGCCGTCTCGCAGTCCGCCGTCGAGGACGAGATCGACCTGCCGGTCGCCGAGCTGCGCGCCCGCTACCTGCCGGAGCTGGAGCGGCTGCTGCCCGCCGCCCGCGGGGCCCGGGTGCTGGACTTCTTCGTCACCCGGGAGCGCACCGCGACCTTCGACCCGGCGCCCGGAACCGCCGCCCTGCGCCCCGGCGCGCGCACCGCGGTGCCCGGCGTCCTGCTCGCAGGGTCCTGGACGGCCACGGGTTGGCCAGCGACCATGGAGGGTGCGGTGCGCAGCGGCCACGCTGCGGCCGACGCCGCCCTGGCCGGCCACGGCCGGCTCCCGGTCGACCGGGGAGACGGGCGGTGGCCACGATGACGCCGAGCCCCCGCCCCCCGACCACTGACACCGCACCCGTCCGACCGCCCGCCGCGGCCGGCCGGACGTACCGAGAGGGAACGCACGTGGAGGCACGCACCGGCTCGACGGTCGAGGACACCCCGACCGTCCTCGACCTGCTGGCGCGCGGACGCACGCTCTGCACGCCGCCGATGCGCGCGGCCGTCGCCCGTTTGGCGGCACCGATGGACACCGTCGCCGCCTACCACTTCGGCTGGATCGACCGGGACGGCAAGCCCGCCGCGGGCGACGGCGGCAAGGCCGTGCGCCCGGCGCTGGCCCTGCTGTCGGCCGAGGCGGTGGGCGCGAACGCGCAGGTGGGCGTACCGGGCGGCGTGTCGGTCGAGCTGGTGCACAACTTCTCGCTCCTCCATGATGACCTGATGGACGGTGACGAGACGCGCAGGCACCGGGCCACCGCCTGGACGGTGTTCGGCCCGGCGCAGGCCGTGCTGGTCGGCGACGCGCTGGCCACCCTCGGCACCGAGGTCCTGCTGGACGCCGCGGTGACCGGCGGGGCCGACCCGGCCGACGCCGCCCGCGCCGTCCGGCTGATCACCACCGCCACCCGGCGGCTGATCGACGGACAGGCGCTGGACGTCTCGTTCGAGCAGCGCGACGCGGTGACGGTCGAGGAGTGCCTGGCCATGGAGGGCGGCAAGACCGGCGCCCTGCTGGCGGCCTCGGCGGCGATCGGCGCGGTGCTGGCCGGCGCCGACGACCGGGTGTCCGACGCGCTCCAGCGGTACGGCTACCACCTCGGGCTCGCGTTCCAGGCGGTGGACGACCTGCTGGGCATCTGGGGCGCCACCGAGGTGACCGGGAAGCCGCACTGGAGCGACCTCCAGTCGCGGAAGAAGTCGCTGCCGGTGTGCGCCGCGCTGGCCGAGGGGGGCGCCGCCTCCCGCGAGCTGGCCGCACAGCTGGCCGACCCGACCGGCCGCGGCGAGGAGAGCGAGCAGCTGCTCGCCGCCCGCGCCGCGCTGATCGAGCGGGCCGGCGGCCGGGCCTGGACGCAGGAAGAGGCCCGCCGCCAGTACGACACCGCCCTCGCCGCCCTCGGCGAGGTGCCCATGGCCGACGAGGTGCGCGAGCACTTCGTCGCACTCGCCGAATTCGTGGTGGTCAGAGAGAGGTGACGTAAGAGTGACAGCAACCGCGGGTGGAAGGCTCGGACCCCAAACCTCAGTTGCAGTAACACGATCTGACGATTCCTCACCAGCGGCGGCGCTCAGCCGCGCCACCGCACACCTGCTGTCACTCCAGCACGCCGACGGCTGGTGGAAGGGCGACCTGGAGACCAACGTCACCATGGACGCCGAAGACCTGCTGCTCAGGGAGTTCCTGGGCATCCGCACCGAGGAGCAGACCCGGGCCACCGCGGCCTGGATCCGTTCCCGGCAGCGGGAGGACGGCACCTGGGCCACCTTCCACGGCGGCCCGCCCGAGCTCTCCACCACCGTCGAGGCGTACGTGGCCCTCCGGCTCGCCGGGGACGCCGCGGACGCCCCGCACATGCGGGCCGCCGCCGCCTTCGTCCGCGAGCGCGGCGGCATCGCCGCCAGCCGGGTGTTCACCCGGATCTGGCTCGCGCTGTTCGGCTGGTGGCCCTGGGAGAAGCTCCCCGAACTGCCCCCCGAGGTGCTGTTCCTGCCCAGCTGGGCCCCGCTGAACATCTACTCCTTCGGCCAGTGGGCCCGGCAGACCATCGTCCCGCTCACCGTGGTCTCCGCGCACCGCCCGGTCCGCCCCGCCCCGTTCGGCCTCACCGAACTGCACACCGACCCGGCCGACCCGTACCCCGTCCGGCCGCTCGCCCCCGCGCACAGCTGGGACGGCCTCTTCCAGCGGCTCGACCAGCTGATGCACCGCTACCGCCGGCACGCCATCAAACCGCTGCGCCGCCTGGCCCTGCGGCAGGCCACCGCCTGGATCGTCGAGCGCCAGGAGGCCGACGGCTGCTGGGGCGGCATCCAGCCGCCCGCCGTCTACTCGCTGATCGCGCTGCGGCTGATGGGCTACCGGCTCGACCACCCGGTGATGAGGGCCGGCCTCGCCGCCTTCGACTCCTTCACCGTGCACACCGAGGACGGCAAGCGCTGGATGGAGGCGTGCCAGTCCCCGGTCTGGGACACCTGCCTGGCCGCCATCGCGCTGCGCGACGCCGGACTGCCCGGCGACCACCCCGCCCTGGTCCGGGCCGGCGGCTGGATGCTCGGCGAGGAGGTCACCACCCGCGGCGACTGGGCCGTCAAGCGCCCCCGGCTGGCCCCCGGCGGCTGGGCCTTCGAGTTCCAGAACGACACCTACCCGGACGTGGACGACACCGCCGAGGTGGTCCTCGCGCTGCGCCGGATCGACCACCCCGACGCCGCCCGGCTGGCCGGCGCCGTCGAGCGGGCCGTCGACTGGAACCTCGGCATGCAGTCCAAGGACGGCGCCTGGGGCGCCTTCGACGCCGACAACACCAGCAAGCTCCCCAACAAGCTCCCGTTCTGCGACTTCGGCGAGGTCATCGACCCGCCCTCGGCGGACGTCACCGCGCACGTGGTGGAGATGCTCGCCGAGACCGGCCGCGCCCGGGACCCGCGCACCCGGCGCGGCGTCGCCTGGCTGCTGCGCCACCAGGAGGCCGACGGCTCCTGGTTCGGCCGCTGGGGCACCAACTACATCTACGGCACCGGCTCGGTGGTGCCCGCCCTGATCGCCGCCGGGATCACCCCCGGCCACCCCGCGGTCCGGCGCGCCGTCGCCTGGCTGACCGACCGGCAGAACCCGGACGGCGGCTGGGGCGAGGACATGCGCTCCTACGAGGACCCGGCCACCTGGGCCGGCCGCGGCGAGTCCACCGCCTCGCAGACCGCCTGGGCGCTGATGGCGCTGCTCGCGGCCGGCGAGCGCGGGTCCGAGGCGGTCGAGCGCGGCGTCGGCTGGCTCACCGGCACCCAGCGCGAGGACGGCACGTGGGACGAACCGCAGTTCACCGGCACCGGCTTCCCCTGGGACTTCTCCATCAACTACCACCTGTACCGCCTGGTCTTCCCGGTCACCGCGCTCGGCCGCTACGTGCACGACGCCCCGCTCGGCCGGGGCGGTGAGCGATGACGGACCCGCTACTGGTGCTGTGCGCGCTCGGGCCGGAGGCCTGGGCGCTGCGCGGCGGCGACTGGTCCGGCGCGGCCGGCGGCCCGGCGGTGCTGGCCCGCACCGGGATGGGCCGCCGGGCCGCCGGCCGCAAGGCCGCCGCGCTGCTCGACGCGGGCGGCTACGGCGCGCTGCTGGTCGCCGGGTTCGGCGCCGCGCTCGGGCCCGGGGTGCGCCCCGGCGAGGTGATCGTCGCCGACCGGGTCACCGACGCCGAGGGCGGCGACCACCCGCTGGCCTCCGCGCCCGCGCTGGCCACCGCGCTGGAGGAGGCGGGCCTGCGGGTCCACCTCGGCACCCACCGCACCGCCGACCGGGTGGTGCGCGGCGCCGAGCGGGCCCGGCTGCACGCCGCGGGCGCGCTCGCCGTGGACATGGAGGCCGCCGCCGTGCTGGCCGCCCGCGCCCGGCACGCCCCCGACCTGCCCGCGGCCGTGCTGCGGGTGGTCGTCGACACCCCCGAACGGGAACTGATCCGCCCCGGCACCCTGCCGGCCGGGGTGCGCGCCTGGCGGGCCCTGCGCTCCGCCGTCCCGGCCCTCACCGCGTGGCACCGGCAGGCCGTCGCCACACCCGCCCAGCTGACGAACCCACAGCCCTCGACGCTCCCCCAGGAGGCGAGCTAAGCAATGGCCATGCCGCTGCGTCAGACCGTCCGCGTGTCCACCTACCTCATGCAGCAGAAGATCAGGGGACGGAAGAAGTTCCCGCTCATCGTCGAGCTGGAGCCGCTGTTCGCCTGCAACCTCAAGTGCGAGGGCTGCGGGAAGATCCAGCACCCGGCGGGCGTCCTCAAGCAGCGGATGCCGGTCGCCCAGGCGGTCGGCGCGGTCCTGGAGTGCGGCGCCCCGATGGTCTCCATCGCGGGCGGCGAGCCGCTGATGCACCCGCAGATCGACGAGATCGTCCGCCAGCTGGTGGCGCGCCGCAAGTACGTCTTCCTGTGCACCAACGCCCTGCTGCTGCGCAAGAAGCTCGACAAGTTCACCCCTTCGCCGTACTTCACCTTCGCGGTCCACATCGACGGACTGGAGGAGCGGCACGACGCCTCGGTGGCCAAGGAGGGGACGTTCGCGGAGGCCGTCGAGGCGATCAAGGAGGCCAAGCGGCGGGGCTTCCGGGTCACCACCAACTCGACCTTCTTCAACACCGACACCGCGCAGACCGTGGTCGAGGTGCTGGACTTCCTCAACGACGACCTCAAGGTCGACGAGATGATGATCTCCCCGGCCTACGCGTACGAGAAGGCCCCCGACCAGGAGCACTTCCTCGGCGTCGAGCAGACCCGCGAGCTGTTCCGCAAGGCGTTCTCCGGCGGCAACCGGCGGCGCTGGCGGCTCAACCACAGCCCGCTGTTCCTGGACTTCCTGGAGGGCAAGGTCGACTTCGAGTGCACCGCCTGGGGCATCCCGAACTACTCGCTGTTCGGCTGGCAGCGCCCCTGCTACCTGATGTCGGACGGCTACGTCCCCACCTACCGCGAGCTGATCGAGAAGACCGACTGGGACAAGTACGGCCGCGGCCGTGACCCGCGCTGCGACAACTGCATGGCCCACTGCGGGTACGAACCGACCGCCGTGCTCGCCACCATGGGCTCGCTCAAGGAGTCTATCCGGGCCGCCCGGGAGACCCTCGCCTCGCCCAAGGCGGTCTGACCGGGACCCCGGCCCGGCCGCCCGTACCCCATACGGGCGGCCCACGCCGACGGGCGACCGCGACCGCCGGGCCGCAGGCTGGACACCGACAGTCCACGCACACCGAACCAGCCGGAGGGGTACGCCATGCCACTGCTGAGCCGGATCACCGGGCCCGCCGACCTCAGACGACTGCACCCCGAGCAGCTGCCGCTGCTCGCCGACGAGATCCGCGACTTCCTGATCGACGCCGTCACCCGCACCGGCGGCCACCTCGGCCCCAACCTCGGCGTGGTCGAGCTCAGCATCGCCCTGCACCGGGTCTTCGACTCCCCGCACGACCGCGTCCTGTGGGACACCGGCCACCAGGCGTACGTGCACAAGCTGCTCACCGGCCGGCAGGACTTCAGCCGGCTGCGCGCCAAGGACGGGCTGTCCGGCTACCCCTCGCGGGCCGAGTCCGAGCACGACCTGATCGAGAACTCGCACGCCTCCACCGCGCTCGGCTACGCCGACGGCATCGCCAAGGCCAACCAGCTGCTCGGCGTCGACCGCTGCACCGTCGCCGTGATCGGCGACGGCGCGCTCACCGGCGGCATGGCCTGGGAGGCGCTCAACAACATCGCCGAGGCCGAGGACCGCCCGCTGGTCATCGTCGTCAACGACAACGAGCGCTCCTACTCGCCGACCATCGGCGGCCTCGCCCACCACCTCGCCACCCTGCGCACCACCCGCGGCTACGAGCGCTTCCTCGCCTGGGGCAAGGACGCCCTGCAGCGCACCCCCGTGGTCGGCCCGCCGCTGTTCGACGCGCTGCACGGCGCCAAGAAGGGCTTCAAGGACGCCTTCGCCCCGCAGGGCATGTTCGAGGACCTCGGCCTGAAGTACCTCGGCCCGATCGACGGCCACGACATCGCCGCCGTCGAGCAGGCGCTCCGCCAGGCCCGGCACTTCGGCGGCCCGGTCATCGTGCACTGCCTGACCGTCAAGGGCCGCGGCTACCGCCCCGCCGAGCAGGACGAGGCCGACCGCTTCCACGCGGTGGGCCCGATCGACCCGTACACCTGCCTGCCGATCTCCCCGTCCGCGGGCGCCTCCTGGACGTCGGTGTTCAGCCAGGAGATGCTCGCCCTCGGCGCCGAGCGCCCCGACCTGGTCGCCGTCACCGCCGCGATGCTGCACCCGGTCGGGCTCGGCCCGTTCGCCGCCGCGCACCCCGGGCGCACCTACGACGTCGGGATCGCCGAGCAGCACGCGGTGGCCTCCGCCGCCGGCCTGGCCACCGGCGGGCTGCACCCGGTCGTCGCGGTCTACGCGACCTTCCTGAACCGGGCCTTCGACCAGGTGCTGATGGACGTCGCGCTGCACCGGCTCGGCGTCACCTTCGTGCTCGACCGGGCCGGGGTCACCGGCAACGACGGGGCCTCGCACAACGGCATGTGGGACATGTCGATCCTGCAGGTCGTCCCCGGGCTGCGGCTGGCCGCCCCGCGCGACGCCGACCGGCTGCGCGAGCAGCTCCGGGAGGCCGTCGCGGTCGAGGACGCCCCCACCGTGGTGCGCTTCCCCAAGGGCGACCTCGGCCCCGAGGTCCCGGCGATCGAACGGATCGGCGGCGTCGACGTGCTGGCCCGCACCGGGCCCAGCCCCGACGTGCTGCTGGTCGCGGTCGGCTCGATGGCCCCCGCCTGCCTGGACGCCGCCGCGCTGCTGGCCGCCGACGGGATCACCGCCACCGTCGTCGACCCGCGCTGGGTCAAGCCGGTCGACCCCGCGCTGGTCGCGCTGGCCGCCGCGCACCGGATGGTGGTCACCGTCGAGGACAACGGGCGGGCCGGCGGCGTCGGCGCCGCCGTCGCCCAGGCCATGCGGGACGCCGAGGTCGACGTGCCGCTGCGCGACCTGGGCGTCCCGCAGGAGTTCCTGGCGCACGCCTCGCGCGGCGAGATCCTGGAGGAGATCGGACTCACCGGCACCGGCGTCGCCGCCCAGACCGCCGCCTACGCCCGCCGCCTGCTGCCCGGCACGCGGAGCGGCGCCCAGGAGTACCGGCCCAGGGTGCCGCGCAAGTAGCCACCGATTGGAGCGAACCAGCGTGACCCAGGCCGAACCGCTCGACCTCGCCGCCCTGCTCGACGCCCGGGGCGGCGAGCGCTACGAGCTGCACGCCCGCTACCTCAACCCGCAGCTGCCCCGGATGCTGCACACCATCGGCTTCGACCGGTACTACGAACGCGCCAAGGGTCCGTACTTCTACGACGCCGAGGGCAACGAGTACCTCGACATGCTCGCCGGGTTCGGCATCTTCGCGCTCGGCCGGCACCACCCCGCCGTCCGGGCCGCGATCGAGCAGGTGATGGAGCTGGAGACGGCCGACCTGACCCGCTTCGACTGCTCCCCGCTGCCCGGCCTGCTCGCCGAACAGCTGATCGCCCACGCGCCCAGCCTCGACCGGGTGTTCTTCGGCAACAGCGGCACCGAGGCGGTCGAGACGGCGCTCAAGTTCGCCCGGTACGCCACCGGCAAGCGCCGCGTCCTCTACTGCGACCACGCCTTCCACGGCCTCACCGCCGGCTCGCTCTCGGTCAACGGCGAGGGCGGCTTCCGCAAGGGCTTCGACCCGCTGCTGCCGGACACCGCGATCCCGCTCGGCGACCTGGACGCGCTGCGCAAGGAGCTGAAGAAGGGCGACGTCGCGGCGCTGATCGTCGAACCGATCCAGGGCAAGGGCGTGCTCGCCCCGCCGCCCGGCTGGCTGGCCGCCGCCCAGGAACTGCTGCACGCCCACAAGGCGCTGCTGATCTGCGACGAGGTGCAGACCGGCGTCGGCCGCACCGGCACCTTCTTCGCCTACCAGGCCGAGGAGGGCGTCCGCCCCGACCTGGTGTGCGCCGCCAAGGCGCTCTCCGGCGGGTACGTGCCGATCGGGGCGACGCTCGGCAAGTCGTGGATCTTCGAGAAGGTGTACTCCTCGATGGACCGGGTCCTGGTGCACTCCGCCAGCTTCGGCTCCAACGCCCAGGCGATGGCCGCCGGGCTGGCCACCCTGCACGTGATGCGGCAGGAGGGCGTGGTGGAGAACGCCGCGAAGGTCGGCGAGCTGTTCCGGAACCGGCTGGCGGCGCTGACCGAGCGGTACGAGCTGCTCGCCGAGGTGCGCGGGCGCGGGCTGATGATCGGCATCGAGTTCGGCCGCCCCAAGTCGCTCAAGCTGCGCACCGGCTGGACGGCGCTGCAGGCCGCCCGCAAGGGCCTGTTCGCGCAGATGGTGGTCGTTCCGCTGCTCCAGCGGCACCGGATCCTCACCCAGGTCTCCGGCGACCACCTGGAGGTGATCAAGCTGATCCCGCCGCTGATCGTCACCGAGAAGGAGGTCGACCGCTTCGTCGACGCCTTCACCGAGGTGATGGACGACGCCCACCGGGGCAGCGGCCTGATGTGGGACTTCGGGCGCACCCTGGTCAAGCAGGCGGTCGGCTCGCGCTGACCCGCGGCGCTCAGAGCTCGGTGCGGCGGCGGCGGACCACCACCCACAGGTCCGCCGCCGCGAGCAGCGTCAGCACCCCGCAGCCCACCGCGAACACGGTCAGCGTCCCGCTGCTCGGCGCGCCGTGCGCCGGGGCCAGCGCGGCCCACACCGCGAAGCCCGCCGTGCACAGCGCGAAGAACGGCAGGAACAGCACCGACAGCAGGAACCGCAGCTTCAGGTCACTGCGCGCGGTGGCCGGTTCCGTTCCGCTCAGCCACACCTTCGGCGTCCTGGCGCGCCGCATACGCAACCGCCTCCCTCGTACCCTTTCCAGCCTAGGACTGTTCGGGCGCGGGGAGGCGGGCGATGGACGAACTGCACGGGGACCGGTTGGACGACTACCCGGGGCTGCCGGTGGAGCCGGCCCGGGCGCTGGCCGCCGAGCGGGGCTGGCGCACCGTGCGGGTGCTGGAACCGGAGGCGCTGCTGACCATGGAGTACCGCTCCGACCGGCTCAACCTGACGGTGCGGGACGGTGTGGTGGAGCGGGCCTGGGCGGGCTGAGGGCGGGCCGGCAGCGGGCGCGCGGGCCACTGCGGACGGGGCGCCGCCGCCGGGCGCGGCCGGGGTGCGGCGGCGGTCGGGCGGGCGAAGCGGCCCTCCCGGTGCCAGGCCGCCAGCACCCGGCGGTCCAGCGCGGCGACGGCCGGCTCGGCCAGCGGCAGCGAGAGCAGCACCAGCGCGCCCGCCGCCCAGCCCGCGAACACGTCCGAGATCCAGTGGGTGCCCAGGTAGACGGTGGTCAGCCCGATCGAGGCCGCGGTGAGCGCCGCGAGCACCGATCCGGTCCGCCGCCAGCGGGTCGCCAGGTAGGCCAGCACGCCCCAGGTGACCACGGCGTTCGCGGTGTGCCCGGACGGGAAGATGCTGCCGCCGGAGAACAGTTCGGGCGAGCCCACGTAGTGCGCGTAGTGCGGGCCCAGCCGGCCGGTCAGGATCTTCACCCCGCCGACCGTGAGGTTCAGCAGCAGCAGCGCCATGCCCATCACCAGCAGCGGCCGCGCCGAGTGCGAGCGGTAGCAGCGCCAGCCCAGCCACAGGCAGGCCGCGATCGCGGTGGGGCCGCGCTGCCCGGCGACCACCCAGATGTCCAGGTAGGGCAGCGCCCCGGGCCACTGCTTGTAGGGCCGCAACTGCTGGAGCGACCAGTCCAGGTCGACCAGCGGGGAGTCGTACAGGATGGCCAGCACCACCGCCAGGTAGAGCAGCCCGACCAGGCCGAAGAGCAGGGCGTGCCGCCGGCTGATCGAGGGGAACGCGGATTCCGACGCTCCGGTTGGAGATTCCTGACCGGAACGGACCGGAACCGTGCGCGGTGCGGTCGATATCTGCTGCTCGGGGGATTCGGGATCAGCTGGCACGGCTTCGACATTACCGGGCGGCCCCCGGGCGTCCGGGCTATTCGGGGCATCTGTCACCCGGTGGTGACGTGTCGTACCCCGTTTCTCCATAGCGGCAGTTCAGGACGCGCGTAGCGGAGCGGGAAAGGGGGGCGGGGAGTGGGCCAAATCACGCTCCCCGGCGCTCCGGGTGACTGCATTCGGGTGGTTTCTCCAATTGCCCGGAGGGTAGTGCGGGAACGAATCAGCGGCCGATTTCCCGTGACCCAGGTCACTTCCGGGTCGTCTCCGGGGAAATCGGCCGCCGTCTCGGGCGGGCGCCGCCGGGGTCAGGGCAGCAGGCGTTCGACGGCCGCCGCGCCCTGCTCCTCCAGGTCCTTCCTGGCCTTCTCGACCAGCTCCGGCGTGGGGGTGCGCCCCGAGGCCATCACCAGGTCCTCGGGGTCGACCGGGCTCTCCGCCCCGGTGTGCAGCAGGTGGTCCGGGGTCGGCTCGGACTCGCTGTCCGTGGAATCGGTCATCAAGATCCTCCGTGGGTGGAGCGCCGGAGGGCCCGGGCGGCCCCTCCGGCGGGGGCGCGCCCGCCGCCGGGGCCGGCGGCGGGAGGTCTGCCATCGAGTCTGGACCCGGGCCCGGGGCGGCGCACCACGAAACGCGCCGGAGGGCCCGACCGTCCGGTCGGGCCCTCCGGCGCGCTCGGCGGGGCGGGCGGCGGGGTCAGTCGAGCGGGCCGCCCGCGACGTAGATCACCTGGCCGGAGACGAAGCCCGCGCCCTCGGAGGCCAGGAAGGAGATGGTGTGCGCGATGTCCTCCGGCACGCCGACCCGCTGGACCGGGATGGCGGAGGCGGCGGCCTGCTTGAACGCCTCGAACTCCATGCCCACCCGGGCCGCGGTGGCCGCGGTCATGTCGGTGGCGATGAAGCCGGGGGCGACCGCGTTGGCGGTGACGCCGAACTTGCCGAGCTCGATGGCCAGGGTCTTGGTGAAGCCCTGCAGGCCGGCCTTGGCGGCCGAGTAGTTGGCCTGGCCCCGGTTGCCCTGGGCGGAGGAGGAGGACAGGTTGACGACCCGTCCGAAACCGGCCGCCACCATGTGCTTCTGCACCGCGCGGGTCATCAGGAAGGCGCCCTTGAGGTGCACGTTCATCACGGTGTCCCAGTCCGACTCGGACATCTTGAACAGCAGGTTGTCGCGCAGCACGCCCGCGTTGTTCACCAGCACCACCGGGGCGCCGAGTTCGGCGGCGATCCGCTCCACCGCGGCCTCCACCTGCTCGGCGTCCGACACGTCCGCGCCGACGGCCAGCGCGCGGCCGCCCGCGGCCCGGACCGCCTCGGCGGTGCCCTCGGCGCCGGCCTCGGTCAGGTCGACCACGGCGACGGCGTAACCGTCCGCGGCCAGCCGGAGCGCGGTGGCGGCGCCGATCCCGCGGGCCGCACCCGTCACCACGGCCACCCGCGCCGGAGCGCCGGCGGTCACGGACGTGCTCTGCTCGGTCATCTTCGTACTCGTCTCTCTCGAAGTCGGACGACGGGAGCGGCGCGGGCCGGTGACCCGTCGATGAGAAATAAATGGGTTGCGCAGCGCGCAGCGCGGTAACCCTACCGATGAGTAGGATTTCCGGCCAGGGGGCAGCGCCGCAGGTGACAGAGGGTGAGGACGAAAAGCGGCCGAGCGGGTGAACCAGGTTGGGCGTGGTCCCGACATACGGGGGAAATATGCCAACTTCGCCAATCCTGCGACTACTCTGCGCCCCTACCTGCCGGTCCAGGCCGACCGTTTGTATAGTGTGCGCCAGCAGCCACCGGCTGCACGGCCGGCGCGTCCTCTCTCACAGCGGGATGCTCACTCGCCGTTACTGCCCCGCGCGGGTGTCCCACACACACCCGCGCGTGACACCGGGACGGATTTCATGGTGCTGGGGGAGATCCCGACAACCCGCGTGCCCGGCCGACTGCAGCAGTCGCCCGGTCACCTCATCCGCGTGGCCCAGCAGGTGCACACCCGCTTGTGGTCCGAATACGTCGGTACCGAGCTGACGGCTCCGCAGTTCGCGGTGCTGCTGGTACTGGCACTGGAGCCCGGAGCCGACCAGCGCACGGTCGGCGAACGGGCCTCGCTCGACAAGGCGACGATGGCCGAGATGGTCGCCCGGCTGGTCCGGCGGGGCCTGGTGCTTCGCCGCAGGGACCCGGCCGACGGCCGGCGCAAGCTGCTGGCGCTCTCGCAGAACGGCGCTCAGGCCGTCCGCGAGGCGACCGGCGGCGTGGTCCGGGTCCAGCGGACCCTGTTCGAGCCGCTCGGCCCGGACGAGCAGCTGGAGATCGTCCGGATCATGGCCCGGATAGCCCGGCTGGAACCGGGGGCCGTCGCCGTGATGACGGACGCCCGGCCGACGCTGGACGCCCAGCGGGCCATCGGCTACCTGATCCGGGTCGCCCAGCAGGTCCACACCAAGCTCTGGTCGGAGAAGGTCGGCACCGAGCTGACGGCTCCTCAGTACGCGGTGCTGGACGCGCTGGAGACCGAACCGGGCGCCGACCAGCGCACGGTCGGCGAGCTCGCCTCGCTCGACAAGGCGACGATGGCCGAGATGGTCAGCCGGCTGGTCCGGCGCGGCCTGGTGCTGCGCCGCCGCGACCCCTCGGACGGGCGCCGCAACCTGCTCTCGCTCTCCCCGACCGGCCAGGAGCTGCTGCACCGCTCCACCGCCGGGGTCCGCGAGGTCCAGGAGGCGCTGCTCTCCCCGCTGGAGCCGCACGAGCACGTGCAGGCGCTGACGCTGCTCGCCAAGGCAGCCCGGCTGTAACGATTCTGCACAGCGCCATCCGGCTCGCCGGGCGGCCGGCGCCCGGCCGGCCACGCGGCACCGGCCGGACGCGACGGAAGGGGCCGGCACCCGCTCGGGTGCCGGCCCCTTCCGTTCCCCCGGGGCTCACTGCCGGTGGCAGGGCCCGCCACTGACGGTCGGTCAGCGGACGGGGCGTCAGTTCCAGTCGAAGCCGGCCGGGTCGGGACCGATCCGCTGCCCGGTGGCGAGGCCCGCGACGGCCGCCAGGTCCTCGGCGTCCAGCTCGAAGCCGGTGACGTCCAGGTTCTCCCGGATCCGGGCGGGGGTGACCGACTTCGGGATGGCGATCACGCCGGACTGCAGGTGCCAGCGCAGCACCACCTGGGCCGCCGTGCGGCCGTGCTTGGCGGCGACGGCCAGCAGGGCGGGCTCGGCCAGCAGCTCCTTGCCCTGGCCCAGCGGGCTCCACGCCTCGGTGGCGATGCCGTGCTCGGCGTGCAGGGCGCGCAGCTCCTCCTGCGGGAAGTACGGGTGCAGCTCGATCTGGTTGAGGACCGGCTTCACCTCGGCCTCCTTCAACAGCAGCTCCAGGTCTGGCACGCGGAAGTTGGAGACGCCGATCGCGCGCACCCGGCCCTCGGCGTGCAGCTGCTCGAAGGCGCGCCAGACGTTCACGAAGGCGTTGCCGTGCATCGGGCGCGGCCAGTGGATCAGGTACAGGTCCAGCACGTCCAGGCCGAGGCGGCCGAGCGACTCGTCGAAGGTGCGCAGCACCCGGTCGCGGCCCTGCTCGCCGGACCAGTCGACGGTGCCCGAGTTCCACAGCTTGGTGGTCACGAACAGCTCGTCGCGGGGCACGCCGGACTCGGCGATCGCCCGGCCGGTGCCCGTCTCGTTCTCGTAGATCTCGGCGGTGTCGACCGAGCGGTACCCGGCCTCCAGGGCGGTGCGCACGGCGGGGACGGCCTCCGCGTCCGGCACCTGCCAGACGCCGAAGCCGAGTTGCGGGATCCGCACGCCGTTGTTCAGCGCGATCGAGGGGATCGGGGGTACTGCGGGAGTGCTGCTCACTGGAAGGGGTGCCCTTCGGTTGTCCTTCTGCTTCCGGAGCGCTGGCAACGGCGGTGAACACCGGCTTATTCCCGCGCACCGGGAGTTCCCCGGAACGGATGAAAGCGGGACGGGACGGCGGCCGGATCGGGCCGGTCCGCCGGAAAACCCGTTGCGTGCGTCACACCGCGGAGGTCAGGCTCGCCGCATGTGACGAGCCGACCACCCGCTCCGCCGCGCACCTCCGACGCGCCGGGCCCCACCGGGCCCGGCCGACGCGCCCGCCCGCGCCCCGCCGGCCGGGGCCGCCCGTCCCGCCCTGCCCCGTCCCACCCCGCAACGGAGCGACCATGCCGCTCGTCCCCCTGCCGCTGCCCGACCCCGGCAGTCCCGACCTCAGCTCCCCGCGCGGCTTCCTGCGCTGGCTCGGCCGCGCCCAGCGCCGCGGCCGGCTGCTCGCCACGCTCTGGAGCACGCTGGAGCTCGGCTCGCTCGCCGCGCTGCCCGTCGCGATCGGCCGCGGCGTGCAGGCCGTGGTCGACCACGACACCCGCGCCCTGCTGGCGGCCGGGCTGCTCGCCCTGCTGCTGTCCGCCGTGCAGACCGCGATGACGGTCCTGCTGCACCGCCAGGTGGTGTGGAACTGGATCCAGGCCGCCTCCCAGATCCGCCAGCTGGTGGCCCGTCAGGCCTCGGCGCTCGGCGGCGGGTTGAGCCGGCGGATCGCCACCGGCGAGATCGTGGCCGTCTCCAGCGGCGACGTCGAGAAGATCGGCTGGTACGTCGAGCTCACCGCCCGGCTGTACGGCGCGGTGCTGGCCTGGCTCGGCGTCAGCACCGTGGTGCTCTGGCGCCAGCCCGGCCTCGGCCTGGCCGTGCTGCTCGGGGTGCCGGTGCTGGCCGCCGCGGTGTGGCCGCTGCTCGGGCCGTTCGAGCGGCGCTACGACGAACAGCGGGCGCTCGGCGGCAAGGCGTCCGAACTGGCCGCCGACACGGTGGCCGGGCTGCGGGTGCTGCGCGGCATCGGCGGCGAGGAGCTGTTCCTGAACCGGTACCGGGCCGCCTCCCAGCGGGTCCGCGCCGCCGCCGTCCGGGCCGCCCGCACCTGGGCGGTGATGCAGGCCCAGGAGGTGCTGCTGCCCGGCCTGTTCGTGGTCGGCGTCACCTGGTACGGCGCCCGGCTCGCCCTCGACGGGTCGATCGGCGTCGGCGAGCTGATCGCCGTCTACGGCGCCACCGCCTTCCTCGCCGCCCCGCTGCGGGTCATCGGCGAGGCCGCGCACGCCTGGAGCGTCGCCCGGGTCTCCGCCGGGCGCGCCGTGCGGGTCCTCTCGCTGACCAGGGACGGCGAACCGGCGGGCGGCGCGGAGCCGGTCCGGGCGGCCGGGGCGGAGCTGCTGCGCCGGGCCGACCGCTCCGACCTGCACGACCCGGTCAGCGGGCTGACCGCCCGGGCCGGGCGGCTGACCGCCGTGGTCTGCGGCGACCCGGACGCGGCGGGCGAGCTGGCGGCCCGGCTCGGCGGGCGGCCGGTGCTCGCCGAGGGGCGGCGGGCCGACCCCTCGGTCCGGCTCGGCGGCGTCGAACTGGACGGCCTGCCGCTGGCCGCCGCCCGAGCCGCGGTGCTGGTCCACGACAAGGATCCGGTGCTGCTCTCCGGCACCCTGGCCGAGCTGTTCGACGTCCCCCGCTCCGGCCGGGTCGAACCCGCCGAGGCGCTGGCCGCCGCCCGCGCGCAGGACGCGCTGGAGGCGCTCGTCGACGGCTCGCCCGAGTGCGCGGGGGACCCGATGGCGGCCCGGATCACCGAACGCGGCCGCTCGCTCTCCGGCGGCCAGCGCCAGCGCCTCGCCCTGGCCCGCTCGCTGGTGGCCGACCCGCCGGTGCTGGTGCTGGACGAACCGACCAGCGCGGTCGACGCCCACACCGAGTCCCGGATCGCCGCCGGCCTGCGCGAACTGCGCTCCGGGCGCACCACGGTGGTCTTCGCCACCAGCCCGCTGCTGCTCGACCGGGCGGACACCGTCCTGCTGCTCCAGCACGGCCGGGTCGCCGCCACCGGCACCCACCGCGAGCTGATGGCCGGCGAGCCGCGCTACCGGGCCGTCGTCACCCGGGAGGAGAACCCGGCCGGGGCGCCGGAGCCAGCGGATCAGGCGGAACCGGCCGGGGCCGCCGCGGCTCCCGCCGGGCCCGGGGCGGCCGGGGGCGCGCCGTGACCGGGCCGCCGCACCGGCGCACGAGTCGGCGGCCCGACCGCACCAGCAGGCGTCCGCACGTCCACCGGAACCGAAGGAGCACGCAGTGAAGCCCCCGAAGATGCACGAGCAGGGGCCGGTCACCACCCTGCCGGTCGGCTCCGCCGCCGCGGTGCGGGCGTACGGGCGGATGCTGCTGCGGCGGCACCGCGGCGGCCTGGCGGGGGTGGTGGCCCTGCACGGGACGGCGACGGTGGCGGGGCTGGTCGGGCCCGCGGTGCTCGGCTCGCTGGTGGAGTCACTGGCCACCGGCGGCGGCGGGCGGGTCACCGCCGCGATCGGGTGGTACCTGGCCGCGCTGGTGGTCCAGTCGGCGTTCACCGGGCTGTCGCTGCTGCGCGGCAGCGTGCTCGGCGAGGAGGTGCTGGCCGACCTGCGGGAGGACTTCCTGGTCCGCTCGGTGGCGCTGCCGCTCGGCGTGCTGGAGCGGGCCGGCACCGGCGACCTGGTCTCCCGGGGCACCACCGACATCGACCGGCTGGCCCGCTCGGTGCGCGACGCGGTGCCCGAACTGGTGGTCGCCCTGGTCTCGGTGGCCCTGGTGCTCGGCGCCCTGCTGGTCACCTCCCCGCTGCTGGCCGCCACCGCCCTGCTCGGCCTGCCCCTGCTCCTCCTCACCTCCCGCTGGTACTTCCGGCGGGCCCCGCAGTCCTACCGCAACGAGTCGGCCGGGTACGCGGCGGTCAACACCGTGCTCGCCGAGACGGTCGACGCGGGGCGGACGGTCGAGGCGCTGCGGCTCGGCGACCGCCGGGTCGAACTGACGGACCGGAAGATCAAGAGCTGGATCGAATGGGAGCGCTACACCCTCTGGCTGCGCAGCGTCTGGTTCCCCACTGTGGACGGCACCTACGCGCTGGCCGTGCTCGGCACCCTGGTGCTGGGCGGTCTGTTCGCCCTGCACGGCCTGATCAGCCCGGGCCGGCTGACCACCGGCGTGCTGTACGCCCAGGCCCTGGTGCACCCGGTCTCCCGGCTGCTGCGCTGGTACGACGAACTGCAGATCGGGCAGACCTCGCTGGCCCGGCTGGTCGGCGTCCGCGAGGTCGCCGACCCGGAGACCGACGAGGCGCTGCGCCCGGACGGCCGCCGGGTCGAGGCCCGGCAGGTCAGCTTCGGCTACCGCGAGGGGACGGACGTGCTGCGCGACATCACGCTGGACGTCGAACCGGGCAGCCGGGTCGCCCTGGTCGGGCCGTCGGGGGCGGGCAAGTCGACGCTGGGCCGGCTGCTCGCGGGCATCTACGCGCCGGGCCGCGGCCGGGTCACGCTCGGCGGGGCGCAGCTGTCGCGGATGCCCGCCGAGCGGGTGCGCACCGAGGTCGCGCTGGTCAACCAGGAGCACCACGTGTTCGTCGGCACCCTGCGGGACAACCTGCACCTGGCCCGGGCGGACGCCGACGACACCGAGCTGCGGACCGCGCTCGCCGCGGTCGACGCCACGGAGTGGGTGGACGCGCTGCCCGACGGGCTGGACACCGAGGTCGGCTCCGGCGGCACCGCGCTGACGCCCGCCCAGGCCCAGCAACTCGCGCTGGCCCGGCTGGTGCTGGCCGACCCGCACACCCTGGTGCTGGACGAGGCCACCTCGCTGCTCGACCCGCGGGCGGCCCGGCACCTGGAGCGCTCGCTGTCCCGGGTGCTGGCCGGCCGTACGGTGGTGGCGATCGCCCACCGGCTGCACACCGCGCACGACGCCGACGTGATCGCGGTGGTCGAGCAGGGCCGGATCACCGAGTACGGGTCGCACCCGGAGCTGGTGGCGTCCGGCGGGCCCTACGCGGCGCTCTGGCGCTCCTGGCGGGACGAGCGGTAGCCGGCCCCCGGGGCCGGGGAGCCGGCCGGGGGCGTGCGGGTGGCGCCCCCGGCCGTCCCACCGGCGGAGCCGGGCGGGTCGGGTCAGGGCAGCTTGAAGGTGCCGACGATGCTGGTGGCGCCGAGGACGTGGGGCTGGATGGCGGTGGTGACCTCTTCGTAGGTCAGCCCGGCGGACGGGAGGGTGGGGGTGGAGAGCGCGTAGAGGGTGAAGACGTAGTGGTGGGGCTGGCCGGTGGCGGGCGGGCAGGGGCCGCCCCAGCCGACCACCGGCATGCCGTTGGTGTCGAAGCTGTTGGCGCCCTGGGTGTACTGGAGCTTGCCGTGGCCGTCGATCCGGCGGGCGTCGCCGGGGATGTCGTAGAGCACCCAGTGGTGCCAGCCGCCGGCCAGCGGGGCGTCCGGGTCGTTCACCAGCAGGGCGTAGCCGAGCGTCCCGGCGGGGGCGTTGCGCCAGTCCAGCCGGGGGGCGAGGTTCTTGCCCTGGCAGGGGGCGCCCTCGGCGCCCGGTCCGCCGAACTCGGTCCACTGCGGCAGTTTGCCGCCGTCGTGGAAGTCCGGGCTGGTGAGGGTGAAGGGGGTGAGGCGGGCGGCACCCGCGGTGGCGGTCGGGGCCGCGGCGGCGACGAGCGTGCAGCTGACGGCCAGGGCGGCGGCGAGGGCGGCCGCGCGGCGTCCGGGTCGGCGGTAGGTGGTCAATTGGTCCCCCCGGGGAAGTGAGTTGACTGTCCGTCACGGTGACGGCGGTGCCAGCCAATCGGTGTTCCGGGAGGGGGTCAAGGGGGCGGGTGGGGCAGGGGCTGCTTCCGGCCGGTGACGGCGGGGCCGCTCGCGACGCGGCCCGAGCGGGTCGGGCGGCCCGTCCGGTGGCCCATGCGTCGGCCCGGGCGTCGGCCCGGGCGTCGGCTCGTGACGCGGACGGGTGAATGGGCGGCGGTGGCGGGGTGGCGCGGCGGCCGGCGGGTCGGGGCCGGGCGCAGACTGCGGGGGTGACCAAGACATCAGGTGGTTCTCCGTCAGGTACCCAGCGCAACGAGATCGCGGGGATCCCGACCCGGTACATCGGGATCGGCGTCATCGTGGTGCTGGCGGTCTGGTTCCTGTTCGCCAACCTGGAGAAGGTGAAGATCCAGTTCTGGGTGTTCACCGTCACCTGCCCGCTGTGGATCGCGCTGCTGGCGACGCTGCTCGCCGGGACGGCGCTGGGCTGGCTGCTGAAGGGACGGCGCAGCAGGTGACGGCGCCGGGGGAGCACACGGGGGAGAGCGCGGGGGCGGGGCCGACCGGCGGGGCCGGGGCGGCCGGGGAGCCGCTGATCGAACTGCGCGGGGTGAACAAGCACTTCGGCCAGTTGCACGTGCTGCAGGACATCGACCTGACGGTGGACCGGGGCGAGGTCGTGGTGGTGATCGGCCCGTCCGGGTCGGGCAAGTCCACGCTGTGCCGGGCGATCAACCGGCTGGAGACGGTGGAGAGCGGCACCATCCTGATCGAGGGGCAGCCGCTGCCCGCCGAGGGCAAGGGGCTGGCGAAGCTGCGCGCCGAGGTGGGGATGGTCTTCCAGTCCTTCAACCTGTTCGCGCACAAGACGGTGCTGCAGAACGTGACGCTGGCCCAGGTCAAGGTCCGCAAGCGGGGGAGGGCCGAGGCCGAGGCCAAGGGCCGCCGCCTGCTGGAGCGGGTCGGGCTGGCGGCGCACGAGGACAAGTACCCGGCGCAACTGTCCGGCGGCCAGCAGCAGCGGGTGGCGATCGCCCGGGCGCTGGCGATGGACCCGAAGGCGCTGCTGTTCGACGAGCCGACCTCGGCGCTCGACCCCGAGATGATCAACGAGGTGCTGGAGGTCATGCGCGCGCTGGCCGCCGAGGGGATGACCATGGTGGTGGTCACCCACGAGATGGGCTTCGCCCGGTCGGCCGCCAACCGCGTGGTGTTCATGGCCGACGGGCGGATCGTCGAGGACCGCGTCCCCGAGGAGTTCTTCGCGGACCCGCGCAGCGAGCGCGCCCGGGACTTCCTCTCCAAGATCCTGAAGCACTGAGGGGGCCGGGGACGATGAGACGCCTCGGGGCGCTGCTGCTCGTGCTGCTGGTCGGGGCGGCGGGCTGCGGCAAGGAGGGCACCCCGCCGCCGAAGGGGCCGCAGCCCGGCGCGCTGCCCAGCTACCAGGTGCGCGGCGGCGACGCCGTCACCGGCTCGCCCACCCTGGACGCGGCCCGGGCGCGCGGCCACCTGGTGGTCGGCGCCAAGGAGGACCAGCCGTACCTCGGGGAGAAGAACCCGGCCACCGGCGAGTACTCCGGCTTCGACATCGAGATCGCCAGGATGGTCGGCGCCGACCTGGGCTTCGGACCCGGGCAGATCGAGTTCCGCACCATCGCCTCCGCCAACCGCGAGACGGCGCTGCAGAACGGGCAGGTCGACTACTACGTGGGCACCTACACCATCAACGCCAACCGCAAGAAGCTGGTCGGCTTCGCCGGGCCGTACTTCATCGCCGGGCAGTCCCTGCTGGTCCGCAAGAACGAGACGAAGATCGACGGGCCGCAGGACCTCGCCGGGCGGAAGGTCTGCTCGGCGGCCGGGTCGACCCCGTACCAGCGGATCCAGCAGGACTACCCGCAGGCCAAGTTGATCGGCTACGACACCTACTCGGCCTGCGTGGACAACCTGATCACCGGTCAGGTCGACGCGGTGACCACCGACAACGCGATCCTGCAGGGCTACGCGGCCAAGGTGCCGGACGAGCTGAAGGTGGTCGGGCAGCCGTTCTCCACCGAGCCGTACGGCATCGGCGTGCCCAAGAACGACACCGTGCTGCGGCTGGCGCTGGACGACGCGCTGCAGCGGCACGAGCAGAACGGCGACTGGAAGAAGGCGTACGAGGCGACCCTCGGCCTGTCCGGGGTGCCCGCGCCCGAGCCGCCGGCGATCGACCGCTACCAGTAGGAAGGAGGGGGACGGGGTGAACGTCCTGACCGACAACTGGTCCACGTACTGGCACGGGTTCCTCGGCACGCTGTGGCTGACCCTGGTCAGCGCGGTACTGGCGCTGGTGCTCGGGGCGCTGGTGGCGGGGTTCCGGGTGTCGCCGGTGAAGCCGCTGCGGGTGTTCGGCACCGGGTGGGTGACGGTGCTGCGCAACACGCCGCTGACGCTGCTGTTCTTCATCGTGGTGCTGGGGCTGCCCCGGTTCGACATCACGCTGCCGTTCTTCACCTTCGCGGTGCTGGCGCTGGGCTGCTACACCTCGGCGTTCGTCTGCGAGACGCTGCGCTCCGGGGTGAACACGGTGCCCGCCGGGCAGGGCGAGGCGGCCCGCAGCCTGGGCCTGACGTTCACCCAGACGCTGGGCCTGGTGGTCCTGCCGCAGGCGTACCGGGCGGTGGTCGCCCCGCTGGGCAGCGTGATGATCGCGCTGGCGAAGAACACCGCGATCGCCGGGTCGTTCAGCGTGGTCGAACTGCTCGGCACCTACCGGACCATCAACGAGCTGGGCTACGGCATCGTCTGGACCTTCGTCTGGATCGCGCTCGGCTACCTGATCCTGACGCTGGCGATCAGCGCCCTGTTCAACGTGCTGGAGCGACGGGTGGCGGTGTCCCGATGACGGAGGTGTTCCGATGACGGTGGAGTCCTCCGCGCTGTACGACGTGCCGGGCCCGAAGGCGCTGGCCCGGCACCGGCTGTACGGGTGGCTGGCGCTGCTGGTGATCGCCGCCGTGCTCGGCTGGGTGGTCTACATGCTGTTCCACACCCAGCAGTTCACGTACCAGAAGTGGATGCCCTTCGAGTACGAGGGCGTCCAGGAGCTGCTGCTGCGCGGCCTGGGCAACACCCTGAAGGCGTTCGGCTGGACGGTGCTGTTCGCGCTGCCCTTCGGCGCGCTGTTCGCCGCCGGGCGGCTCTCCGACCACCGGGCGGTGCGCTGGGCGTCCACCGTGGTGGTGGAGTTCTTCCGGGCGATGCCGCTGCTGGTGATGATCTTCTTCATCTTCGTCGCCCTCAAGGCCCCGCCGATGTGGGCGCTGGTGGCCGGGCTGACGCTGTACAACGGCTCGGTGCTGGCCGAGGTCTTCCGGGCCGGGGTGCTGGCGGTGCCCAAGGGGCAGCGGGAGGCGGCGTACGCGCTGGGGCTGCGCAAGACCCAGGTGATGGCGTACGTGCTGGTGCCGCAGGCGAACCGGGCGATGCTGCCGACCATCGTCAGCCAGCTGGTGGTGGCGCTCAAGGACACCTCGCTCGGGTTCCTGATCACCTACGAGGAGTTCCTGCACGCCGGGAAGCTGATCGCCACCAACCTCGACTACGACCTGCCGTTCATCCCGGTGGTGATGGTGATCGCCCCGGTCTACATCGGCATGTGCCTGCTGCTCTCCTGGTTCGCCAAGTGGCTGGAGCGGCGCGGGCGGCGCAGCCCGAAGGCGAAGGGCGGTGTGCCGGTCGCTCCGGCAGGGGTGACGCCCGATCCGCAGGGGTAGCGGACGGTGACCGGGCGGGTCGGTTAGGGTCAGTGGGTCGACGATCGATGCCGATCCCCGAGGAGTCGCCGCATGTCCGTGCCGCCCGTGGAGTCCGCAGGGGCCGTGCTGCCCAGCCGCCGGGATCCGGCCGAGCCCGAGGTGCTCGACCGGCGGGAGAGCGCGGGCGGCGAGGTGGTGCTGCGGCGGCGCGGCGGGCACTGCGAGGTGATCGTGAACGGCTGCTTCCTGATGGACACCGTCGACGGCCGCTCCGAGCGGCTGCTGGTGGCGGCCGCGCTGGACGGGCTCGCGGCGGTGGCGCGGCCCAGCGTGCTGATCGGCGGGCTGGGCGTCGGCTTCTCGCTGGCGCACGCCGCCGCCGAGCCGCGCTGGTCGCGGATCGCGGTGGTCGAGCGGGAGGCGGCGATCATCGACTGGCACCGCACCGGCCCGCTGGGCGCGTTCTCCGCCGGGGCGCTGGACGACCCCCGGGTGGAGGTGCTGCACACCGACCTGGTGGCGTACCTGGCGGGGGCGGGGGAGCGCTACGACGCGCTCTGCCTCGACATCGACAACGGGCCGGACTGGACGGTCGGCGCCGAGAACGACCGGCTGTACGGGCCGGCCGGGCTGGCGAGCGCTGCCGCCCGGCTCAACTCCGGTGGCGTGCTGGCGGTGTGGGGCGCGCAGCCGTCCGCCGCCTTCGAACTGGCGCTGCGGGAGGCCGGGTTCACCGGTGTCCGGACCGAGGAGGTCCCGGTCGAGCGCGGCGTGCCGGATGTCGTCCACCTGGCACGCCGCGCCTGAACTACCGCGTCACTTCAGGCCGTTGGCGAGCGCCGTCATCAACTCGCCGTTGGCGGTGTCTCCGTCGAAGGACCAGATCATCGCTCCGGCGAGGCCCTGCTCCTTGATCCAGTTGGCCTTCCGGGTGATCTCCGTCGGGTCGTCGTAGGTGTAGAGCACGGTGCCGTTGTAGAGGTACGCGTGGCCGGCCACCGGGTCCCGGTAGAGGGTGTAACCGCCGCTGGTCAGCTTCTCCTTGAGCTTGTAGTAGTCCTCGAAGCCGTTCTCGTAGCTGCCCGGCGCGGGGCCGGTCGCGGTCTGGAACAGGCCGTTGGTGGTGCCGCGCGGCACGCCCGTCCAGCCGCGGCCGTAGAACGGGACGCCCAGGGTCAGCTTGGACTTCGGGGCGCCGCCGTTGACGTACGCGTTGATGGCGATCTCCGAGCTGAACCGCCGGTCCGGGGTGGACGGGTCGCCGGCGGCGACCTTCAGCGCGGACTGCTGGTTGGTGGTCATCTCCCAGGCGCCGTGGTAGTCGTAGCCCTGGACGGTGGCGAAGTCGAACGCCCCGAACAGGCCCGGGATGTCGATGCCCGCGGAGATCTTCGCCGGGTCGGCGGGCAGGAAGGCGCTCAGCGTGTAGTGCTTGCCGGTGCTGGCGCCGAGCGCGTCCAGCTGGCGGCGGAACTCCTGGGCCAGCAGGGTGTAGTTGGCCTTGTCGGCCGGGCGGATCACGTTGCCGAGGTGGCCCTCCGAGTTCGGCCACTCCCAGTCCAGGTCGATGCCGTCGAAGATGCCCGCTGCCGAACCGGCGCCGCCGCGGCCGTCGATCACCGGCAGGTTGCCCTTGATGTACAGGTCGATGCAGGAGGAGACCAGCGCCTTGCGGGAGGCGTCGGTGGCCGCCGCGTCGGAGAACCACTTGCTGTAGGACCAACCGCCCAGCGAGATCTGCACCTTGAGGTTCGGGTACTTGGCCTTGAGCTGCTTGAGCTGGTTGAAGTTGCCCGCCAGCTTCTGGTCCCAGGTGTCGGTCGTCCCGGCCACCGAGGTGCCCGCGTCCCAGCCGCGCCCGAAGTCCGCCCAGGCGTCGCCCGCACCGTCACCCGCGTTCGGGTCGGAGTCGTTGCCCGCCGCCTTGTTGGTGAGGAAGCACTGCTTGGTGGAGGGGTGGATGTTGGCGAACGCGTAGTTCAGGTAGTCCAGCTTCGCGGCGCTGCCCGAGGTGTCCAGCTTCTTCACGCTGTAGCCGCGGGCGTACACCGACCACTGGGTGAAGTAGCCGATGGTCAGGCCGGTCTGCGGGTTGACCTTGCCGGTGCGCAGGGTCACCGGGTTGGACGCCGGGGAGGTGTTGCCCGCCGCGTCCTGGGCCTTCACGGTGAAGGTGTACGGGGTGTCGGGGGACAGGCCGGAGACCGTCGCCGCGGTGGTGGGGGCGGCGACCGTCAGGGCCAGCGTCCCGCCGTTGTACACGTCGTACGCCGTCACCTCGACGTTGTCGGTCGACGGGCCCCAGGCCAGGCCGAGGGTGCTCGCGCCCGCCGAGGTGCCCACCGGGGTGCCCGGGGCGGTCGGGGCCTCGGTGTCCGGCGGCGGCGGGGCGATGGTGACGCCGACCGGGGCGGAGGCCGCCGAGCGGTTGGCCGAGGTGTCGAACGCGACCACGGTGAAGGTGTGCCGGCCGTCCGCCAGGCCGGTGAGCGTCACCGCCGTGCCGTCGCCCGTCACCGTGGACACCTTGGTGGCGCCCTCGTACACGTCGTACCCGGCGACCTTCACGTTGTCGGTGGACGCCGTCCAGGACACCGTCGCCCGGCCCGCGCCGGACTGCGTCGCGGTGAGGTTCGTCGGCACGGACGGCGCCTGGTCGTCGCCGCCGCTGCCGTCGCACGGCTTGCCGTTCAGCTTGCAGTTCTTCAGTTCCGCGAACGGGCCCGAATAGGCCACGTTGAAACCGAAGTCGTACGAGGCGCCGGGCGCGATCTGCGGTTGCCAGCTCGGGTTCTTCACGGTGACGTGGGAGGCCGCGGCGGTGTACGTGGCGTTCCACAGCGAGCCGAGGGTGTTGTTCGCGGGGAGGTCGAACTCCAGCGTCCAGCCGTTGATCGCGGCGCTGCCGGCGTTGCTGATGGTGTAGCCGCCGCCGTAACCCGAGCCCCAGTCCTGGTCCTTGTGGAAGACCGCGGTGGGCTCGGCCGCGTGCGCGCTCTGGGCCGGGAGGGAGACGGCCAGCAGCGGGGCGAGCAGGCTGCCGACGGCGAGGAGGGGTAGGCGGTACCGACGTCTGCGCATGGGGACTCCTGTGTCCGGGAGCGGCGGCCGCGGGCGGGGCGCGCGGGCGGGCTCCACTGCCTGTGGGGGAGGAGGGGTGCGTGTGCAGGTGCGGCGGATCTTCCGGCCGTCGGGGAGCTCGGAGGTCCTGTGTCATTGGAGGGTAGGGAGTAGGTAATGGAATGGCAATAGGTCTGGACCACCCGGAAGTTTCCGCATTGAGGAGGGAATTCGCGTTCCGGACCGTCCGGCGGGCGGGCCTCCGGGCACGGGGGCGAGGTGGGGGTGATGTGTGCGACATGCGTTCCCAAGCGCCCGGCGGTGCGGCATGATCATTGACATGCTCGAACATCAGATCGAACTGCTGGGCCAGCTCCTGGAGGAGTTCGGCGCCCTGCGGTTCCCCCCGGACTGGTACGACCGGGAACCCGACGGCGAATCCCTGGTCACCCTGGCCACCACCCTCGCCGGCTGCACCGTCGCCACCCTCGACGGCCCCCTCGGCGCCCGCCACCGCGAGCACCTGCGGCAGCGCCGCGCCCTGCTCGCCGAACTGCTGCCGGCCGTCGCCGCCGACTCGTACGCCACGAGCTACTTCGTCGCGCTCTACCGGATGGCCGTCCTGGCCGAGGAGGTCGACGACCGGCGGGCCGGGGTGAGGTGACGGCCCGTCGGCGGGTCGGTGGCCCGGCCCGCCGACGGGTCAGAACAGCGGCTCCTGGCCGGGGAACGGGGGCTCGGGCGCGCGCAGCACGGCGTGCAAGCGTTGCGGCTCGCCCCGCCAGGCCAGGTGGGCGGCGTACCTGAACCAGCCCTCGGTCAGCTCGGAACCGGGACCGAGGGTCCGGACGACCGCGCTGGCCGCGAGCGGTCGCAGTGCGGTGAGCGGGGGCAGCGGCTGCTGCGGGCCGTGCGCGGTGGTGACCGGTTCGCCGCCCGGGCACCGGGCGGCGACCAGGGCGGCGGCGGCCACGGCGGCCAGACCGACGGAGTGCTCCGGCCCGTCCGACCCGCGCAGGGCGCGGACCAGGGCGGTACGGACCAGGGCGGCGCGCCGCTCGGGGGCGGCGTCGTCCAGGGCGTCCGCGAAGTCGGCGGCGTCGTCGTTGTCGAACGGGCCGGTGTTCCAGCTGCCCAAGGTGCGCTCCCGCGTCAGTGCGGTGAGGAGCTTCGCAGGGGGGCCGACAGCGGATCGCCGTTCCCCGGGCCCCTGCTGGGGCCCGGGGACGGGACGGCTAGCCGAACGGGCTGGACGGGGGCGGGGTCTGGGGGGCGGCCGGAGTGGTCGGAGCCGCCGGGGGCGGGGTGGTCTGGGCGAAGGGGTTGAAGTCCGCCGGGGGGACCTTGACCAGGCGGCCCTTGGTGGGGTCGGCTTCCTCCGGATCCGCTGCGGCGGCGGGTGCGGTGCTGGGGGCCGGGGGTGCGAAGGGGTTGAAGTCCGGCGGCGGGACCTTGACCAGGCGGCCCTTGGTCGGGTCGGCCTCCTCCGGCTCCGCGGCCGGAACGACCGGCGGGGCGCTCGGCCGGGGCGGGATGGCCGGGGTCGGGGCGCTCGGGGACGGGCTGGTCACGGTGCCGAACGGGTCGGCCGGTTCGGAGGAGAGCGTGGTGCCGAACGGGTCGGCGGTGGCGGCCGGGCGGGGCGCCGCGGCCGGGGCGGGGGCGGCGGCCGCGACCGGTGCGGGGGCCGGGGGCGGGGTGGTCTGGGCGAAGGGGTTGAAGTCCGCCGGGGGGACCTTGACCAGGCGGCCCTTGGTGGGGTCGGCTTCCTCCGGATCCGCTG